>NZ_JBIAJH010000027.1:0-102869 GCF_042871845.1 Streptomyces sp. NPDC005533 | reverse complement strand
ACAACAGCGGCTACCCCATGCCAGCCACACCCGACTCCCCTGGGTGTCCCGATCTTACGAATGACCCGAATCAACCCACGAAGAAAGGTATGGACACCCCCCATGCACCTCGACCACGCCGTGACCTACCCCCACCGGCACACCCACGGCGCCGCCCCGCTCCGCGCCGACGGCACCCGGCGCGCCCTGCGCATCGGCCTCGGCGGACCCGTCGGCTCCGGCAAGACCGCCACCGTGGCGGCCCTGTGCCGCGCGCTGCGCACCGAACTGTCCATGGCCGTCGTCACCAACGACATCTACACCCGCGAGGACGCCGAGTTCCTGCTCCGCGAGGCCGTCCTGCCGCCCGAGCGGATCACCGCAGTCGAGACCGGCGCCTGCCCGCACACCGCCATCCGCGACGACATCTCCGCCAACCTGGAGGCCGTCGAGGAGCTGGAGGACGCCTTCCGGGAGAACGGCCCCCTCGACCTGATCCTCGTCGAGTCCGGCGGGGACAACCTCACCGCCACCTTCTCGCGCGGCCTCGTCGACGCCCAGATCTTCGTCATCGACGTGGCCGGCGGGGACGACATCCCCCGCAAGGGCGGCCCCGGCGTCACCACCGCCGACCTCCTCGTCGTCAACAAGACCGACCTCGCCCCCTACGTCGGCTCCGACCTCGGCCGGATGGCCCGCGACGCCGCCGCGCAGCGCGGTGAACTGCCCGTCGCCTTCCAGTCGCTGCGCGGACCCGAAGGGGTGGCCCCCGTGGCCGCCTGGGTGCGCGGCCGGATCGCCACCTGGACCGCACGGTGACCAGCGCACCACCCCTCTCCGCGCCCCGGGTCCCCCCGCACCCGGCGCCCACCCCCGTGCCCGTGCCCGCGTCGGGCCTGCGGGCCACCGCCCGCATCCACGCCGTCGCCGACGGGCGGGGCGGCACCGCCCTCCCGCTGCTGGCCGGCGAGGGTCCCCTCGCGCTGCGCCGCACCCGCGGGCCCTCGGCCGAGGCCCGGGTCATGCTGGTCGGCGCGATGAGCGCCCCGCTGGGCGGGGACCACCTCACCGTCGAGGCCACCGCCGGGCCCGGCGCGCGCCTCGCCCTCGCCTCGGCCGCAGCCACCCTGGCGCTGCCCGGCCGCGGCGGCGAACCCGCGCGCTACGACGTACGCCTGACCCTGGAGGACGGGGCTTCGGTGCGCTGGCTGCCGGAGCCGCTGGTGTCGGTGCGCGGCAGCGAACTGCGGGTACGCACCCGGGTCGTACTGGCCCCCACCGCCCGGCTGCTGCTCCGCGAGGAGCAGGTGCTCGGACGCGCGGGGGAGGACCCGGGCCTGCTGAGCAGCCGGCTCACCGTCACCTGCGGCGGCCGTCCGCTGCTGGACCAGGAACTCGCCTGCGGCCCCGGTGCGCCCGGCGGCTGGGACGGCCCCGCGGGCCTGGCCGGCCACCGGGCCCTCGGCCAGCTCCTCGTCGTGGACCCCGACTTCGCCGACGACCCGCCCGCGGCCCGGGTCCTGGGGGAGTGCGCGGTCGTGACACCGCTGGCCGGGCCCGCGGTCCTCGTGACGGCCCTGGCCCCGGACGCCCTGCGGCTGCGCGAGGTGCTCGACGCGGCCTGCCGTACGTACCACGGCTGAACGGGGGACGAATCAGGCACCGCTCAGCGGTACACGCCTTTCCGGTTATCGGGTTGGCAAAGAAGTCGATCGAGCTCTGTCGCCGGTCCCGGATCAGACGACAGGATCCCCCTGCACGCCGACGACCGAATCCGACCAACCCGGCCGCCCACGGCGGCACCTGACGCAGGGGGAACAACCACGTGATACGCAACGCGACGCTGGGGAGCGCCGCCACACTGATCACCGGCACATTGGCGGCGGGCCTGCTGCTGGCCCCGCCGGCCGCCGCGGCCCAGGCCGACAACGGCCCGAAGCTCCCGGAGGTGCTCGGCGTCCAGATCGCCGCCGCCCGCGCCGCCCGTACCGGGATCGACTGGAAGGACTGCCCCGCGGACTGGGGCCTGGAGAAGCCCATCCAGTGCGGCTGGGTGAAGGTCCCGCTCGACTACGCGAAGCCGTACGGCAAGACCATCGAGATCGCCGTCGACCGGATCGGCAACACCGGCACGAAGCAGGAGCGCCAGGGCGCGCTCGTCTACAACCCCGGCGGCCCCGGCGGTTCCGGCATGCGCTTCCCGCGCCGGGTCACCACCAAGAGCCCGCTGTGGGTCAACGCCTCCAAGGCGTACGACTTCGTCGGTTTCGACCCCCGCGGTGTCGGCCACTCCGCGCCCATCTCCTGCATCGACCCGCAGGAGTTCGTCAAGGCCCCCAAGGCCGACCCGGTCCCGGACAGCGAGGCCGACAAGCTCGCCCAGCGCAAGCTCGCCGCCGAGTACGCGGACGGCTGCAAGGAGCGCAGCGGCGAGATGCTGCCGCACATGACCACGCCGAACAGCGCCCGCGACATGGACGTGATCCGCGCCGCCCTCGGCGAGGCGAGGCTGAACTTCCTCGGCGTCTCCTACGGCACCTACCTCGGCGGGGTCTACGCGAGCCTCTTCCCGACCCACGTGCGCCGCATGATCGTGGACAGCGTGGTCGACCCCTCGCAGGACAACATCTGGTACGAGGCCAACCTCGGCCAGGACGTCGCCTTCCAGATGCGCTGGAACGACTGGCAGGACTGGGTCGCCAAGAACGACGGGGTCTTCCACCTCGGCGACACCCGCGCCAAGGTCGAGGCCAAGTGGCAGGAGCTGCGCGCCAAGGCGAAGGCCAACCCGATCGGCGGGATCGTCGGACCGGCCGAGCTCATCGGTTTCTTCCAGGGCGCCCCGTACTACGACTCCTCCTGGGTGCCCGTCGCCCAGACCTGGGCCGCCTACGCCGCCGGTGACGAGCAGGCCCTCGTCGACGCCATCGCCCCGGACATGACGGACACCAAGGGCAACGCGGCCTCGGAGAACGGCAACGCCGTCTACACCGCGGTCGAGTGCGCCGACGCCAAGTGGCCCACCAGCTGGGCCACGTGGAACCGGGACAACTCCAAGCTCCACGAGAAGTACCCGTTCCTGACCTGGTCGAACGCCTGGATGAACCTGCCCTGCGCGACCTGGAAGGCCAAGCAGAGCACCCCGATCGCGGTCGGCGCCAAGCGCGTGCCGCCGATCCTGATCGTCCAGTCCGAGCGGGACGCGGCCACGCCGTACAAGGGCGCGGTCGAGCTGCACCGCCGCCTCGCCGGCTCGCGTCTGATCACCGAGCAGAACGCCGGTTCGCACGGTGTCACCAGCCTGCTGAACCCCTGCGTCAACACGCGGGTGGACACCTACCTGCTGACCGGCAAGGTCGACGCCCAGGACGTGACGTGCGCTCCGCACGCCACGCCCGTCGCCCCGGCCCAGGCCGCCGCGCGCTCGCTCGACCAGGGAACGGGCAGCGCATGGCCCGCCCGTGAGGAGCTGCCGGCCGTCCGCTAGAGCGGACCGGCCGTACGGGAGGAGGCTCAGCGCGCGGAGCGCCGGGCCTTCTTCCGTTGGTCCTTCTTGCGCTCGGCCTCCTCCTCGGCCTTCACCTCGGCCGCGTACCGGTCGACGTACTCCTGGCCGGACAGTTCGAGGACGGCGTACATGATCTCGTCGGTGACCGCCCGCAGGATCGCCCGCTCGCCCTCCATGCCGGCGTACCGGGAGAAGTCCAGCGGCCGGCCGAAGCGGATCGTCACCCGCCGGATGTTCGGGATCTTCTGCCCGGGCGGCTGGATCTCGAAGGTGCCGACCATCGCGCAGGGGATCACGGGCACCCCGGCGCCCAGGGCCATCGCGGCCACGCCGACCTTCCCCTTGTAGAGCCGCCCGTCGTGCGAGCGCGTCCCCTCCGGGTAGATGCCGAGCAGCTCGTCCTTGGCCAGCACCGCCAGCCCCTCGCGCAGGGCCGCCTGTCCGGCGTTCTTCCCGGAGCGGTCCACCGGGATCTGTCCGGCGCTGCGGAAGAAGGCGGCGGTGAGCCGGCCCTTGACGCCGGGGCCGGTGAAGTACTCGGCCTTCGCGAGGAAGGTGATCCGCCGCTTGAGGATGGCGGGCATCAGGAAGTGGTCGGAGAAGGACAGGTGGTTGCCCGCGATGATCGCGGCACCCTCCGCCGGGATGTTCTCCAGGCCCTCGATCCGGGGCCGGAACAGCAGCCTCAGCAGAGGACCGATCAGCACGTGCTTGAGCAAGTGGTAGAACACCAGGCCGCTCCCGTCGATATCCCGTTGTCACCGCCATTTTACGGACGGTGAGTCACGGGCTGGAGGGGGCGGAGGGAACAACCTCAGACATTGCGCGAGGCGGCCATCCCGGCGGTCAGCAGCCCCAGCACCACCCAGCCGAACCACAGCCAGCCGTTGCTGCCGAGGGCCACGGAGTACGTGGCGACGGCCACCAGTGCGGCGAAGGTCATGACGGCCATCGCCTTAACGGATCCGGTCATGCCCCATGGTCGCGCGCGACAGGGTGGTTCCGCTACTGGCCACGCGCTTGGAGCGAGGCGAGATACGAGTTGTACGCCTCCAGCTCCTTGTCGCCGTTGCGGTCCTCGGCCCGGTCGGAGCGCTTCGCCGCCCGCTGCTCGGAGTGGTACCACTGGTAGACCAGGGCGATCAGCACCAGCACCGACGGGATCTCGCTGAAGGCCCAGGCGATCCCGCCGCCCCACTGCTGGTCGAGCAGCGGGTCGATGTCGAGGGAGGCCGGCGGGTTCGCGTACGTCCTGATCATCGGCTCGCTCGCCATCATCAGGGCGATGCCGAAGAAGGCGTGGAAGGGCATGCCGGCGAAGAGCTCCAGCATCCGCATCACGTAGCCGGGACGGTGCGGACCCGGGTCGATGCCCATGATCGGCCAGAAGAAGACGAGGCCGACGGCGAGGAAGTGGACCATCATCGCGATGTGCCCCGTGCGGCTCTCCATCAGGAAGTCGAAGAGCGGGGTGAAGTACAGGGCGTAGAGGCTCGCGATGAACAGGGGGATGGTGAAGGCGGGGTGGGTGACGACCCGCATGTACCGGCTGTGCAGCAGAGCCAGCAGCAGCTCGCGCGGCCCCTTGTGGCCGCGTGCGGCGGGCGGCAGGGCGCGGAGCGCCAGGGTCACCGGGGCGCCCAGCAGCAGCAGGATCGGGGTGATCATGCTGATCACCATGTGCTGGACCATGTGCACGCTGAACATGACCATGCCGTAGTCGTTCAGCTTGGTGCACATCACCAGGACGACCGTCAGCACGCCCGCGGTGAAGGCGACCGTACGACCCGGCGCCCAGGCGTCCCCGCGCCGGCGCAGCCGCAGCACCCCCCACCCGTACAGGGCGAGTCCCGCCAGCGAGCCGATCAGGAAGAACGGGTCGAAGGAGAACTCCAGCCCGCGTCCGAGAGTGAAGGGCGGCAGGTCCATGTTCATGTCCATGCCGTGCCCGCTGTGATCCATCTCTTCACTCCCTTGACCGTGGCGCCCCACCACAGTAATGCCGCCCCCGTACGCTCCTGCGCGCGGGGGCGGCCGTAACGGGCATACGGTTACAGAACCGTCTGGGCCTCGTCGTAGCGGTCGGCCGGCACCGTCTTGAGGGTCGAGGTGGCCTCGGCGAGCGGCACCATCTCGATGTCCGTGCCGCGCAGCGCCGTCAGCATGCCGAACTCGCCGCGGTGCGCGGCCTCCACGGCGTGCCAGCCGAAGCGGGTGGCGAGGACCCGGTCGTACGCGGTGGGCGTGCCGCCGCGCTGGACGTGGCCCAGGATCACCGGCCGGGCCTCCTTGCCCAGGCGGTGCTCCAGCTCCACGGCGAGCCGGTTGCCGATGCCGGCGAACCGCTCGTGGCCGTACATGTCGACGCCGCCCTCCTCCAGGTCCATCGACCCGGGGCGCGGCTTGGCGCCCTCGGCGACCACGACGATCGCGAAGCGCTTGCCCGCGGAGAAGCGCTCGCCGACGATCGCCGTCAGCTCCTCGATGTCGAAGGGACGCTCCGGCACGACGATGGCGTGCGCCCCCGCCGCCATGCCCGAGTGCAGGGCGATCCACCCGGTGTGGCGGCCCATGACCTCCACGACCATCACGCGCTGGTGGGACTCGGCGGTGGTCTTCAGGCGGTCCAGGGCCTCCGTGGCCACGCCGACGGCGGTGTCGAAGCCGAAGGTGACGTCGGTGGAGGCGATGTCGTTGTCGATGGTCTTCGGGACGCCGACGATCGGCAGACCGGCCTGCGACAGCAGGTTCGCGGCCTTCAGGGTGCCCTCGCCGCCGATCGGGATGATCGCGTCGAGGCCGAGGTCGGCGACGTGCCCGCGGGCACGCTCCACGCCGTCGCGCAGGTGCGCGGGCTGGACCCGGGAGGAGCCGAGGATGGTGCCACCGCGGGCCAGGATGCCGGCGACGGCGTCGAGGTCGAGCTTGCGGTAGTCCGCCTCCAGCAGGCCCTTCCAGCCGTCGAGGAAGCCGATCACCTCGTCGCCGTGGTCGACGACGGCGCGGTGCACGACGGAGCGGATGACGGCGTTGAGGCCGGGGCAGTCGCCACCGGAAGTGAGCACACCTATGCGCATGGCAGGAACGGACCTTTGCAACGTGGGCCGACGACCGGACCACGTCGTCCGGTTGGAACTACGGCCACCCTACAAGCGGTGGAGCAGTGGGCTGAACCATCCTCCACATGCTGGTCGTACGCGTCGTACGAAACCACGTCGGCCCGGTTCCCCCTAGGGAAAACCGGGCCGAACACATGATGGCGGGGCCGCCCCGATGAGCGGTCCGCCGGGCGCTACGCGGGCTGCGTCGCGGTGGCGATGCGCTCCGCGCGCAGCGCCTCGTACCACCGGTCGTCTATGGCCGGCAGGGCGTTCACGTCGAGGGCCAGCTTCAGCAGCAGGTCCGCGATCTGCGGGTTGCGGGCCATCACGGGGCCGTGCATGTAGGTGCCGAACACCGTGTCGTTGTAGGCGCCTTCGGTGCCGTCGCCGGTGCCGTTGCCGCGGCCCATGGTGACCCGGGCGAACGGCTTGGCCGTCGGGCCGAGGTGCGTCACGCCCTGGTGGTTCTCGAAGCCCGTCAGCTGCGGCAGGCCCAGCCGCGGGTCGATGTCGGCGAGGACGTCGCCGACGCACCGCTCGCCCTCACCGCGCAGGGTGACGACGTCCAGCAGGCCGAGGCCCTCTTGGCGCTGGCCCATGTCGTTGACGAACTCGTTGCCGAGGATCTGGTACCCGGCGCACACGGAGAAGACGATCGCCCCGTTCGCGACGGCGCGCTCCAGCCCGCCGTCGCGCAGCAGGCGCTCCGCGGCGAGGCGCTGCGGCCGGTCCTCGCCGCCGCCGATCAGGTAGATGTCGCCCGAGGTGGGGATGGGCTGGTCGCTGCGCACGTCCACGCGCTGCACGTCCAGGCCGCGCTGGCGGGCCCGGCGCTCCACGACGAGGGCGTTGCCCTGGTCTCCGTACGTGCTGAGCAGGTCGGGGTAGACCCACACCAGACGCAGGCTGTTGTCGCTCATGCTCTTGTCCTCTGCGTTTCTGACGGGCCTAGTTGCCGACGCGGCGGCGGACGTCCTGGAAGGCGGTGTAGTTGGCGATCAGCTCGATCTGACCGGGCGGCGCGAGCTGCACGGCCTCGTCGAGGGTCTCGCACACCCGGAAGTCCAGGCCCGCGACCTCGAGGCGGACCGCGAGGTCCAGCTTGCGGTCGCCGATCACGAAGATCGGGTGGCCGGCCAGGCGCGTGTAGTCCACGTCCCACAGCCAGGAGGTGTCCGTGCCGTCGGCGCCGCGCGCGTTCACGGAGAGGATCACCGGGGTCGGCGGCGGGTCGATCAGCGAAAACGTTTCGAGCCAGCCCGCCGGGTTCTTCGCGAGCAGCAGCCGCAGCTCACGGCCCTGGAAGTTGACCACGTCGTAGCGGCCGGCGACGGCCTGCACCTGGTACATCCGCTCCAGGGCGACCTGCGGCGGCACGCCGAAGACGGCGGCCACGGCGGCCGAGGTGGCGGCGTTGGCCTTGTTGGCGCGGCCGGGCAGCTGGAGGTGGATCGGCCAGGCCGAGCCGTGCGGGTCCAGCACGTGGTCCCCGGAGAGCACCCAGGTCGGGGTCGGGCGGCGGAAGCCGCACTCGCCGCAGAACCAGTCGTCGCCCGGGCGCTGCATGACACCGCCGCAGGAGGGGCACGACCAGGCGTCGTCCTTCCACTCCTGGCCGGCGGCGACCCACACGACGTTCTGCGAGGAGGAGGCGGACCACACGATCAGCGGGTCGTCGCAGTTCGCGACGATGACGGCCTTCGAGCCCTGGAGGCCCTCGCGCCACTTCTCCGCGAGCATGCGGGTCTCGGCCGCGCGGTCCAGCTGGTCGCGGGAGAGGTTGAGCAGGGCGATCACCTTGGGGGTGACGTCCCGGGCCACTCCGGCCAGGTACTTCTCGTCGACCTCGATGACGCCGTACTTGGCGTCCGAGCCGCCCGCCAGGGCCGAGGTGATGCCGGCCGGCATGTTGGCGCCGAGGGCGTTGGAGACGACCGGACCGCTGGCCCGCAGGGCCTCCGCGATCAGCCGGGTCGTCGTGGTCTTGCCGTTCGTCGCGGAGACGAGGACGACGTCGAGGTGTTGCGCCAGCGCGCCGAGAAGATCGGGGTCGAGTTTGAGTGCGACCTTGCCACCGATCACCGATCCGCTTCCGCGTCCCGCGGCCCGCGACACCGCCGCCGCGGCCTTGCCCGCCGTCACGGCCAGCTTGGCCCGCGGCGAAAGCGGCTCCGTGTTGCCTGCCATCGTCCCTTGTCCTCCTTGCGTCGGTCGGCCCCAGCCTATCCAGTACCGGCCGCAGCCTTGACCGCGGCGCCCCCGCCCCGCCGCGGATCTCCTCATATAGTCGCCCGTCGTACGCTTACGGCCATGCGACAGCGCCCCATTCCCGGTACCACCGGACTCGTCCGCACCATGAGCCTGTTGGGTGCTCCGGTGCTCCACTCCCCCTGCGCGGAGGTCACCGCGTTCGGCCCGGAGCTCGACCGGCTCATCGAGGACATGTTCGCGACGATGTACGCCGCGCAGGGGGTCGGCCTCGCCGCGAACCAGATCGGCGTCGGACAGCGGGTCTTCGTCTACGACTGCCCCGACGACGAGGACGTCCGCCACGTCGGGCACATCGTCAACCCGAGGCTGGTCGAGGCCGACGGGGACGAGTTCCTCGGGCCCGAGGGCTGCCTGTCCCTGCCGGGGCTGGAGGCGGGGACGGCGCGCTTCGACCGGGCGGTCGTCGAGGGGGTCACCTCGCGCGGGGAGCCCGTGCGGATCGTCGGTACGGGGTTCTTCGCGCGCTGCCTGCAGCACGAGTGCGACCACCTCGAAGGGACCGTGTACGCGGACCGGGTGACCGGCCTGCGAGCCCGTCGCCTGCGGCGGGCCATCCGCAAGACCCCCTGGGGCGCGGAAGGCCTGTCGAGCCTCGCCGGGGTCTGAGGCGCGTGGCCTGAAGATGGCCCGGCGGGGCCGGCCGGGCGCGGCTAGAAGCCGGGGCCGTCCACGCGGTTGCCGGCGGAGGAGAGGCGGCCCCAGAGGAGGTCGGTGAGGCCGGCGACGAGCTCCGCGCGTTCGCAGGGGCGTTCGCCGAGCCACCAGTCGCCGGCGGCGTGCATCATGCCGACGATGCCGTGGCCCCAGACCCGGGCCAGGCGTTCGCCGCCCGGGCCGAGGTCCACCCGCTCGCCGATCACCTCGGCCAGTTCCTCGCCGAGCCTGCGCAGCAGCGGCGCCGAGTGCAGGCCCACGTCGAAGCCGCGCTCCGCGCTGTGGGAGTCCTCGGCGGGGTGCATGAGGAAGCGGTAGACCTGCGGGCGGGCCTCGATGGCGGCGAGATACGTGTCGAGGGTCGCCTCCACCCGGCGGCGCCGCTCGGCGGGTGCGTCGAGCGCGGCCCGCAGCGAGTCGAGCAGGGCGTCGGTGTGCCGTACGGCGAGCGCCTGGTAGAGGCCCGCCTTGTCCCCGAAGTGCCGGTACAGGATGGGCTTGGTGATGCCGGCCTCGGCCGCGATGGCGTTCATGGAGGCTTTGGGGCCGTCCCTGAGCACGACCCGGTCCGCGGCTTCGAGCAGCTCCCGCCGGCGGCGTTCGGCCGCTCCCGGTTCGCCGGCCTGCTGAGTGGTCTCCATGACGTGTTTCTCTCCCCGCCCTTGCGATGTGCGTGACGCCCACGCAACGTAACACCCGGTGCACCCCGAGGATCGAATCGGCAGCCGTCCCGGTCGGAATCTTCCGTGCTTGACAGGCCTTACTCGCCGGTAACAGACTGTGCCTTCGTGGTGGTTACCGCTAGTAACCTCCGCAGCGACGAGCACAGACAGGTGGAGGGGACATGGCGGAGTTCACCATGGAGCTGAACGACGACCAGAAGCAGGTACGGGACTGGATCCACGGCTTCGCCGCCGATGTGATGCGCCCCGCGGCCGCCGAATGGGACGAGCGCGAAGAGACTCCCTGGCCCGTCATCCAGGAGGCCGCGAAGGTCGGCATCTACTCCCTGGACTTCTACGCCCAGCAGTTCTTCGACCCGACGGGCCTCGGCATCCCGATGGCGATGGAGGAGCTCTTCTGGGGGGACGCGGGCATCGCCCTGTCCATCGTCGGCACCGGACTCGCGGCCATCGGCGTCGTCGCCAACGGCACCGAGGAGCAGATCGGCACCTGGATCCCGCAGATGTACGGCACCCCGGACGACGTGAAGGTCGCCGCCTTCTGCTCCTCCGAGCCGGACGCCGGCTCCGACGTCGGCTCGATGCGCACCCGTGCGGTCTACGACCAGGCCAAGGACGAGTGGGTGCTCAACGGCACCAAGACCTGGGCGACCAACGGCGGCATCGCCAACGTCCACATCGTGGTCGCCGTCGTCGATCCCGAGTTGGGGACCAAGGGGCACGCCTCCTTTATCGTGCCGCCGAACACCCCGGGACTCTCCCAGGGCCAGAAGTTCAAGAAGCACGGCATCCGCGCCTCGCACACCGCCGAAGTGGTGCTGGAGGACCTACGGATCCCCGGGTCCTGCCTGCTCGGCGGCAAGGAGAAGCTGGACGAGCGCCTCGCGCGGGCCCACGAGCGCGCCCGCAGCGGCGGCGGGGAGCGCGTGAAGAACGCGGCCATGGCCACCTTCGAGGCCTCCCGGCCGGCGGTCGGCGCGATGGCCGTGGGCACCGCGCGCGCGGCGTACGAGGTCGCCCTCGACTACGCGAAGACCCGCACCCAGTTCGGCCGCCCGATCATCGACAACCAGGGCGTGGCCTTCCAGCTCGCCGACATGCGCACGCAGATCGACGCGGCCCGGCTGCTGGTGTGGCGGGCCTCCTGGATGGCGGTCGCCGGCCGGCCGTTCGACTCGGCCGAGGGCTCGATGTCGAAGCTGTTCGCGAGCGAGGTCGCCAAGAAGGTCACCGCGCAGGCGGTCCAGATCCTCGGCGGCAACGGCTTCACCCGGGAGTACCCGGTGGAGCGCATGCACCGGGACAGCGCGATCTACACCATCTTCGAGGGGACCAGCGAGATCCAGCGGCTGGTGATCGCCCGCACGATCTCCGGCATGCCGATCCGCTAGGCCGTCTCTTCCGGATCTTGCCTCGCCCGCAAGATCCGAAAGAGACGACCTAGGCACAAGGCCTCGGCGGGGGGTGCGGGACCCCGGGTCCCGCACCCCGGCCGGGGTCTCAGTGCAGCGACGTGAGGCAGGCGCTGGTGAACTCGTCGGGGCCGTACTTGGGATCGGCGAGGTAGTCCAGCGGGGCGCAGTGCGCGCCGGGCGTGTCCAACACGGCGGTGACCTCGTACTGGGCCCGGGACGAGCCGCAGGGCACGACCTCCAGGTCCTGGTCGGTCCAGCTGCCCTCGTTGCGCACGCACTGCCCCACGGACAGCCGCTCCGGGCCGTCGACCACCAGGCCGATCACGAGCAGTGCCTGGACGGCCAGGAAGACGAGCAGCACCGGTGCGAGGAGGAGCAGCGCCGGAGGCCGGCGCCACAGCGGTCTGCCCGGGTCGAGCGACGGGCGGAAGCCGCCCGCCGGGGGCGCCAGCTTGCGGAAGGCCGCCCGCGGGCCGAGGTTCATGAGCAGGGTCACCGGCGTGACGAAGAACGACAGCGGGCCCCACCAGCCCTGCCACAGGGTGTCCGAGGACATGCGGCGGTAGGTGGCGAGTCCGCAGTCGCGGCAGAACGGCCCGCGCTGGCTCAGGAACCGCATCAGCACGATCAGGCCCTGGTGGCCGCGTACGGTCGCGTGCGCGGCGGGCCAGGACCCGCACAGGGTGCAGCCGTACCGGCCCGGCTGCGGGTGGGCGGCGTACGCCCCGTACGGCTGCTGCGGTCCGGTGAACACGGGGCCGCCGGCCCCCTCGGGCTGCCGGGGTACGTAGGGGCCCGCCGGGCTGTACGGGCCTCCGGCGCCCTGCTGCGGCGGTGGCGGAGTGGCCACGGGGATTCTCCTCGGTCGCTCGGTGATCACCGGTGCGGTGATCACGGCACCCTAGCCCGCGACCTCAGGTCCGCAGCAGCCGGGCGAGGGCCCGCCCGAAGAGCAGCCGGCCCGCCGCCGCCACCACGGGGTCCAGGGCGCGGGGGAGGCCGCGCACGCGCAGGTCCTCGCGCCAGTGGACCTCGGTGCCCCCCGAGGCGAGGGGCCGGATCTCGATCTCCGCCCAGCCCGTCACGGCCCGGCCGCGCTTCTCCAGCCGGACGAGCCCCGGTGAGCCGCCCGCCGGGGGCTGCCAGACCACGACCTCCATGGGGTCGTCGAAAGTGATCCTGCCCACACCCGTGCGGGCCGTGAAGATCGTTCCGACGCGCGTCGGGGGCGCGGTGGAGATGATCGTCCGCGTGAGGGGGACCTGCGCGCCGTGGCGCTCCCAGTCGGTGAGCCGAAGCCAGGTCTCGGCGGCCGGCCGAGACGTACGGTGAATGATCCGGATACCGGGCATGAGCGCATGGTAATCGGGCATACACACCCTGAACTGGACGACGGATATGGGTTCCGTCCGGGGGTGGCGATCGGCAATACTCACCAGCCACCGTGGATCGCGGAATCGACCGGGTGACCACCGGCCCTCCCGCCCCACTTTGCGAGGAGGTGCGCCATGTGCTCCCACCAGCCACCCTGCCCATCCGCCGACCGCGCCGATCACGACGCCGCGCGCATCGTGGCCTCCCATCCCGAACAGGGCTGGAGCCTGCTGTGCAACGGGGTCGTGATGTTCGACGACACCGGTGAACTGCTCCCCGACCGCCGCACGGTGGAACCCCGCCGCCCGGCCCTGGTCTGAGCGAGGAGGCAGCATGCGCCAGCAGCTGATCCGCAAGCCCGTCCCCAAGCCCGCCCCACGAGACCTGGACCTGCGCACACCGTCGGGCAGACCCCTCCCGTACTGACGGGAGCCCCGACGAAGCCCATCCGGTACGCACCGCGTCCACCGGCCGCTGATCAGCCGGTGGACGTCGCCGCGCCGCCCAGGAACGCCGTCTCGTACGCGGCGTCGCCGATCGCGGCCCGGGCCCGCCGCTCGCCCTGGTCCCGCAGGGCCGTCAGCGAGGGAGAGCCCATCTGCGGCCGCCCCACCGAGCGCCACCAGGCGTGTCCGGTGCCCAGCAGCCGCGCCGCCAGTTCCCCGTCGCCCAGCCCGGCCACCGCCGCGGCCAGTACGTCCAGGCCCAGCGCGATGCCGATGCGGTCGCCCAGCAGCCGTTTGCCGGAGAGCATCGCCCGCACGTGCCGGGCCGCCTCCCCGTGGTCGCGCAGGCCCAGCGCGGCCACCGCCAGGATGTAGTCCGCGTACGCCCGCAGCCAGCGCTCGCCGAGCTCCGCGCACGCCTCCCGCAGGGCCCGTGCCTCGTCGGCCGCCTCCTCGAACCGCCCCTGGTCGCACAGGGCGTAGCCGGTGGCCAGCTTGCACAGCAGCCAGCCCGGACCGCTCGTCCGCCCGCCGTGGCCCGCCCTGGCCCGCGGACCCGCCAGCCCCAGCGCCCGTACGGGGTCGCCCGGCATGAGGACCGCCACCGCCTGCAGGTAGGCCGCGCGCAGCTCCCGTTCGGGGTCCGCGAGCCGGGCCGCGCCCCGCGTGCACTCCTCGGCGATCCGCCCGGCGGCCTCCATGTCGCCCTGGAGCAGCAGCGTGAGCCCGAGGGCCCACTGGGCCTGGTTGTACGCGGCCCCCGTGGGCGCGGCGGCCCGCAGGGCCCGTTCCAGGAAGCCCCGGCCCTCGTGGGCGTGTCCGCAGGCGAACCAGTGGAACCACAGCGCCCCGGCCATCTCCAGGGCCGCCGTCGGGTCGGCGGTGAGCAGGTGCTCCAGCGCGGTGCGCAGCTGCGCCTGCTCGGCGGTGATCCTGCGGTACCAGTCCACCTGTCCCGGGCCGAGCCAGCCCCGGTCGGCGGCCTGGGAGAGCGCCGCGTACCAGTGGGCGTGCCGGTCGCCCAGGAGCCGGGCCTCGCCGAGTTCGCACAGCCAGTCCTGCCCGTACTCGCGGATCGTGTCGAGCATCCGGTAGCGGGCGCCGGCGCCCCGCTCGTCGGTGCGCAGGACCACCGACTTGGCGGCCAGCCCCGCCAGGACCCGCTCGACCCGCGCGGCGGGCAGCGGTCCCCCCGCGCAGACCGCGCGGGCCGCGGCGATGTCGAAGTCCCCGGTGAAGACCGAGAGCCGGGCCCACAGCAACCGCTCCAGCGGCTCGCACAGTTCGTGGCTCCAGCCGATGGTGGTCCGCATCGTCTGGTGCCGGGGCGGCAGGGCGGCGCGGGAGCCGGAGAGCATCTCGAAGCGTCCGCCGATCCGCTCGGCCGTCTGCTCCAGCGTCCACAACCGCAGCCGGGCGCCGGCGAGTTCCAGCGCGAGCGGGATGCCGTCCAGGCGCCGGCACACCTCGGCCGCGAGGGCGGTCCGTACCGGGTCCGTGAAGACGGCCGCCGTCCGCGGGGTCGCGGCGAGGGCGCGGGCCCGGAAGAGGGCGAGGGCGTCGCTGTCGGGTCCCTCGCAGGGCAGCGGCCGGACCTCGACGACCTCCTCGGTCGGGGAGCCGAGCGGCTCGCGGGAGGTGATCAGGACCGTCAGCCCCGGTGCGGACTGCAGGAGTTCGCCGACGAGGTGGCGGCAGGCGGCCACCAGGTGCTCGCAGGTGTCGAGGACGAGGAGGAGCCGCCGGCCGGCCATCCACGCGCACAACTCCTCGTCGAGCGGGCGCGGGGAGTGGTCGGCGAGGCCGACGGCGTGCGCGACCGTCGCGGTGAGCAGGCCGGGATCGCGCAGCGGGGACAGCTCCACCCACCAGACGCCGTCGGGTCGGGACTGGCGGCGATCGGCGACGGCCCGCAGGGCGAGCCGGGACTTGCCGACCCCGCCCACCCCGGTGAGGGTGATCAGCCGTCGTTCCAGTAACAGGTCTCCGAGCAGCCGGAGTTCGCGTTCCCGGCCGACGAAGCTCGCCGGTTCCGGTGGCAGGTTCCCCCGCGTGCGGGAGCCCGGCGGGGGGTCGTCGTCCGCGGAATCTGCCTGATTGTCATTGACCGAGTACTCACCGAACACGGATGTATTGTGCGTGATCTTCTTATCCCACCGTGCCGTTCGGGCCGGATCGGTGTCGTAATTTCACGCCACGAGGGTGATCCGCCGTTCCGCGGAGAAGGCGCCCCAGTTGCCGTCGGGCAACCTGGCCCGCAGTTTGACGGCCCATTCGGTGCCCGTGGGCTCCGCCACCGTGAGCCGGTGCTCCACCCGTCCGGCGGGCACGGCGCCCGCACCGAACTGGATGACGGTCGTGGCCCGTCCGTTGACGTACAGCTCGTACTCGGTGGTCTCGCGGCCGGTGTCCGGGGCGGTCCAGGCGAGGGTGACCGCCCCGGGAGAAGCCGCCGCGACGAAAGCGGAGGGGGCGGTGCCGGGACCGTCGCCGGAGGCGGGCGGGGTCGTCACGTCCACGGCCGGTCCGTCGGGGGAGGAGTTGTCCGCCCCGTCCCGGGCCCGGACGGTGAAGGTGTAGACGGTGTCCGGCTGGAGGCCGCTCAGGGTGGTGCCGCTCTCGCCGTGGCCGACGGTGTGGATCCGGACGCCGCCCTGGTAGACGTCGTACGCCGTCACGCCCGTGTCGTCCGTCGCCGGCGTCCAGGACACCCAGGCGGCCCGGGGGCCGCTCGCGCGTCCGGTGGTGGCGGCCGGAGCGGTGGGCGCCGCGCGGTCCTCGGCCTTGGCCGCCGGGGTGGTCGCCCGGACGGCGGGGGCGGGCTCGGAGAGGTTCCCGGCGGCGTCCTCGGCCCGGACCGTGAAGGCGTAACCGGTCTGCGGGGCGAGGCCGGTGACGTCCACCATCGTCTTCTCGGCCGGGAGTTCGCGGACCAGCCGGTCGCCTTCGAAGACCCGGTAGCCGCTCACCCCGTCCCGGTCCGCCGCGGTGTCCCACATGACGTGCACGGTGGTGGCGCTGCCGGCCTGCGCGGTCAGTCCGGCCGGGGCGGGCGGGGGCCGGGTGTCGGGTGCGGTGCAGGCGGTCAGGTCGGTGAGGCCGGTGAGGGCCAGGCAGAGGGCGAGCGTGGGGGCGTCGCTGCGTCGCACGGGGGTGCCTTCCTCCGCTCCGTAAAGGTCTAGACATATATGGCACGGAGGGCGGGAGCCCGGCAAGACCCCTGCGGTCGGTCGTCGGGGATGTGCCCCGGTTCGTCTTCTTCCGATCCTGTCTGGCATTATTGCGAGCTCTTTGCAATAGCGGATGATTTTGAACAGGGATGTGCAGAGCATGACGGCCCGGACAGTACGGGGAGCGGCCGGCGCGACGCTGGCCGCCGCACTCATCACGGGCGTGGCGGCCTGTTCCGGCCCCGGCGTCGGCGCCGCGGCCGCCGACGCGGTGGTGGTGGGCATCGCCACCGAGCCCGAGAGCCTCAGCCCGCTGCTGGGCTACGGCAAGGACGGCAATTCGAAGATCTTCGACGGACTGCTCACCCATGACGCCGACATGAGGCTGAAGCCGGCGCTGGCCGAGGCCCTGCCGGAGGTCTCCGCCGACGGCCGCACGTACACCTACAAGCTGCGCCCGGGCGTGAAGTTCAGCGACGGAGCGCCCTTCTCCGCCAAGGACGTCGTCTTCACCTACCGGACGATCCTCGACGCCAGGACGAACAACGCCTCCAAGACCGAGCTGGACGCGATCGAGGGCGTCGAGGCGCGCGGCGAGGACACCGTCGTCTTCACCCTGAAGTACCCCTACGCCCCGTTCGCCGAGCGGACCGTGCTGCCGATCGCCCCCGAGCACGTCGCGGGCGCGCAGGACGTCAACAGCGGCGACTTCACCACCCGGCCCGTCGGCACCGGCCCGTACGTGCTCACCGCCTGGTCCAAGGGCGAGAAGCTCAGCTTCAGGGCCAACCCCGGCTACTGGGGCGGCGAGCCCGCGGTCAAGAAGTTCACCATGGCCGTCGTCAAGGACGACGACGTGCGCGCCACCCGGCTGCGCTCCGGCGAGCTGGACGGGGCGATCCTGCCGCCCCGTCTCGCCCGGGGCTTCGAGAAGGACCCCGCGCGCAGCACGTACGCGGCGAAGACCTTCGACTACCGCAACGTGACCCTCCCGACGCACCACCAGGTCACCGGCGACGTGGCGGTCCGGCGGGCGCTGGACATCGCCGTGGACCGCACGGCCATGGTCGACGGGCTCCTGGAGGGCGCGGGCAAGCCCGCCTTCGGCCCGGTGCCCGGCGACAGCCCGTGGTTCACGGCCGGCACCGAGCGCCGTCACGACCTCGACGGGGCGAAGAGGATCCTCGACGAGGCCGGCTGGAAGACGGGCGACGACGGCATCCGCGTCAGGGACGGGGTCCGCGCCTCCTTCCCGCTCTGGTACACCTCCGGCGACAAGATCCGCCAGGACCACGCACTCGCCTTCGCCTCCGACGCGAGGAAGGCCGGCATCGAGGTCAAGGCCGAGGCCGGCACCTGGGAGGTCATCGAACCGCGGATGAAGACCGACGCCGTCCTGGCGGGCGGCGGCTCCCCGGCCGACCCCGACTTCGACCAGTACCTGCTCCTCGCCTCCTCCCTCGGCGGCGACGGCTTCAACAACATGGCCCGCTACGACAACCCGGCCGTGGACCGCGCCCTCGACGAGGCCCGCAGGAGCGGCGACCCGGCCGCGCGCAAGGCCGCGTACGACACCGTGCAGCGCGAGCTCGTCAAGGACCCCGGCTACGTCTTCCTCACCCACATCGACCACCTGTACGTCGTGAACGACCGCTGGGAGGGGCTCACCACCCAGGTCGAGCCGCACGACCACGGCCTCGGCTCCGGCCCCTGGTGGAACGTCGAGAGCTGGAAGCCGAGGGCCGAGTGAGCCTCCCCTGGGGGCCGATGGCGCGCATGGCGGGGCGGCGGGCCCTCCTCGCCGCCCCGGTCCTCCTCGCCGTCACCTTCGGTGTCTTCGCCATCGCCGCGCTGTCCCCCTTCGACCCCGTGAAGGCCTACGCCGGCACCGCGGGTCTCACCGCCTCGCAGGCCGAACTCGACCAGCTCCGGGTCAACCTCGGCGTCGACCAGGCCCTGCTCCCGCGCTGGTGGGACTGGCTCGGCTCGGCGGTCACCGGCGACCTCGGCACCTCCTCCGTCATGCGCCGGCCCGTCGCCGACGTCATCGGGGAGCGGGTCGGCTGGTCGGCGCTGCTCGCCGCGTGCGCGTTCGCCGTGGCGGTGTCGGCGGGCACCGTGCTCGGGGTCCTGGCCGCCCGCCGGCAGGGCGGCCCGCTGGACCGGCTCGTCTCCTCGCTCGCCTACACCCTGGAGGCCGCCCCGGCCTTCTGGCTGGGCCTGCTCGCCATCTGGTTCTTCTCGGTCCGGCTCGGGGTGCTCCCCTCGGGCGGCCTGACCGACGCCGGCAGCGACACGGTCACCTTCGGGCAGGTCGCCTCGCACCTGGTGCTGCCCGCGCTGGTGCTCGGTGTCTCCCAACTGCCGTGGTTCTTCCTGTACGTCCGCCAGGGCGTGGCCGACGCGCTGGCGGAGGACCCCGTACGCGGGGCCCGCGCGCGGGGTCTCGCGGAGCGGCGCGTCCTGCTCGGGCACGCGCTCCGCTCCGGCATGCTGCCGATGCTGACCCTGATCGGCTCCCGGGTACCCGAGCTGATCACCGGTGCGCTGCTGGTGGAGACCGTCTTCAGCTGGCCGGGCATCGCGGCGGCGACCGTACAGGCGGCCACCTCGGTGGACTTCCCGCTGCTGGCCGCGCTCACGGTGCTGGCCACGGCGGCGGTGCTGGCCGGGAACCTGCTGTCCGACCTGCTGTACGGGCTGGCCGACCCGAGGGTGGGCTTCGATGGCTGAGCCGTCGACGGCTTCGGCGACGTCCCCGGCCGGGGTCGGGTGGCGGCCGGCGGGGCGCACCCGGCGCTCCACCCGCACCCTGCGCGTGCGCACGTCGGCGCTCGTGACGGCGGTGATCGTGCTGACGGTGCTGGTCGTCCCGCCGCTGGCGCAGCTGGACCAGCAGGCGGTCGACCTGTCGGCCAGGCTCCGACCGCCCTCGTGGGCGCATCCCTTCGGCACCGACGACGTCGGACGCGACCTGCTGCTGCGGTGCGTCTACGGGCTGCGGGTCTCCCTCCTCGTCGGCCTGGTGGCCGCCCTCGTCGCCACCGTGATCGGTACGGCGGTGGGCGCGGCCGCGGGCGCCCTGGGAGGCTGGACGGACCGGCTGGTCATGCGGGCCGTGGACACCCTGTCCTCGATCCCGCACCTGCTCCTCGGCATCTTCGTCGTGGCGATGTTCCGGCCGGGCGTGTGGCCCGTGGTGGTCTCCGTGGCCGTGACCCACTGGCTGTCCACGGCCCGCATCGTCCGCACGGAGGTCCTGTCCCTGCGCGGCCGCCCCTACGTGGACGCGGCCGTCTCGGGCGGCGCCTCGCGGCTACGGGTCGCCGTACGCCACCTGGTGCCGGGGGTCCTGCCGCAGGCGGGCCTGGCCGCGGTGCTGATGGTCCCGCACGCGATGTGGCACGAGTCCGCCCTGTCGTTCCTGGGCCTGGGGCTCCCCGCCCACCAGGCGAGCCTGGGCAACCTTGTGCAGGGCGCCCGCGGCTCGCTGCTCGCCGGCGACTGGTGGCCCACCCTCTTCCCCGGCCTCCTCCTGATCGTCCCGACGCTGGCCGTCGCCGGACTCGCGGGCGCCTGGCGCGAGCGCCTGAACCCCCGCCGCCGCTCGGAGCTGACCCTGTGACCCCGCCTCCCGTGCTCAGCGTCGAGCAGCTCTCCGTCCGCTTCCGCATGCCCGCGGGCCGCTACGTCGAGGCCGTCACGGACGCCACCTTCTCCCTGGGGCCCGGAGAGTGCCTCGCCCTGGTCGGCGAGAGCGGCTGCGGCAAGTCCGTGCTCGCCTCCGCGCTCCTCGGCCTGCTCCCGGGCCATGCCGAGACCGCCGGATCGGCCCGGCTCGCCGACGGCCTGGACGTGCTCGCCGCCGACGAGCGGACCCTGGCCCGGTCCGTACGGGGCCGGCGCGTCGGCCTGGTCCCGCAGAGCCCGGCCGCGCACCTCACCCCGGTCCGCACCATCCGCGCCCACCTGGAGGAGACGGTGCGCGAACTGGCCGGCGGCGCCGGCCCGGCCCCCGGACCCGGCGGCTCGGAGCGGCCCGCCCGCCGCGGGCGGTCCGGCAGGGCGGCCGTGCTCGCGGCGGCGCGGGCGGCCGGCGAGCGGGCCGCCTTCCCCGCCACCCACCTCGACCGCCACCCGCACGAACTCTCCGGCGGGCTCGCCCAGCGGGCCGCCACCGCCCTCGCCCTCGTCGGTGACGCGCCGCTGCTCCTCGCCGACGAGCCGACCACCGGCCTCGACCGCGACCTGGTCCGGCGCACCGTCGACGAGCTGCGCGCCCACACCCGTGAGGCCGGCCGCGCGCTGCTGATGATCACGCACGATCTCGCGGCGGCCGAACGGATCGCCGACACCGTCGCGGTCATGTATGCCGGGCGGATCGTCGAAATCGCCCCGGCCGGAACCTTCTTCGGCCGCCCCGGCCCTCGTCACCCGTACGCCCGGGGCCTCCTCGACGCCCTCCCCGAACGCGCCTTCGTCCCGGTGCCGGGGGCTCCGCCCGAGCTGGGCGCGCTCCCGGCGGGATGCGCCTTCGCCGCCCGGTGCGCGGCCGCCGACCAGACCTGCCGCAGCCGGCGGCCCGTGTTCACCGAAGGGGTGGCCTGTCACCGTGCTTGAGCTCAAGGACATCACGGCGGGCTACGACCGCCGCGGGCCGGTGGTCCGGGGCGCGCACCTGACCCTGCGGCCCGGCGAGTCCCTCGGCCTGCTCGGCCCGAGTGGCTGCGGCAAGTCCACCCTGGCCCGGGTGGCGGCCCTGCTGCACCGTCCCGACCGCGGGACCGTGGCGTTCGACGGCCGCCCCGTGACCGGCTTCTCCCACCGGGCCCCGCGCTCCCTGCGGACCGCGGTCGGCGTCGTGTTCCAGCAGCCCCGGCTCTCCGCGGACCCCCGCCTCAGGCTGCGCGACCTCGTCGCCGAACCCCTGCGCGCGACGGGTCGGCGCGGGGAAGCGGCCAGAAGGGTGCCCGAGTTGGCGGAGCGGGTCGGCCTCGGCGCGGACCTGCTCGGGCGCCGCCCCCACGAGGTCAGCGACGGCCAGTTGCAACGCGCCTGCCTGGCACGGGCCCTGGTGCTGCGTCCGCGCTGGCTGGTCTGCGACGAGATGACCGCGATGCTGGACGCGTCCACCGCCGCGGCCCTGGTCGCGGTCGTCGAGGACTACCGCGCCGAGAGCGGGGCCGGACTCCTCGCCGTCGGTCACGATGCCGTGCTCCTCGGGCGCTGGTGCGGCCGTACGACCCACTGGAACGAGATCGTCAAGGACTGACCGCTCGTCACGGACGGTCAACACCCGTACGGCGGACACGTGTTTCGCCCGAAGGCACCCCCTCCTGCGCCACCATGGCGGCGAGTAAGGAGGTTTCGATGGTGATTTCCCTCTCCGTGGTCGTCTTGCTCCTCATCCTCGCCTGGATCTTCCTGCGCAGCGGCGGGCTCAAGTTCTCGCACGCGCTCGTCTGCGCGCTGCTCGGGTTCTACCTCGCGAGCAGCAGCATGGCCGCGACCATCCACGACGGACTGACGGCCACCGCGAACGTGGTCTCCAGCCTCCACCCCTGACCCACGTCGTCCCCTCTCCGAAACGGACGACCTTGATCGACTGTTGCGCCTTCGTGAATCATCCGGCGCATCCATGGACTCCTCGGACCCCGCGATCTAGCGTCTGGCCGCGGCGCGATGTCAGACGCAATGTCAACAAGTCCGAGAGACAGGGAGGGAGTCCGGATGTTCCGAAGAGCGCTGAACTGCGCCGTGGTGCCGGTCGTCGCCGCCTTCACGGTGATGTACGGCGGCTCGCCGGCCCAGGCCGAGGAGATACCCAAGGCCCCCGGCCACCGCCTGATCAGCCACTACGACGGCAGCCCCGCGGCTGCCGCGCCGCTGCCCGGCCAGGCGCCGCCGCAGCACCCCCACCTCGCGCCCAACGGCCGCAGCGGCATGCACTCCGACGCGGCCGGCAGTGCCACCTCGCCCTGGTCGGGTCCGCTGGGCAGGAACCCCCAGGTGACCAGTGAGAGGATCGCCGCACTGGGCGGCGAATGCGCCACCGCCACCTTCGACACGGGCGGCCGGCTCGTCACCGTGTGCGGGACCTTCACGGGCTTCAAGGTCAAGCTCCTGGAGCCCCGTACGCTCGCCACGCTCGCGGAGTACCAGCTCCCGCAGCGTTCTTCGACGGTCGAGGCGATCACCTCGCTCGACTTCGCGAAGATCTTCAAGGACACCTCGGGCGGTGCCTACTTCTACCTGGACGACCAGGACCGCGCCGTGCTTGCCGACTCCCGCCAGCACATCCTGCGCCTGGCCCACTCCCGGAACCCCGACGGGAGCTGGAAGTTCACCGTCGACGACGACTGGGACCTCACCGGCCAGGTCCCGCACGACTGCGTGACCTGGACCAACCTGTGGCCCAGCGGCACCTGTGACCCCGTGACCTCCGTCATGCCCGACTGGGACGGCCGCATCTGGTGGGTCACCCGCCAGGGCCGGGTCGGCACCGTGGACCCGTCGACCTCGGTGATCCGCTCCCTCCGGCTGCCGGGCGAGGAGATCCAGAATTCTTTCTCGGTCGCCCAGGACGGCGTCTCCATCGTCTCCGACCACGCGCTCTACAGCTTCCGCGCCGCCGCCGACGGCACCCCCGAGGTGCAGTGGCGCCAGACGTACGACCGCGGGACCGCCGCCAAGCCCGGTTCCGTCAACCAGGGTTCGGGAACCACCCCGGACCTCTTCGGCAACGGCTACGTCGCCATCACCGACAACGCCGACGACCGGATGAACGTCCTGGTCTACAAGCGGGGCGCGGACGTCCCCGCCGACCAGCGGCTGGTCTGCGAGGTGCCGGTCTTCGGCTCCGGCGCCTCGACCACCGACAACTCCCTGATCACCTGGGGCAACAGCATCGTCGTCGAGAACAACTACGGCTACGAGAACCCCACCACCCTGCTGCTGGGCAAGTCGGTCGTGGGCGGCGTGACCCGCATCGACGTCCGGGCCGACGGCAGCGGCTGCGACACGGTGTGGGAGAGCGCGATCCGCGCTCCCTCCGTGGTCCCGAAGCTGTCCACCGCGAACGGGCTGCTCTACTTCTACGAGAAGGAGCCCAACTTCTGGGGGATCGACGGCTGGTACCTGACGGCCGTGGACTTCCGCACCGGTGAACGCCGCTGGCGGCAGTTGGTCGGGACCGGCCCGCTCTACGACAACAACTGGGCCCCGATCACGCTCGGCCCCGACGGCACCGCGTACGTCGGCGTCTTCAACGGAATCGTCGCCGTCCGCGACAGCTGACCGACGGACTGCCGGCCTCCGGAAATCCCCGGAGGCCGGCGGGCGAACACATCACGCCGAGTCTTCGCATGAAGTCCGACAATTCGCGGGACGGACCCCGGCGTACCGCCGGTCACGCCATTACGCTCTTCCCCGAAAGCGCCCGTGACCTTCCACCATCACGGGCGACCGGCGGGCCCTTCGGCCCTCACAGGGGGAATCATCTCGTGACGCGTTTACGCCAAACCCTGGTCGCCGTGTGCGCCATGTCCCTGACCTTCGTCACCGTGTCCGCCAGCGCTTCCGCGGACAGCCGGGCGACCGTGTCCGCGGAGGCCGACGCAGCCGGCTCCGCGACGGAAGCCCGCCCCGGCATCCTGGGCACCTGGTACAACCAGCTCGGCTCGACCATGGTCGTGACCCGGGCCGCGGACGGCGGGTTCACCGGGACCTACGAGTCCGCGGTCGGCAACGCCGAGAAGCGCTACGTCATGACCGGCCGCTACGACGGCGCCCCGGCCGACGGCACCGGGACCGCCGTCGGCTGGACCGTCGCCTACCGCAACGCCTACCGCAACGCCCACTCCGTCGCCACCTGGAGCGGCCAGTACGTCGGCGGAGCCCAGGAGCGGATCGTCACCCAGTGGCTGCTGAGCTACGGCACGACCTCCGCCGACCAGTGGAAGTCGACCTTCCTCGGCCACGACGAGTTCACCCGGGTCAAGCCCTCCGCCGCCGACATCGAGAAGGCGCGCCTGCAGGGCGTCACCTCTGCGAATCCGCCGGCCGTCGACGGGGAGTGATCCGGCCGCACGGCCGAGCGTGTGATCCGCCCGCAGCAAGCAGGATTCCGCGGCGGGCGGGTCGCGCATGTCGTCGCCCGGCCGGGTGATCTTGGCGCAAAACCCCTGTTGGCCTGCAAGTTCCGTTGTGGGAGTGTGGTTCGGACTCCGGTTCGCGTGGCCTTCGGGACCCGTGCCATGATCACTATTCGGCACTGACCAGCCGGGGGCAGGGGGTTCGTTTCGTGTTGGGCAAGATCTTGACGTTGGCGCTCGGGGCGTTCGCAGTGGGAACGAGCGGCTACGTCGTCACCGGCGTACTGCCGCAGCTGAGTGCGGAACTCTCGGTGCCGCTGTCCACGGCGGGACTGCTGACCACGTCCTTCGCGGTGGCCTACGCCATCGGCTCCCCGCTCTTGGCCGTGGCCCTCGGCGGATGGCGACGCCGCCCGCTGATCGTCGCCGCCCTGCTGGTGGCCGCGGCCGGCAACGCCCTCGCCGCGGTGGCACCGGACTTCGGCGTCCTGATGGCCGCCCGGATCGTCACCGCCGTGGGCGCCGCGGTGTTCACCCCGGCGGCCACCGCGGTCGCCGCCGAGCTCAGCGGGCCCGAGCGCCGGGCGCGCGCGGCGGCCTGGGTGTTCGGCGGCCTGGTGACGGCCACCATCGTCGGCGTCCCCGCGGGGACGCTGCTCGTCGGACCGCTCGGGTACCAGGGGGTCTTCTGGCTGGTCGCCGCCTTCTGCGCGGCCTCCGCGCTGGCGGTGGCGGTGGCGGTGCCCGAGGTCGCGGCGCCCCCGCGGGTGACGCTGCGCCAACGCCTCGAGGTCGCCTCGGACACGAGGGTGGTCACCGTCCTGGGGATCACCCTCGCCGCCAGCCTCGGGGTGTTCACCGTGTACACGTACGTGGCGCCGGTGCTGGCCGAGACCGTCGGCGCGCACGGCACCGGGCTGAGCCTGCTGCTGTTCGGCTACGGGATCGGCGGTGCGATCGGCAACGTACTCGGCGGCGTCGCGGCCGACCGCTACGGCTACCGGGTGCCGCTGCTGGTGGCCGTCTGCGGCAGTGTGCTCGCACTGTCGGTGCTGTCCGCGGTGCACAGCACGGCGATCACCGCCGTGCTGCTGTTCGTGTGGGGCGTCTCCAGCTGGGGGTTCAACCCGCCGGTCCAGCGCCGGCTGCTCGAACTGTCCCCGGCCGCCGGCAGCCTGCCGCTCGCGCTCAACGCGTCGGCGCTGTACCTGGGCATCGGACTGTCCGGTGTCCTCGGGGGGGCGGTCCTCGACCACGTCGGCATCGGCGCGGTGACGCTCACCGGAGCGCTGCTGTGCTGCGTCGCGGTCGTGATCCAGCTGCTCTCCGGCCGGCGTTCCGCGCTGCAGCCGTCCCGGTAAACCTCTCCCTCTCGGCAAAGGACGACGTCCGTGCGCGAACTGAACAATGTGGTGGGAATCCTCACGGGGGCCTCGCGGGGCGTCGGCGCGCACATCGCCGAGCATCTGGCGAGGGCCGGTGTCCGATTGGCACTCGTCGCCCGCTCGGAGGAAGGCCTGCGGGCGACCGCGGAAAGGGCCGGCCGCTTCGGACCGAAGCCGCTCGTGGTGCCCGCCGACGTCTCCGACGAGGAGGCGCAGCGGCGGATCGTCGAAACGGTCCACCGTGAACTCGGCCCGCCCGGACTGCTGGTCAACAACGCCGGCATCGAGCACATCACCCGGTTCCAGGACGCCTCGGTGGAGAGCATCCGGAAGGTCCTCATGGTGAACCTCTTCGGTGCCGAGGCGATGACCAGGCTGGTGCTGCCGCACATGCTCGACGCCGGGCGCGGGCACGTGGTCAACATCGGCTCCGTGGGCGGACGCACCGCCTATCCCTACGCCACGATCAACTCCTCGGCCAAGCACGGTCTCGTCGGCTTCACCTGGTCCCTGCGCGAGGAGCTGCGGGGGACCGGGGTGGGGGTGTCGGCGGTGTACCCCACGCTGATCGCCGACGTGGGCATCTCAGCCGGCTGGCAGGCGGGCCGCCGGCCGCCGCTGCTCGGCCGGGTCGGGCCCGACGAGGTCGCGCGCGCGGTGCTGAAGTGCGTCAGGGAGAACAAAGTGGAGATCACCGTGGCTCCCGTGATGGAGAAGGTCGCCGACGTGGTCAGCGCCCTCTCGCCGCGGCTCACCGCCTGGATCGCCCGCAACGGCGGGATCTATTCCTACCTGCGCAAGGTCGCCGACGCGCAGGCCACATCGCAATGACAGCTGAACCAGCATGACCCGCTGGTTGATTACGGGGGACTGATGTCCGAGAAATCCGCTGTGCCCATTCCCGACCAGGACGAGGGCCTGAACCAGATACGAGACCTGCTGGCCGAGGTCAACAGCGACTACGACCGCTGGGTCGATCCGCAGGAGCCCTTGTTCCTCGACTCGCTGGACGCCGTCCGGTTCAAGTCCGCCATCGACACCGCGTGTACGGTCGACCTCCCGCTGGAGATGTTCTTCGGCCCCTGCACGCTCGAAACGCTCGCCGCGGCGCTGCCCAACCATGGTACGGACGGCGGGTCCGTCCCGCAGCTGGTTCCGGCACCCGAGCGCGACCACGAGCCCTTCGGCCTCACCGACGTCCAGCAGGCGTACTGGCTGGGCAGCCGGGGATTCGACCTCGGCGGGCGCTCCGCCCACTTCTACGTCGAGGTGGACCTGTTCGCGGCGGACCGCGAACGCGTCGAGGAGGCCTTCAACACCCTGATCGGCCGCCACGGAATGCTGCGGGCGGCGCTGCTCCCCGACGGCCGCCAGCAGGTGGCCCCCGAGGTGCCGTACTACCGCTTCCGCCACGGCGACCTGAGCGGGCTCCCGGAAGCCGACGGCCGATGTCGTCTCGACGAGACCCGCGAGGAGATGGCCGCCCAGGTCTTCGACCCGCACACCTGGCCGCTGTACGACATACGCACCCACCAGATCGACGCGGGCCGGCTCCGCCTCCACATCAGCATCGACCTGCTCTTCGCCGACGCCGGCAGCATCCAGGTCCTGCTGGCCGAGTGGATCCGCCTCGTCCTCGACCCGGACTCCCTCGGCCCGGCCCCCGCGGTGACCTTCCGCGACTACCTCGACGACGTCGCCGCACACCGTGCGCAGCCCGGCCACGAGACGGCCCGCGCGTACTGGTCCGACCGCCTCGACTCGCTGCCGCAGGCCCCCGAACTGCCCGTCCGCACCCTCGCCGACACCCGGGCCCCGGCCTTCGTACGCCGCGAGCGCCGGCTGCCCGGCCGGGTGTGGCGGCAGATCAGGGACCGCGCGAACGCCCTCGGCGTCACGCCCTCCGTGCTGCTGTGCGCCGCCTACGCGCAGGTCCTGCGCACCTGGAGCCGCACCTCCCGCTTCACCCTCAACCTGACCCTCGCCGACCGGCCTCGCCGACACGCCGACATCGACCGGGTGATCGGCGACTTCACCAGCACCATCCTGCTGGAGTGCGACCTCGGCGGCGCCCCGGACCTGGCCACGGTCGCCGGCCGGCTCCAGACGCAGCTGCGGCAGGACCTGGCCCACGCCCGGTTCAGCGGTGTCGAGGTGCAGCGCGAGCTGGCCCGCCGCGGCGACGGCACGCAGGCACGGATGCCCGTCGTCTTCACCAGCCTGCTCCGCGAGCAGGACAGCCTCGGCTCCCTCGAAGGCATGGTCTTCGAGACCGTGTACGCCCTCTCCCAGACCCCGCAGGTCTACCTCGACAACCAGGTCGTGGCCCGCGGCAGCGATCTGCTGATCAGCTGGGACGCCGTGGAGGAGATGTTCCCCGACGGCGTGCTCGACGACATGTTCGCCGCCTACCTGGGACTGGTCGAGCGCATCGCCGAGCAGGACACACCCGCGCCGGTCACCCTGCCGTCCCGGCAACTCGCCGTGCGCGCGGCCGTGAACGACACCGCCGGCCCGCTGCCCGACGAGCTCCTGCACGCGGCCGTCGGCCGGCAGGCCGCCGCGCACCCCGACGCGCCGGCCGTGATCACCGTCGACGCCACGCTCACCTACGGCGAACTCGACCGCCGCGCCGACCAGATCGCCCGGCGGCTGCGCGAGCTCGGCGCGGAGCCCGACGCCCTGGTCGCCGTCCTCATGCACAAGGGCTGGGAGCAGATACCGGCCGTCCTGGGAGTGCTCCGCGCCGGCGCGGCCTACCTGCCGGTGGACGCCGGCCTCCCGCGGGAGCGCATCGACCAGCTGATCGAGGCGGGCGGGGTGACGGTGGCCCTCACCCAGCCCGGCGCGTACGTGCCGGCGGGCGTCACGGGCCTGACCGTGGACCGGCAGCCGTGGCCGGACGTGCCGGAGGGACCGGTCGAGACCCCGGTCACCGGCCCGGACGACCTCGCGTACGTCATCTTCACCTCGGGGTCGACCGGCCGCCCCAAGGGCGTGATGATCAGCCACCGCTCCGCGGTGAACACGATCGACGACATCACCACCCGTTTCGCCGTCGGCCGCGGGGACCGGGTCCTCGGACTGTCCTCCCTCAGCTTCGACCTGTCCGTCTACGACGTCTTCGGCGTGCTCGGAGCCGGCGGCGCGCTGGTGCTGCCCGCGCCCGGCGAGGCGCGCGACCCCGGCCGCTGGGCCGCGCTCGCGGACGAGCACCGGGTGACCCTCTGGAACACCGTCCCGCCGTTGCTCGAACTCCTGGTGGAGCACTGTGAGCAGCATGGCGGCGGATTCCCGCGCTCGCTGCGCACGGCCCTGCTCAGTGGTGACTGGATCCCGCTGACCCTGCCCGGCCGGGTCCGGGCCGTCGCCTCCGGCGGCCCCGAGCTGATCAGCCTCGGCGGCGCGACCGAGGCGGCGATCTGGTCGATCTGGCACCCGATCGACCGCATCGACCCCGAGTGGCGCAGCGTTCCCTACGGCACCCCCTTGCGCAACCAGACCTTCCACGTGCTCGACGCCGATCTCACCGACAAGCCGGACCACGTCACCGGCGATCTCCACATCGGCGGTGCGGGCGTGGCCCGCGGCTACTGGGGCGACCCCGAGCGCACCGCGGCGCAGTTCATCGTCCACCCGGTCACCGGCGAGCGCCTGTACCGGACCGGCGACCTCGGCCGCTACCTGCCCGACGGCACCCTCGAACTGCTCGGCCGGGACGACTTCCAGGTCAAGATCGGCGGCCACCGGATCGAGCTCGGCGAGATCGAGGCCGTCCTCGCAGGCCACCCCGGGGTCAAGGCCGCGGTCGTCGTGGCCCAGGACGCCAAGCGGCTGATCGGCTACGCCGTACCCGAGAGCGGGGCCGCCTTCGCCGACGACGAGCTGCGCACCCACCTCGGCGCCAAGCTCCCCGCGTACATGGTCCCCGCCGTCGTCATGACCCTGGACCGGCTCCCCACGGGAGCCAACGGCAAGCTCGACCGGCGCGCGCTGCCCGTGCCGGAGGCCGTCGCCCCGGGAGCGGAGCCGCCCGCGACCCCGGCCGAGGAGGCCCTGGCCCGCGCCTGGGCCTCCGTACTGCCCGTGGAGACCATCGGCCGCCACGACGACTTCTACGCCCTCGGCGGGGATTCGCTGCTCGGCGTACGCGCTGTGGCCAAGGCCGCCGAACAGGGGATCCACCTCACGCTCGCGGACTTCTTCGCCCACCCGACCGTCGCCGGGCAGGCGGGGCGCGCGACCGACCGGCCGACGGCCGCCGCGGACCAGGGCGAGATCACCGGGCGGGCCGGGCTCTCGCCCAGCCAGCTCTGGTTCTTCGAGCAGGACTTCGCCGAGGCCGACCACTGGAACGGCATGTGGCCGGTCTTCGAGCTGGACCGGCGGCTGGAGCCCGGGCCGCTGCGCGCGGCCCTCGCCACCGTGCTCGCCCACCACGACGGGCTGCGCGCCCGGTTCCGCACCGAGGAGCAGGGACCGTACGCGGAACTGCCCGGCGTGCGGCAGCCGGCCGACTCCAGGGTCACGGAGGTCGACCTCCGGGGAACCGCCGACGCCGACGTCGAGGCGGAGATCGCCCGGCACGTCGCCCTCCGCAACGGCGAGCTCGACCTGGCCGACGGCACGACCGTCCAGCTCACCCAGTTCGACCTGGGCCCAACGCGCCGGCCCCGCCTCCTCGTCAGCGCCCACTGGCTGGTCATGGACTACTACTCCTCCCGGGTGTTCTACGAGGACCTGCGCACCGCCTACTTCGCCCTCGAGCGCGGCGACGAACCGGTCCTGCCGCCCAAGACGGCCTCCCTGCCGCAGGCCGCGGCCCGGCTCCACGCGTACGCGGCGAGCGAGGAGGTCACGGCCGAGCTCCCGTACTGGAGCAGGCTCGCCGACCTCGCACCGCAGCCCCTGCCCGTCGACCACCGACTCGGCCCCAACACACAGGCCTCCGCCGTCCGCCTCTTCACGGAGGTGACCGGCGAGACCTTCGACGCGGTCGTCAGCGGGCTCCCGCGCACGCAGGGCGCCGAGATCCGCGAGGTGCTGCTGACCGCGCTCGCCCGGGCCGTGACCGCCTGGACGGGACAGCCGGAGCTCGTCGTCGAGGTCGAGGGCCACGGCCGCCAACGGGCCTTCGGCTCGCTGGACATCTCCCGTACGGTCGCCCGGTTCTCCACGCTGTCGCCGTTGGTGCTGCGCCCCGGCGACCTCGCCTCCGTACGCGGGCAGATCCGGGAGATGCCCCACCAGGGCGTCGGCTACGGCCTGTTGCGCCACCTGCATCCCGACCCCGCGGTACGGGCGCGCATGGCCGAGGTCCCCGTGCCCGAGATCGGCTTCAACTACTGGGGCGACGTCAGCGAGTACTTCACCGGTGACGCCCGCCCGGTGGTGGACTCCTTCGGCCACCACCGCAGCGACCTCGGCCACCGGACGAGGACGCTCGACCTGATGGCGATGGTGTCGGACGGCACCCTGCGCCTGGTGTGGACGTACAGCTCCCACCTGCACGAGGAATCGACGGTCCGGGCCCTGGCCGACCGCTTCATCGAAGAACTGCACACGCTGGCGCGGAGCGCCGGATGAACGGGGAAGAGAAGATCATGGAACACCCGCGTCCCGAGGACCTGTTCGGCGCGGTGACCGTGCCCGAGGTGCTGGAACTCGCCGCCACCACCCCGCGCGGGATCACCGTGGTGAACCGGCAGCTCGACCAGACGCCGATGCCGTACGCGCTGCTGGCCGCCGGTGCGCGGCGGGTGGCCGGCGGACTGGTCCGGGCGGGGGTGGCCGCGGGGGACCGCGTGGCGATCGTCTCCTCCACCTCGCCCGGTTTCCTGCTCAGCCTGTTCGGCGTCTGGCGGGCGGGCGCCGTGCCCGTCATCCTGCCGCTGCCGCACCGGCTGTCCGACCTGCCGGAGTTCGTCGCCGAGATCAACCGGCGGCTCGACCACGTGGACGCGCGCTGCGTGGTGGTCGCCGACGCCTTCGGCGACTTCGTCACCGGCCGGATCAGCGGCGACCGGCCGGTGCTGACCTGCGGGGAACTGGCTTCGGAGCGGGAGGAGATCAGCGGGCCGGTCCGGACCCGGCCCGAGGACCTCGCCTATCTGCAGTTCACCTCGGGCACCACCGGCCTGCCCCGGGCGGTCGCGCTCACCCACCGGCAGATGCTCACGAACGCCGCGGTGTGCTGCGAACGGCTCGAACTGGTGCGGGACCGCAGCGTGCACGTCAGCTGGCTGCCGCTCTACCACGACATGGGCCTGATCTCCGTGCTCTCGGGCATGGCCTACCGGATCAAGATGGTGCTGCAGCCGCCGGAGGACTTCCTGGCCCGGCCGGACTCCTGGGTGGACGCCCTGTCCCGGTTCCGGGCCACCAGTACGGTCGCCCCGAACTTCGCCTACGGGCTCGCCGCCCAGGGCATGCGGCTGCGTCCCCGGGAGCTCGACCTGTCCCACCTGGAGGTGTGCGGGGACGGCGCGGAACCGATCCGGGCGGCCACCCTCGAACAGTTCGTGGAGGCGGGCGCCGCGTACGGGCTCCGGCCGCAGGCGATGACCCCGATGTACGGGCTGGCCGAGGCCACCCTGGCCGTCGCCATGGGAGAGGCGAGCCGCCCGCTGGTCTGGGACCACGTCTCCCGGGAGGGACTGCAGGCGGGCGCCGTCGCGACCCCCGTGCCCGCCGGCGCCCCCGACGCCCGCGCGCTGGCGGTCTGCGGACCCCCGGTGCCCGGGGTCCGCATCGAGATCAGGCAGGAGGACGGCGAGCCGCTGCAGGAGCGCCGGGTCGGCGAGATCTGGGTGCACAGCCCCTCCCTGATGCAGGGCTACTGGGAGGACCCCGAGGCGACCGCGGCCGTCCTGCGCGACGGCTGGCTGCGCACCGGCGACCTCGGCTACCGGACCGAGGACGGGGGCCTGGTGGTCTGTGGCCGCGTCAAGGACATGATCATCGTCTCGGGCCGCAACCTGTACCCCGAGGACTACGAGCACGTCGCGGCGAAGGTGGAGGGCGTACGGCCGGTCTGCGCGGCCTTCGCGGTGCCGGACACCGAGCGGATGATCGTGGCCTTCGAGACCGCCAAGGGCTTCGACAACCACGGTGAGCTGGCGGCCCTGGTGATGAAGCGGCTGCGGGAGCACCTCGGGCACGCCCCCGACAAGGTCGTGGCCCTGGACAAGGGCGCGATCCCGCGCACCTCCTCCGGCAAGGTCCAGCGCGCCCTGACGCGGGAGCGCTACCTGACGGGGAAGCTGCCGGTCCTGGCGGAACTCGCCCGCTGACCGCCGCCGGCAACCGGGCCGGCCACCGACGCGATCGCGGCCGCCCCGTACGGGACGGCCGCGATCGGCGTCTCACCACCGCGCCGCGATCAGCGGCGGCGGCGCACCACGAGCCGCGCGCCCCGCGAGGGGATCAGCGTGACGTGGTGCGCCTTCTGCTCCTCCGGGGCGGCCCGGTCGGGCCGGATCTCGTACCGCAGGAGCACCTCGCGCAGGGCCACGGTCGCCTCGAGCAGCGCGAAACCGGCGCCGATGCAGCGGCGGGCGCCCCCGCCGAACGGGATCCACGTGTGGGCCGGCGGCTGCCCGTCGAGGAAGCGCTCGGGGCGGAACTCGTCCGGCTGGTGGTGGTAGGCCGGGTCCGACTGCACCAGACCGATGGCGGGCATCACGGTGGCGCCGGCGGGCAGCCGGTAACCGCCGACCGTGAGCGGCTGCGTCAGCTGCCTGGCCACCTCGTACACCACGGGCTTGAGCCGCAGCGCCTCCTTGGCGACGGCCGTGAGGTAGGCGTCGTCGCCCTCGTCCGCCGCGCGCTGCGCCCGCCTCAACTGCTCCGGCTCGCGGACCAGTTCGTGCAGCGCCCAGGCCAGCCCGGTGGCCGTGGTCTCGTGCCCGGCGAGGAGCAGGGTGATCAGCTGGTCGCGCAGCTCCGCGTCGCTGAACCCGCCGCCCTCCTCGTTCTCCGCCGCCTGGAGCAGCCGCGACAGCACGTCGGTCCGGCTGTGCAGGTCGGCGGCGCGGCGCCGGTCGGAGATCTCCGCGTACAGCAGCTTGTCCAGGCCCCGCTGGAGGGCGATGTGGCGGCGCCACGGCCCGAAGCGCTGCAGGAGCGGGTAGGGGAGTCCGAGCAGGGTGACCGGGCCGATGTCCGCGATGCCGCGCACGAGCGGGCGCATCCGCTTCAGCCTGGCCTCGTCGGTCACCCCGAACACCACCTGGAGGATCACCTCCAGGGTCAGGGCCTGCATGCGCTCGTGGGAGCTGAAGACGGTCCCCTCGGGCCAGCCGTCCACCTCCGCCCTGGTCAGCTCGCCGACCATCTCCTGGTAACCGGCCAGCGCCGCACCGGTGAACGCGGGCATCAGCAGTCGGCGGGACCTGCGGTGCTCGGCCTCGTCGGTGAGGAGCACCGAGTGGTCACCGAGGGCCGGACCCATGATCGCGTTGCCCTCGCCGGCGTGCAGGACCTCCACCGGACCGCCGAACACGGTCTTGATGTCCTCCTGCTTGGTGAGGATCACCAGGTGGCGGGTGGGAGTGGTCAGCCGCAGCGTGAACACGTCCCCGTGGATGCTGCGCAGGGCCGGGAACAGCCGGTGCCGGTACTGGGCGAACAGCAGGGTCTGGACCACCGCGGGCAGGCGCAGACCGGGCGGCCGCTTCGTCGAGCCCGTTTCGGATAAGCCTCTGGCAGTCGACACTTCATCAATACCGCTGGTCATTGCGGAAATCCCCCTCGGTGAACGAATCTCTGCGTTTCATTCGAATGCACATGTGGTCCCGACTCACGCTAGCAGCCGGGTCGACGGGCAGAAATGGCGGAAGTGCGGTTCCGGTCGTTAGGGTCCTGAGGTGCTCGAACTGATCCTTCCGGCCGCCGTGGCCTCTGCCGAGAGCTTTGCCGACGTATCCGAATCCACGCTTCTCCCGGCGGAATTGGAAGCCCTCGGCGGAGCCCGCCACGAAGGGCGCCGCCGGGAGTTCACCACCGTCCGGCACTGCGCCCGGCGCGCCCTGGCGGAAATAGGCGTACCGCCCGTGGCGGTGCTGCCCGGTGAGCGCGGGGCGCCGGTGTGGCCGCGCGGGGTGGTCGGCAGCATGACGCACAGCGCCGGGTACCGGGCCGCGGCCGTCGCGCGCAGCACGGACGTACGGGCCGTGGGCATCGACGCCGAACCCCACGAGGCGCTGCCGCCGCGGGTACGGGGAGCCGTCACCCTCCCCGAGGAACGGGAGCGGCTGGCCGACCTCGCCGCCGACTGCCCGCACGTCCACTGGGACCGGCTGCTGTTCTGCGCGAAGGAGGCCGTGTACAAGGCGTGGTTCCCGATGACGGGACGCCGGCTGGGCTTCACCGACGCCTCGGTCGCCTTCGACCCGGCGGCCGGAACCTTCCGCGCCGAGATCGTCGGCCGGGCCGGTGCGGCCGGGGCGGCGGAGCGGACGGGGGCCGGGGAGCGGATCGGGACCGGGGAGCCGCCCGCGCCCCTCCTGTACGAAGGACGCTGGGCGGCCACTGCCGGGCTGCTCCTGGCCGCGGTCGTCGTGCCGCCGGCCCCGCCCTCAGGGATCGGCCGGATCGCGCCATCCGGCCGCCGAGTTGAGCGGTGACAACAAGGCGCCCAGGCCGACGAGCAGGCGCAGCAGGCCCGCGATCGCGATGATCAGGTACATGTTGTGCCACCGCTGCTCCAGCACACCGCCCAGCACCGAGGCGACCGGGATCGACATGAAGGCGATCATCCGGGTGGTCGCCACCACCCGGCCCAGCATCGGCGCGGGCACGGTGCGCTGGCGCAGGACGAACCAGCTCACCATGTTCACGGTGCCGATGCCGTAGATCAGCGCCCACAGCACGGAGATGCTGACGACGTCGCGCAGCGGGATCAGCAGCACGATCCCGGCGCCCGCGAGCACCGTGCCCGCGATGACCACCCGGCCGGGCGCGAAACGGCGCCCCAGCCACGGGCAGACGGCGGCCCCCAGCACCGCACCCGCGCCCTGCGCGGCGAAGACCACCCCGATCAGGCCGGGCGACATCGCCTGGTAGTCGCTCAGGTAGTAGACGAGGTTCGCCTGCACCAGCCAGGTGCCCAGATTGGCGAGGGCGAACAGCACCGCCCCGCTCAGCAGGGGCCGGTTGTCCCGGACGATGTGGACCAGGGAGTCCCTCACCTCCGCCCGCAGGTCGCGGCGTACCGGCTGCGCCCCCGGCGCGGCGGGCGGCTTCGACCGGGTCCGGATGGCCACCATGGCCAGGGCCGACACGGCGAACGTGCCCGCGTCGGCCCAGATCGCGCCCTCGTAGCCGACGGCCGCGATGAGCACGCCGGCCACGGCGGGGCCGGCGAGGCTCATCACGTTGTCGCCCATCTGCATCCAGGCGTTGGCCCGTTCCAGGTCCTTGTCGCGGACCAGGTCCGGCACCATTCCCTGGAACGCCGGGTAGTACAGCGGTTCCACGCACGCGAGCAGGAACGCCGCCAGGTAGACCAGCAGCACCGACGAGGACCCCGACGTCACGATGAGCGCGAGGATCCCCGCGAGCACCGTCGCCGCCAGGTCGCCCACGACCAGGATCCGCCGGCGCTCGAACCGGTCGGCGATCACCCCGCCCGGCAGCGAGAGCAGCAGCAGCGGCGCGTACTCCAGCGCGTACACCACCGCGGTGTTCAGGGCCGACCCGGTCAGCTCGAACACCATCAGCGGCAGCGCCAGCCGGTAGATCCAGTTGCCCAGCCCGGACACCACGAAGGCGAACAGCAGCAGCTCGTACGGGGCGCCGAGCCGCCGCTTCGCGAGCGCCGCGCGGACGTCCGTACTCATCCGGCCACCGCGCGCACCAGGTTCAGCACGGCCGTCCGCCGCGGCCGCAGGTAGAAGTGGTCGCCGGGGAACATCCGCAGCGCGAACGGGCCGCCGAGGTGTTCCTGCCACGCCTCCAGCTGCTCCAGGGGGATCCCGTCGTCGGTCCCGCCGAGCACGGTCGCCGGCACCGGGAGGGGGCCGCTCGCCTCCGGCCGGTACGTCTCGATGACCTCGTAGTCGGCGCGGAAGTACGGCAGGACCATCCGGCGCAGCTCGGGGTGTTCGCGCAGCTCCGCCGGTACCCCGCCGTGGCGGCGCTCCACGACGTCCAGGAACTCCTCCTCGGGCAGGTCGTGGATGCTGCCCTCGTGCGTGACCAGACCGGGGGCGGGGCGGGCGGAGAGGAAGAGGTGCCGTGGTGCGGGCCCTCCCGCCTCCACCAGCGCCCGGGCCAGCTCGAACGCCACCAGCGCGCCGAAGCTGTGCCCGAAGAACACCGTGGGCAGGTCCGTCCCGATCTGCCCCGCCAGCTCCTCCACCAGGGGGCGCATGCGGGTGTGCGGGCGCTCCCCGACCCGTGCTCCCCGGCCGGGCAGCTGGACTGCGCACACGTCGACGTCCTGCGGCAGGTAGCGGTGCCACCGCGTGAACTCGGAGGCGGACCCGCCCGCGTGGTGGAAGCAGTACAGCCGTACCCGCGGGTCCGTACGGTGCTCCCCGCGGACGGACCAGCGCGGTTCCTCGGCGTCGCGCACGGGCGTGCTCATCGGGCTGCCTCCGTCTCGCGGCGCAGCTGGGCGGCGAGCGCCGAGATGGTCGGGAACTCGAAGAGCATGCCGATGCTCAGCTCGATGCCCAGCCGGTCCCGGACCTCCGCGATCAGACCGACGGCGCTGAGCGAGTCCCCGCCGAGGTCGAAGAAGTCCGCGCCGTGGTCGATGGAAGCCATGCCGAGGGCGGCCCGCCAGGTCTCCTCCAGCATCGCGGCGATGTCCTGGCCGCCACCACCGCCACCGCCACCGCCGGCGGCCGGTGCGGACGCGGGCTCGGGGACCGCCTGCGTCGGGACGGCGGCTGCGGCGAGCGGTGCCGGTGCCGGCGTCGGAGCCGGAGCCGGCGTCGGAGCCGGGGCGGGGGCCGGGGCCGGGGCGGCGGGGGTCGCCACCAGCGGCGCCCGCACGGTCTCCGGGGCGAGCGGCGCCCCGTCGCGGTACGGACGTACCGTGACCTGCCGTGCCGGGCGGCCGCCCAGGACGTCGAACAGCAGGGCGACGCCCTCGCCGGGCGGGATGCCGTCCGAGGACGGCAGTCCGGCCGGCTCCGCCGCGGGCCGCTCCTCGGCCGCGTCCGAACCGAAGGGGTTGCCCTCCACGCGGCGCATCGTGAAGCCGCGTACGGAGACCGCGACCACCCCGTCCGGTCCCACGAGGTCGATGTCCGCGACCAGGACGCCGCCGTCACCGCCGCCGCGCACGTGCCGTACGTGGCTGGTGAACTCGCCGGGCAGGTCGCGGTACACCGTGACCGTGCCGTACAGCAGCGGCAGGTGGTGGGCGTCCTCACGGCGCCGGGTGAGCGCCGTGGCGCTGTCGAGCAGCGCGGGGTGCAACGGATGGCGGTCCAACTCGGCGTGGTGGCGCCCGTCGAGGGCGAGCGAGCCCAGCTGCTCGTCCGCCGAGCGGCGCAGCTCGGTGACGTTCAGCCAGTGCGGCCCCAGCTCGGCGAGGTCGCCGGCGCCGGACGCGTCGACGGTCTCCGTCATCCGCGCGGACACCGCCGCCAGGTCCACCTCGGGCGCCGCCGCTCCGGCGGCGGCGCCGATCCGGCCGTCGCAGTGCACGGTGGAGCCGGTACGCACCGAGAAGGCCCAGGCGTCGTCGCCGCGCGGTTCGAGAACGACCCGGACCCGCTGCGAGCCGTCGACGAACAGGGGGCGGCGGAAGACCACGTCGGCCAGCCTCACCGGCACGCCCGCGAGCCGCGGACACACCGCGCGGGCCCCGCGGACCACCAGGTCGAGGTGGCCGGTGCCCGGCAGGACCGCGCGCCCGGCGAACCGGTGCTCGTCGAGCACCCAGTCCTTCTCCGACAACTCCTCCTCGTACACCAGGCCTTCCGGGTCCGCCGGGCCCTGCGGCGTACGGCGCTGCTCCGCGGTCCACGCGGAGAGGGGTTCGCCGCTGCCGGGGTCCACGGTGGAGCGCGCGGCCATGCCGACGCTCGCCCAGCTCGGCCAGTTCACACTGACGCAGCGCTGCCGGGAGCCGGAGGCGTGCGCGTCGAGGAACGCGTTGGCCGCCGCGTAGTCGGCGCTGCCGACCAGCCCGGAGATCGAGGCGCGGCTGGAGAAGGAGGCGAGGAAGTCCAGCGGGGGCCGGTCGGCGAACACCCGTTCCAGCACGAGCGTGCCGCGCAGCTTGGGCCACAGCACCGCCCTGACCTGCTCCGGCGTACGGAAAGCGATCATGCCCTCGCCGGGCAGCCCGGCCGCGTGCAGGACGCCGTGGACCTGCCCGGCCGTGTCCTCCACCCGCCGTACCAGGGCGCGCACCGACTCCTCGTCGGTGACGTCCCCGCACTCGGCCAACACCGTCGCGCCGAGCTGCTCGATGGCGGCGACCTCGCCGACGGCCGCCTCGGTGAGGCCGGAGCGGCCGACCAGGACGACGGTGGGGGCGAGACCGGTCTCGGCCAGCCCGCGGGCGACGGCCAGGCCGAGCCCGCCGAACCCACCGGTGATCAGGTACGTCCCGCCCGGGCGGACCGGGGGTTCGGTGGCCGGCTCGTGGGGGATCGGCACCTCGACGGGAACCCAGCGGCGGTCGCCGCGCAGCGCGACCACCGTCGGCCACTGCGGCTCCTGCACCTGCTGGGTGATCAGGTCCGCGTCCGTGCCCGGCGACACGTCGAGCAGCATGCACTGCGCGCCGGGCACTTCGAGCGGGACGGTCCGCGCCAGCCCGGCGAGCGCCGCCTTGGCCGGGTTGACGGTCTCGCCACCGGAGACGTCGGCGGCCTGCGCGGCGAGCAGCAGGAACCGGGCGGGCCGCCGCAGCCGGGAGTGCCGGACCACGGCCTGGACGAGGGCGTACGCGCTCTCCACGCCCGCGACCGCCTGCTCCTCGACGGTGTCGGGGGTGGCCTCGGGCCAGGGCTGCGCCGCGAGGGCGTGCACGTAGACCGCGGGCTCCTCGCCCCGGGCCAGCAGACCGTCCAGCACGGACCGGAGGCTGTCCGGGCGGGCGGGCACCACCCGGTGTCCGGCCCGGCCCAGTACGGCCGTCACGTGGCGGGCGGCCTCGGGGTCCGGCGGCAGCAGCGCCAGCGCGACGCTGCTGCGGTGGCGGGGCGGACGCGTCCCGGTGGGCAGCTCCTCCCAGCGCATCACCGACAGCGGGGAGGGCGCGGTCCCGGCGCCCTGCGCGGGCGCCGCATCCCGCCCGGGCTCCGGCGCGGCGGGCGCCTGCTCCCGCGCACCGGCCCGCTCCACCTGCTCCGGTTCGGGCACGGCGGCCTGCGGTGACTGCGCCGCGGCCGGCGCGGCCGGCTCGGACGGCGCCGGCGGGCTGATCCAGTGCCGCTCCCGCTGGTACGGATAGGCCGGCAGCGAGATCCGGCGGGCCGGCCGGGCCGGTCCCACGGCCTCCCAGCGCAGGTCGTGGCCCTCCGTCCACAGGGCTCCGGCCGCCGCGAGGACTGCCTCCCGATCGCTCCCGGCCGGCCCGAGACCGGGTACGGCCAGGCTGTCCGTGCCGTGCCTGCGCGCCAGCGTGGACAGGGCGCGTCCGGGGCCGGCCTCCAGCGTCGTGAGGCGCTGCCCGTCCAGGAGCCGCTCCAGCGCGGGCCCGAAGTACACCGGAGTGGTGAGCTGACCGGCCCAGAACGCCGGGTCCACGGCCTGCTCGTCGGTCAGCGGCAGCCCCGTGGCCGCCGAGACCACCGGGATCCGCGGCGCCGACAGGGACACTCCGTCGAAGGCCTCCAGGAAGCGTTCGGCGGCCGGGGACATGGCCGGGCTGTGGAAGGCGTGCGAGGTGGCGAGGAGCTTGCACTGCACGCCGTCCGCGCGCAACCGCGCCTCGACCGCGGCGATCGCGTCGGCGGGCCCCGCGAGCACGCTCTGCCGCGGCCCGTTCACGGCCGCGAGCACCACGCCGTCCACGAGGAGTTCGCCGGCCTCCCGCTGCCCCAGGGACACGGCGAGCATCGAGCCGGCGGGCATGGCCTGCATGGCCTGCGCCCGCGCGGTGACCAGCCGCAGCCCGTCCTCCAGGCTCGTCACGCCCGCCACCACGGCGGCCACCAGCTCCCCGACGCTGTGGCCGAGCAGCGCGACGGGGGAGACGCCCCAGGCCCGCCACATCGCCGCCAGAGAGCAGCCGACCGAGGCCAGGAGGGGCTGCGCGTACTCGGTGCGCCCCAGCAGTTCGGCGGCGTGCGGCCCGCGCCAGGCGGGTTCGAGGTCGAGTCCGAGGCCGGCCACGATGTCGAGGCACTGGCGCATCGTCTCGGTGAACGCCGCGTCGTAGCCCATCAGTCCGGCCGCCATCTCCGGGCGCTGGGAACCCTGCCCGGGGAAGAGCAGCGCGACCGGACGGGCGGCCGCCCCCTCCGCCGGGCGGATCACGTCCCGGCCCTCCGCGTCGGAGAGCAGGGTCACCGCCGCGCGGGCGGAGCCGGCGACGGCGGCGCGGCGCTCCCGGTGCGCGGTCCTGCCGTGCCGCAGCGTCGCGACGGTGTCCACGAACCCGTCCTCGCCCTGCCAGGTGAGGTGCCGGGCGAGCCGGCTGCGGACCTCCGCCTCGGCGGTCTCCGTACGCGCCGACCAGACGAGCAGTTCGGGACCGTCGGCCGGGGTGCCGGCCCGGGGCGCCGGCCCCTGCTCCAGCAGGACGTGCGCGTTGGTGCCGCCCACGCCGAACGAACTCACGGCGGCGGTCCTCGGCCGGCCGGTCCCGGCCGGCCACGCGTCGCGCCGGCCGACGACGCGGAAGGGGGTCGCTCCCAGGTTCAGCTTCGGATTGGGCTCGGTGAAGTGCACGGTGGGCACCAGCTCGCCGTGCTCCAGGCAGAGCACGGTCTTGATGAGCCCCGCGACTCCGGCGGCCGGACCGAGGTGGCCGATGTTCGACTTCACCGATCCGAGCGCCACGCTCGCCGGGTCGAGGCCCCCTTCGGCGGCCAGGAATCGGTACGCGGAGGTGAGCGCCTCGATCTCGATCGAGTCGCCGATGTCCGTGCCGGTGCCGTGGGCCTCGACGTAGTCGACGTCCCCGGGCGCGAGTCCGGCGACGGTCATCGCCTCCACCACGGCGCGCATCTGCCCGTCCACGCCCGGCGCGCTGAAACTGACCCGGTCCGAACCGTCGTTGGTGACGGCCGAGCCGCGGATCACCGCACGCACCGGGTCCCCGTCGGCCAGCGCGTCGGAGAGCAGCTTGAGCACGATGACGCCGCCGCCGTTGCCGAAGACGGTGCCGTTGGCCTTGGCGTCGAAGGGGCGGCACACACCGTCCTGCGAGTAGATGCTGCCCGGCGCCCAGCGGTAGCCGTGCGCGTACGGCAGCTCGATCTCCGTTCCGCCGGCCAGCGCCACGTCGCACTCGCCCGAACGCAGCGCCTCGCAGGCGAGGTGCACGGCCACCAGCGAGGTGGAGCAGGCGGTGGCGACGGACATGGCGGGCCCGGTCAGGCCGAGACGGTACGAGGCGGTGCTGGCGACGTAGTCGTTGTTGTTGTAGATGTCCAGGGACAGGGCACCCGCGCGGGCCGCGAGCTCCTTGTTCGCGCGGATGTTGAACTCCGCGTACCGGTTGGAGGCCGCGCCGCCGTACACGCCGACCGTGCCGGGCACGGCGAACGCGTCGTAGCCCGCGTCCTCCAGGGCCGAGTGCGCCAGCTCCAGGAAGAGCCGCTGCTGCGGGTCGCGCATCGACGCCTCGCGCGGCGTCATCCCGAAGAACGCCGCGTCGAACCGGTCCGCGTCCTCCAACAGCGGGATCCGGCGTACGTAGTGGGGGTCCCGGAGGTGCCGCTCCTCGACACCCGCGGCCCGCAGCTCCTCGTCGCCGAGGGTGCTGAAGCAGTCCTCGCCCTCGGAGAGGGCCAACCAGAACTCCTCCAGGTTCGCCGCACCGGGGAACCGTCCTGCCATACCGACGATCGCGACGGGCTGGGCCGTCCGGTCCTGTTCGTGCATCTCGTGCTGCTCCGGCGGGTTCATCGCTGCGTGGTCCTCTTCTGGTCGTTCATGCGCCGGCGCACGGCTCGCCGTGCGAGGGCCGTACCGGTCAGGGCGGCGCCGGACGTGGCGGTCGGTGTCGTGCGCGGCGCCGCGGCGGGCTGCGCGGTCCTGGGCGCGGCGGCGGCGTCGCCGCGCAGGTACCGGGCCAGCAGCCGGGGGTTGGGGAAGCGGAACAGGTCCACCACCTCGACGGTGAGGCCCCGCGCCCGCAGCCGCTCGTGCATCCGCAGCAGCGACAGCGAGGTCAGACCGGCGTCGAAGAAGTTCGTGGACGTGTCCGGACGGACGCCCGGCACGTCGCCCTGTACGTCGGTCGCCGCGCCGAGCTGCTCGCGCAGGGCGGCCACGATCACGTCCTCGGTGGCCGAGGCCGGCGGCCCGGCCACCGGTGCCTCGGGAGGTGCGAGGGCGGCCACGGCCGCGCGTACGTCGACCTTTCCGTTGTGGTCGAGCGGGAGTTCGTCGAGGACGACGATCCGGCCCGGCACCGCCCAGGCCGGGAGCACCGCGCCCAGTTCGTGGCGCAGCTCCTCCCCGAGCACGGGGTCGGCGCCGGGCGCCGCGACGAAGGCCGTGATCTCCGTACCGGAGACCACGGCGACGCACTGCGCCACCGCGGCGTGCGCGCGCAACGCCGCCTCGATCTCCGCCGGCTCCAGTCGGTGGCCGCCGACCGACACCTGGCGGTCGCGCCGCCCGACGAACTCGATCTGCCCGTCCGGCGTGTACCGGCCGAGGTCGCCGGTGCGGTACGCCGTCACCCCTGGCACCCCGTACGGATCGGGCCCGAACGGCGACGGGTCCTGCACCGGGTCGGTACCGAGCGCCAGCCCGCGCCCGCGCACCACGATCTCCCCGAGCTGCCCGACGCCCGCCCCCTCGACGAGCAGTTCGCGCCAGGGGCTGCGGGCAGCCAGGGGAACGCCCGCCCGGTCGCGGCGGCGGCGCACGGGGTCGCCCGCCGGGTCGCGCCAGCGCAGCCAGGAGCTCAACTGCGGGGTCTCGGTGGACCCGTAGCCGTGGTGGATCTCCGCGGCCGGGGCGACCCGCCGCAGCTCCCGCGCCACCGGGTCGGTGAGCAGCGCCCCGGAGAGCACCACGTGACGCAGCCGGTCGAGCCGCCGGCCCGTGCCGCGCGCCGCCGAGGCGAGCAGCCGGACCAGGCCCGGGGTGGCGTGCAGGGCCGTGATCCGGTGCTCCGCCAGAAGGTCCACGAGCGCCCCGGGCTCGGTGCCCGCGGCCGGGAGGTGCAGGGCCGCACCGCTGGTCAGGGGCACGAGGATGTCCCGCAGCACCGGGTCGTGCCCCGGCGCGGACAGCATCAGGAAACGGTCCTCGGGGCCGGTCCCGAACTCCTCGCGGTACCAGTGCAGGGCCTCGGGCAGGGCGTCGCGCGGGGCGAACACCACGCTCGGCTCCCCGGTGGTGCCCGAGGTGCACAGCGCGTGCCCCCAGTCGACGGGCACCGCCTCCGTGGCCGGACGCGGCAGGTCCGGGCCGGTCAGCACCGGAACCGGCCAGTCGGCCCCGTCGCCGGTGAGCACGGCCTGGGCACCGGACCCGGAGAGGGCGGCCAGCAGGCGCCGGGCGGGCAGGGCGGCGTCCACCACGGCGACCGCGCACCCGCAGTGCCAGGCCGCCAGGAGCTCGACGACCGTCCCGGGAGAGCGGTCGGCCGGCAGCAGCACGGCGCGCCCCGCCCAGCCGGCCGCACGCAGGGCCTCCGAGCGCGCCAGGACCCGGCCGTGCAGTTCCCCGTACGTCATCCGGCCGCCGGGGAAGCTCAACGCCACCTGGCCGGCGTACCGCTCGGCCGCCCGCCCGAAGGCCTCGGTCACGCTGGTGAGGGCCGGGCGCGGGGCGAGTTCCGCCGGCGGCCGGTCACCGCCCAGCGGCCGGCCCGCGGGGGCCCGGTCGAGGTCGGCGGGGGCTTCCCGGAGGAGCCGGACGACCTGGTCGAGCAGGTGTCCGGCGGTCTCCGCGTCGAAGACGTCCCGGGCGTGGACCAGTTGGAGCCGGTATCCCGCGTCCCCGTCGCCGTCCCCGTCCCCGTCGCGGTGCAGGTACAGGCCGAGGTCGAACAGCGAACCGGTGGTGTCCGGTTCCACCCGGACGGCCGGCACCCCGTCGAAGGCGGGGGCGGGAGCGGCGTGCGTGAGGTCGTTGAACCAGATCTGGTAGAGCGGGTTGCGGCTCAGGTTGCGGGGGAGCCCCAGGGCCCGGACGATCTCCTCGAAGTCGGCGCCGGCGTGCCCGTGGGCGTCGATCATCGTGTCGGAGACCTGGCGGACCAGTGCGGAGAAGCTCTCCGCGGCGGCCACGCCGACCCGGACCGGCAGGGTGTCGATGAGGAACCCGATGACGTCCTCGCTGGCGCCTCCGTCGCGGGAGGACCACGGGACGCCGACGACGATCTCCTCCTGCCCGCTCCACGAGGTGAGCACGGTGGAGAAGGCGGCGAGCACCACGGCGACGGGCGTGACCCCGAGCCGCCGTGCCACCCCGTCCAGGGCCAGCGCGTCCGCACCGCTCAGGGCGGAGTCGACGGCGCCGCCCTCGAAGGTGGTGACGGCGGGACGGCGCGCCTGGAAGGGCAGCCCGTGCGTCCGCGGGGCGTCGCGCAGCCGGTCCACCCAGTACGCGAGGTGCGCCTCGCGCTCCGCCGGGTCCTCCCGGCCGGCCCGGTCGACCAGCAGGTCACCGAAGTGCGGCGGCTCGTCCGCGAGCGGGAACCCGCCGTAGGCGGCGGCCAGTTCGGCGAGGAAGACGTCCACCGACCGCTGGTCGGCGATCGCGTGGTGCAGGACGGCCACCAGGAGCCCGTCGCCGTCGCCGCCCCGCGCGTACAGGACCCGCAGCAGCGGTGCGCGGTCGACGGGCAGCGGCCGGGCAGCGGCCTCGGCCGCCAGCGCGCGGCAGCGCTCCCCGGTCAGTGCCCCGTCCACCACGAGGGTCTCCAGCGGCGGTTCCACGTGCTCGGCGACCGCCTGGTAGGGGCCCGATCCGTCGCTGACGAGGGAGGTGCGCAGCGCCTCGTGGCGCCGGACCACCAGGGCGAGGGCCTCGCGCAGCCGGGCCGCGTCCAGACCCCCTGGCACGCGGACGGCGGAGACGACGTTGTAGGCGCTGAGCCGCGGGTAGAGCTGCTCCATCAGCCACAGCCTGCGCTGCCCGCCGGAGACGGGCGCGCGGGCGGGGTCGGGCCGCCTGGGCAGGGAGTCGCCGGCGGGTCCGGCCGCGGTGGCCGTGCGGTGGCGCAGCCCGGCCAGGGTGATCCGCTCGCGCAGCAGTTCCGCGAGGGTGATCCGCAGCCCGTACGAGCGCAGCAGCTCGCCGCGCAGCCGTACGGCGGCGAGACTGTGACCGCCCAGCGAGAGGAAGTCGGCGTCCTCGTCCACGGCGTCGAGTCCGAGCACCTGCGCCCACAGCCGCGTCAGCGGGTCGCCGTCCACGGCCGGCCCGTCGGCGCGCGGCGCGAGGAGCTCGGCGGCCCGCTGCCGCAGCAGCACCCGGTCCTGCTTGCCGCTGCGGGTCAGCGGCATCGCGTCCAGGGCCACGAAGTGCGTGGGGACGTACGCGGAGGGCAGCCGGGCCGCGACATGGGCGCGGCACTCCTCCTGCCACTCCGCTTCCCTGCGGTCCGCTCCGCCGCGCTCCGCGCCGTCGCCGTGCGGGCGGACGAACGCGACGAGCCGGGGCGCCCGTTCACCGGCGACGACCACGGCGCACTCGTCGACCCCGGGGTGCTCGCGCAGGACGCTCTCGACCTCGCCGGGCTCCACGCGCACGCCCCGGATCTTGACCTGCTCGTCGATCCGGCCGTGGTAGCGGATCTGGCCGTCCACCACCCGTACGAGGTCGCCGGTCCGGTAGACGCGGTCCAGGCCGCTGCCCTCGGGGGCGGGGACGAACACCCGCTCCGTCAGATCGGGCCGGCCGAGGTAGCCGAGCGCCAACGGTGCTCCGCCGATGCACAGTTCGCCGGTCTCGCCCTCCGCGACGGGCCGCCCGCGCCGGTCCAGGACGAGCAGTTCGCAGTTGTCGACGGCCTGACCGATGGGCACGTCGTCGATCGGCGACGGGTCCTCGGGGGCGTCCCAGTACGTGACCTCGATCGAGGCCTCCGTGGGCCCGTAGAGGTTGTGCAGCCGGGCGGGCAGCGTCTTGACGAAGGTCCGCGCCAGCGTGGCCGGCAGGGCCTCGCCGCTGCAGAACACGTGCCGCAGGCCGGTGCAGTCGGAGGCGCCGGGCCAGCGCAGGAACTCGTCCAGCATCGAGGGCACGAAATGGCAGACGGTGACCTGGTGCTCGATCACCGTCTTCATGATCGCGGCCGGATCGGCGTGCTCACCGGGGGCGAGCAGGACCAGCCGCGCGCCCACGGTCAGCGGCCAGTAGATCTCCCAGCCGGACACGTCGAAGGTGTACGGGGTCTTCTGCAGGACGCGGTCCTCGGGCCTCAGCCCGTAGTGGCGCTGCCCCCACAGCAGCCGGTTGGTGACGCCCCCGCTGGGCACCACGACGCCCTTGGGCGTGCCGGTGGAACCCGACGTGAAGATGATGTTGACCGGCTGGTCCGCGGCGACCGGCCGCAGCGGGCCGGGCACGTACGCCCCGTCGGGATCGGCGGACAGCGGCTCCACGTCCAGCAGCGCGGGACCGTCCGGTCCCCGCCAGTCGGCCAGCGCCTCGGTGGTGCCCACCACCAGTTCGGGCCGGGCGGTGTCCAGGATCAGCGCGAGCCGCTCGGCCGACTCGTCGGTGGCCAGCGGCAGGTAGGGCAGCCCGGCCTTGAGCACGCCGAGCAGCGCGGCCACCATGTGCGGTCCGCGCCGCGCCAGCACCGCGACGGGCCGGTCCTCGGGCAGGCCGCGGCGCAGGAGTTCGGTGGCGAGGCGGTCGGAGACCTCCTCCAGTCGGCGGTAGGTCCAGGTCTCCCCGGCGCCCTCGCAGGCCACTGCGTCGGGTGTGCGCTCGCTCGCGGCCCGGATCAGGCCCGGGACGCCGTACGGCGCGGGATGGTCGACGGACGGGCCGCGCAGGGCGCGGACCGTCTGGTCGGAATGCGGTTTCATGACGGATGTTCCCCCGTTGCAGAAAAGTGGAAGGCCGGCTGATGGCGATGGCGGCGTTCAGACACCCCAGGCGGACACCGCGGTGAGGGCCTGGTCCAGGTTCAGCCGGGGGTCGCACAGCGGCTCGGGGCGGCCGGCGAGCCCGGTGACGCCGTCGGCCCCGGCCACGCACTCCACCACCTCGTCGGGCGTCGCCTCCAGGTGGAGGCCGCCGGCCGTCCCGTCGGCGGACTCCACGGCGTGCCGGAAGCCCACGATCTCGCGGACGATCTCCTCGACGAGGCGGGTCTTGCGGCCGCTCGCGGTGGTGACGGTGTTGCCGTGCATCGGATCGCACATCCAGACCACCGGATGCCCTGCCCGGCGTACGCACTCCACGAGGGCGGGCAGGTTCCGCCCGACCGTGCCGGCGCCCTGCCGGGCGATCAGGGTGAGCCGGCCCGGCCGGCGGTCGGGATCGAGCAGCCCGCACAGCTCCACCAGCTCCGCGGGGCTCATCGTCGGCCCGACCTTGCACGCCACCGGGTTGTCCACCGTCGAGAGCAGCCGCACGTGGGCCCCGCGCAGGGAGCGGGTGCGCTCGCCGATCCACGGCCAGTGCGTCGACGAGAGGAACGTGCGCCCCGCGCCGTCCCCGCGCACCAGCGGGAGCTCGTAGTCGAGGACGAGGGCCTCGTGGCTGGTCCAGGTGGTCGCGAAGGTCCACCCGGTGTCCGGCCGCACGGCCGCGTGCACGGAGAGGGCGGCCCGGTAGCAGCGGGTGAGCCCGCGCGGGTCGTGTGCGCGGGCCGCCGGCTCCGGCTCCGGCCGGTTGACCATGTGCCCCCGGAAGACCGGAAGTTCACGGCCGCGGTGCCGCTCCGTGGGCCGGGAGCGCGGCTTGGCGTACTGCCCGGCCATCCGGCCGACCCGTACGGTCGGCCTGCCGGTGATCTCCGAGAAGGCCGAGGCGAGGACGTCGAGCATGCGGACCTTGCCGCGCACGGCTTCGGGCGTGCAGTCCGCCGGGTCCTCCGCGCAGTCCCCCGCCTGCAGGATGCCTACGTTGCCGCGCGCGGCCTCGGCGACGAGCTGGTCGAACCGGTCGATGTCGTGGGGGCCGACGAGCCCCGGCGCCGCCCGCAGTCGGTCTACGGCGGAACCGAGGGCCTCGTGGGCCGCCCAGTCGGGTTGCTGTGACGCCGGCAGGGCACGGATGTGGTCCAGCGCTTCGGGCGGGTACGGTTCCCCTCCGTACCAGCCCGGTTTGTCGATGAGAGATATGCCGTGCGGCATGGTGGTCCCCCTAGGTGTGGTGCTTTTCGTGCCGATGCTGCTGTGGTGGTCTGCTTCACGCGGCCACTTCCCCGGGCGACGGGTGCGGCTCGGCCGGTTTGACGGTCAGGCGGCGCACGCTGGAGCTGCACAGGGCGAAACCGGTGGCGGCGACGACCAGTACGGCACCGGCCACCAGCGTGGTGTCGAGGCCCACGTGGAGGGCGATCGGGCCCGCGGCCACCTCCCCGAGCGGGATGGCGACGAACGAGCCGAGCGCGTCGTAGGAGTAGACCCGGGCGAGCCGCTCCGCAGGGATGTTCTCCTGCAGGGACACGTCCCAGGCGACGGCCAGTTGTTCCAGGGCCACACCGTTGACGAACATCGCGGTCAGCAGCAGGGCGATGTGCGAGGTCGTCCCGAGCGCCAGCAGCGGCACCGCCTCGAACGCCCCGACGGCCGCGCCGATCCGCAGGGCGTGCCGGGGCCGGGTACGGGCCGCGATGAAGCCGCCCGCGAAGGCGCCCGCCGTCTGCGCGGCCAGCAGCAGCCCCCAGGTCGTCCGGCCGAAGGACTGGTCGGCGATCGTGGGACCGAGCACCTGCAGCCCGCCCGCGACGACCGCGTTGATGACCAGGAACTGGAGCACCACCACCCACACCCAGGTGCGGGCGGTGAACTCCGACCATCCCTCGCGCAGTTCGGCGAGCGGACGGGACGGCCCCGCGGCCGGCGACGCGGTCTTCGCGGCCCGGATCCCGGCGAAGCACAGCCCCGCCAACAGGAACACGGCCGCGTTGACGGCGATGCCCCAGCCGGGACCCGCGAAGCCGACGACGAGCCCGCCGGTGGAGGCACCCAGGACCATCCCCGCGTTCACGGCCATCCGCACGACCGCGTTCGCCGGCCGGATCATCTCGTGCGGGACGGTCTGCGGTACGAGGGCGGCCGCCGCCGGCAGCGACACCGCGGCCACCATGCCGTTGATCACACTGATGACGACGAGCACCGGGATCGAGGCGAAGCCGAACAGCACGCTCGCCGCGATCACCGCCTGCGCCAGTCCGGCGGCCACGCTCGACCCCTGGAGCACCAGCCTGCGCGGCAGCCGGTCGGCGATCACACCGCCGAACAGCAGCAGCGCCACGTTGGCCACCGACCGCGCCCCGACGACGATCCCCAGGTCGATCAGCGAACCGGTCAGGTCGAGCACCGCGAACGAGAGCACGATCGGCGCCATGGCGTTGGCGAAGTAGGTCGCCATCCGGCCCCCCGCCAGGCCGCGGAAGTCCCGCTGCCGGAGGGGGTCCAGCAGGGTGGGGGCGCGGCCGCCGTCGACGCTCACCGCCCGACCGTCGGACTCTCCACGATCAGCACGCTGTTGGAGGCAGCGCCCTGGTGCGTGTTGATGAGTTCCCCGCGCCGGGGAGTGGCGTGCCGGACGTAGACGCCCGACAGCTCGCGGCCGTACATCATCGGCCCCAGTACGCAGGGCACGGCGGCGCTGCGGATCTCCCCGGTCGTGTCGTGCGCGAACTCGAAGGTGACGAGGTCGGCGTCCACCACCCGCTGGAGGATGTGGTCCCCCTGCGCGGCGGCCGCCAGGAGCAGCTCCCGCCACTCCTCCTCGGTCACCGAGCGGCCCAGGGTCACCCCGGCGCCGCCGTAGCCGTCGCCCGGCTTGAGCACCAGGGAGGTCCGGTCCTCGTCGACGGCGTCCGCCCGGGCCATGGTGGTGTGCGGAACGTGCCGGCGCACGAACTCCCGGTCCGCCGGGTCCAGCAGGGGCAGGTCCTCCCAGATCCAGGCCAGCACCCGCTTGTCGCTGACCGGGCTGGTCGCCTCCGGGGTGTACATGCCGACGGTGCCCGCCCGCAGCGCCCGCTCCAGCGCGTCGAGCCCGGCGCCCGCCTGCTCGACGGGCAGGAACAGCCGGAACACACCGTCGGCGATCCGCTCGCCGGCCCGCAGCCGCTGCCGGTCGTCGAGGGTCAGCTCGTCCAGCGGGTACCCGACGACGTCGACGCCGTGCGCCTTGCCCCGTTCCGCCATGGGGGCGAGGAAGCCGATGAAGTCGTCCAGGTCGGCGAGGGCGTCGAGGCCGTCCTCGCGGAAGACGGGCACGAGCAGGCAGCTGCCGTCGGTCAGGCCGAGGAAGGAGACCAGCTCGGCGAAGAACGCGTCGACCGCCGACGGCGGGGTGCGCAGCGGGCCCGCCGGGCCGTCCGGTCCGGCCGGGAGCAGGTCGGCGTAGACCTGGTGGAACTGGCGGGCGATGAGGTCGGCCTCGATGGCTCCGCCGATCGCCCCGTCGATGTTGAGCTCGACGACCTTGGGCACGCCGCGCTCGACCATCACGTCGGCGCGCAGGGAGGTCAGCAGCCGTTCGGTGAGCGGCTGTGCCGGATCGAGGAGCGGGAACTGCTCCCGGGGCATCGAGAGGGCGTCCAGCAGCTCGCCGGCCGTCCCCACCCGGCGCCGGCACGCGTCGAGCACCAGGCCCGCGGCGCGGTCGGCGACGGCGCCGACCAGCGCGTGGGCCTCGGGGCCCAGCATCAGGGGCCGGGTCGGGCACCAGGAGTCCGCGACGCGCGGCACTCCGGCGTTCGCCCGCCGCCAGTGGTCCCGGCCGAGCGCGTCGATCCGCCCGCGCAGCCCCTCGGGCAGGGTGTCGTACAGGTCCACCACGAGTGCGTCGGCCATCAGAGGGACACCCACTTCGCGTACCGGGGGAGCAGCCCCAGCTCGGCCTGCCGGTAGGTGTGCACGATCTCGGCGACCACGGCGTTCCCCGGGTCGAAGTCGGTCCCGTCCAGGCACCGGACCGGACGCACGCCGCCGGCGGTGCTCGCCACGCACAGGGCCTCGCAGGAGGCGAGGTCCGCGGCGGTGAGCGGGCTGCGGTCCACCTCGTACCCGAGGTCGTGGGCGATCTCGATGACGGAGGCCACGGTGATCCCGTCGAGCGCGGCCGGCGAGTCGGGCACCAGGAGGGTGCGTCCGCGCACCCCGAAGACGTTCTGCACGGTGCACTCGGCGACGAAGCCGGTGTCGTCGAGCAGCAGGGCGTCGTCGTAGCCGCGTCGCCGGGCGTCCATCCAGGCGATCCGGGAGTTGAGGTAGCCGGCGGAGACCTTCGCCTTCGTCGGGAAGGCGTGCGGGCTGAGCCGGGCGACGGACGACAGGGTCAGCCGGGGCTGCTGCCCGCGGATGACCTCGTCGAAGGAGGAGACGTCGAAGGCCAGGACGGCCACCTGGGCCTGCGCCCCGGGTGCGGCGAGGCCCAGCACCCCGTCGCCGAGGAACGCGACGGGACGCAGGTAGGCCCGGCGCAGGCCGTTGGCGGTCAGCGTCTCGTGGCAGGCGGCGGCCAGTTCGGCGGGCGACTGGGCGAGCGTGGTTCCCACCAGGCGGCACGACTCGGCGAACCGGGTCATGTGCTCCTCCAGCCGGAAGACGTGGTGGCCGTCGTCCCCGGAAGGGAAGGCGGAGACGCCCTCGAAGACGCAGAGTCCGTAGTGGAGGCTGTGGTTGGCGAGGGTCAGCGCGGTGTCCCCGGCGGGCACCACGCTGCCCTGCCACCACATGAGCTTCGCTGGTTCGTTCATTTCTCAGTCCTTGTCGTGCCGGGCGATCGCCCGGCCAATCAGGTCGCCCACCTCGGCGGTGCCCGCGGTGCCGCCCAGGTCGGGTGTCAGCAGGTCGCCGCACAGCACCTCGTCGACGGCGCGTTCCACGGCGGTGTGCGCCGCGGTCAGGCCCATCCGGTCCAGCATCAGCGAGTAACTCAGTACGGAAGCCAGCGGGTTGGCGCGTCCCGTGCCCACGAGGTCGGGCGCGCTGCCGTGCACTGCCTCGAACACGCCGAGGAACTCCGTGTCCTCGGGGTCGTAGCTCGCCGAGGGCGCCACCCCGAGCCCGCCGGCGAGCATGGCGGCCTCGTCGCTGAGGATGTCCCCGAAGAGGTTGCCGGCCACCACCACGTCGAAGCGGGCCGGGTCGCGGATCAGTTCCATGGCGGCGGCGTCCACGTACAGGTGGTCGCACTCCACGTCCGGGTAGGACGCGGCGATGGCCCGGAACCGGCTCTGCCACAGCGGGCCGGCGCTCGGCATCGCGTTGCTCTTGTCCACCAGGGTGAGCCTGCGGCGGCGGGAGCGGGCGAGCTCGAAGGCGGCCGTGACCGCCCGGTCCACGGCCCAGCGGGTGTGGACGCCGACCTCCATCGCGACGTGACCGGGGCGGCCGCCCCGGACCGTGCCGCCGACGCCGACGTACACGTCCTCGGTGTTCTCCCGCACGATGACGAGGTCCACGTCCTCGACCGAGCGGACGTGCTTGAGGGGGCAGTGCGCGAGCGCGCGCAGGCGCACCGGCCGCAGGTTGACGCTCAGTTCGAGCTGCTGGCGCAGCCCGCCGATGATGCGGATCGCGTGCCGGTTGTCGGGGATCCGGGCGTCGCCGAGCGCGCCGAGCAGCACCGCCCGGTAGGCGCCGCGGAGGGCCTGCATGTCGATGTCGACGTCCCCGTGCTCCAGGAACCAGTCGGCGCTGTAGGGCAGCACCTCGGTCTTCAGGCCGGTGCCGAAGACGTCCTCGACCACCGCGTGCACCTTCAGCACCTCGGCCATGACCTCGGGGCCGATGCCGTCTCCCGGGATGACCGCGAGGGTACTCACGAGGCCGACGCCTCCGCCCGGACCTGAGCGCCCGCGTAGGCGACGAGGCCGCCCGCGGTGAGCAGCTCCCGCTCGAAGGCGGAGGGCGGGGTGATCGGCGCGGAGGTGCCCCTGGTGACGTTGACCAGTTCGCCGCGCTCGTCGTCGACGACCAGCCGGTCGCCCTCCCGGATCTCGTAGGCGAACTCCCCGACCTCCACCAGCCGCAGGCCGATGTTGAGGGCGTTGCGGAAGAAGATCCGCGCGAAGCTGTGCGCGACGACGAAGGGCGCGCCGGACGCCTTGATGCCCATCGGGGCGTTCTCGCGGGAGGAGCCGCAGCCGAAGTTCATGCCGCCGACGATCACCGACCCGCTCAGGTCGTGCCCGGACGCCGCGTAGTGGTCCAGGAACGGCTGGTTGCCCGCGTGGGCCATGATGTGCTTCTTGTACTCGGCCGGATCGGGGATCTGGCAGAAGACGCCCGGCAGGATCACATCGGTGTTGACGTGGTCGCCGAAGACCCAGGCGAGGCTTCCGCCGCCCCCGGCGCCCCGCGCGTCCGGCGCCGTCGCGGGGAGCTCGTCCGCACCGCCCGTGAGCGGGGCCCGCCCCTCGCGCGCCGAGTGGAGCGCGAACAGCTCGTCGATGCCGCGCCGCAGCGCGTCCTCGTCGGCGTAGTAGTCGCTGCGGTCGCCGATGGGGGCGAGTACGCCCGTCAGCGCGGCCCGGGCGGCGATGGCGGGGCTGGCCAGGACGACGCTGGCGTCGACGTCCCCGCACCGGCCGCGGAAGTTCCGGTTGGAGGTGAAGATCGCGACCTCCCCCTTGCCGAGCACACCGGACTTGATGCCGATGCACGGGCCGCAGCTGGAGGACTCCACGTAGCAGCCCGCCTCGATCAGCACGTCGATCAGGCCCTCCTTCATCGCCGCCCGGTAGGCCTTCTGGGAGGCCGGGATGACGATGGTGCGCACCCCCTCGTGGACCCGCTTGCCCCGCAGGACGTCCGCGACGACCCGCAGGTCCTCCAGGTGCCCGTTGGTGCAGGAACCGATGAAGACCTGGTCGACCGGTATCTCGCCGTTCCCGTTGGCCCTGCGGGCCAGCGGCGCCACGCCCGTCATCAGGTCCTCGCGGCCCTCGTACGCCTCCCAGTTGCGCAGGACGTGCTGGAGCTGGTGCGTGCCGACTGCGTTGTCCGGGGAGAACGGCAGCGCGACGGTCGGCTCGATCAGGCCCAGGTCGACCTCGATCACGTCGACGTACTCGGCGTCGTCCTCGTCGATGGCGAAGCTCGGGTATTCCACTTCGTCGCCGAGGTAGTCGGCGAGCACCGCGTCCGTGGGGAACAGGCCGTACTTGGCGCCCATCTCCACCGCCATGTTGCTCAGCGACAGGCGGTCGGTGATCGCCAGGGAGGCGAGGCCGGGCCCGCCGAACTCCAGGCTGCGGTAGACCGCGCCGTGCACGCCGATCAGCCCGCACAGGTACAGCGCGACGTCCTTGCCCTGCACGTGCGGACGCAGGCTCCCGTGGAAGCGGACCAGCGTCGCCTCGGGCACCCGCATCCAGACGCTGCCCCGCACCAGGGCCATGGCCAGGTCGGTGGAGCCGATGCCGGTGGCGAGCGAGCCGATCGCGCCGGCGGTGCAGCTGTGCGAGTCGGCGCCGACCGCGACGTCGCCGGGGCGGATCAGCCCCTGCTCGATGAGGATCTTGTGCTGGATGCCGCCGTCGTAGCCCACGTCGAACACCTTGATGCCGTGCGCGCGGGCGAAGCGCCGCAGCTCGACGAGGATCGACGCCATCGAGGCGGTGTGCGTGGGGACGACGTGGTCGAAGACGAAAGCCGTCTTCTCCCGCTGCGCGGCGAGGCCGGCGGCTATGTAGTCGTCGTCGAAGCCGGAGTCCCGGAGGATGTCCAGGGCCCACTTGACGGTCATCTCACTGCCCCAGCACAGGTCGAACGGCAGGTCCACGACCTCGCCGGTGCTGACGGGACGGCCGAGTTTGTGCTCGAAGAGCTGTCGTACGAGAGTCATCGCAGAACGCGTCCATCCTGGTGGCCGAGAAGCTGTTTCTTGAGGCAGTCGAAGACGGTGACGTACGGCTCGATCCGCCGGTGCGCCGCGGGCGCGGAGAACCGGATCCAGCCGCGCACCGGGGCCGGGCGGCAGCCGCGCAACCGCTTCGCGTCCGCCGAACCCATGCCGTAGGCGATGCGCCGGGCGCCGCCCGCGACGGCCCGTTCGACGAGGTGGTAGAAGACGAGGTTGAAGTAGGAGTAGGAGGCGCCGACGGCGGTGGCGTCGAAGCCGAGGAACTTCGGGTGCAGGACGCCCCCGCCCTCCAGACACAGCAGGAAGCCCGCGATGTCGGGCCCCTCCGCCTCCCGGCCGCGCACCACGTACAGCGCGGGACCCAGCCGCCCGGCGCCGAGGAGCGTGGTGAACAGCCGCTCCATCGCGGCGCGGTCGACGGGCAGCCCGTACTTCTTCTGCTGTTCCTCCGACAGTTCGGCGCAGCGGGCGATCACCGCCGGGTCCGGCTCCGTGATCTGCTCGACCCGCATCCCGGCCTCCGCGAACTTGCGGATCTCGGACCGGACGACGGTACGGCGCTTGCGGTCCAGGGTGCCCAGGTACTCCTCCAGGCAGGTGTGCGACCCGGTGTCGAGGTCGAACTCCAGGTCGGAGAGGAAGCCCAGGTAGCCGTGGTCGGCCAGGGCGCGGTGCAGTTCCCCGTCCCCGCCGGACTCCCACAGGAAGGACTGCGAGGGCACCCCCGCCGCCGCGCAGAACTCGTCGACGCCCACGAGGAGTTCACCGATGGCACACCGGCGGTCGACGCCCGGCAGGGTGAGGACGTCACTGGCGTACCCGTACGGACTGGTCATCACCAGTGCCGGATAGCCGGCCGCCCGCGTGTGACCGGCCTCCGTGCGCACGACGGCGGCGAGCAGCGCCGCGGCCTCGGCGGACTCCTCCGGCGAGCGGTCCCGCGCCAGGGCCCGGCGCAGGTGGTCCATCTCGTAGTCGCCGAAGAGCGCCCCCGTCGGATCGTGGTAGGGGAACGCGTCCGGGTCCCGGACCAGCAGCCCCTGTACGCCGGCGACCGTGCGCGCCCCGTCCCGCAGCAGGAAGAGGACCAGCTCGAAGCCGAAGCACTCCTCGACCGCGCGCAGCCAGTCGTGGGAGAGGTACACCTGCGCGTCGGGGACGAGCGCGTCCCACTCCTCGCGGTCCACGCCGGATGCCGACCGTACGACGACGACCTCAGTGCCCACGGACGTCCACGCCCTTCGTGGCGACCGCGACGAGGCGCTCGGCCCGGTGGTCGTAGGGTCCGCCGGCGTAGTCCCCGTGGAAGCGGACGTCGGTGAAGCCGGCGGCGGCGAGCATCGCCCGCAGGTCGGTGGCGCCGTAGAGGTGGAGCGTCATCGAGTGCCGGGCCGCGTGCGAGCCGTCGACGGAGTACCAGTCGCTGCGCAGGCGGCTCCAGTCGTCGAGGACGGTGTCGCGCTGGAAGAGCAGCTTTCCGTCCTGCTCGGAGCAGGAGACCCGCTCGTCGCGCCGCGCGAGGATCTCCTTGCCGACGACGTCGACGAGCAGGGTCCCGCCCGGCGCCAGGCTGGTGTGCGCGTTGCGCAGCACCTGGACGTTGTCCTCGTGCCGGTCCAGGTAGCCGAAGGAGGTGAACATGTTGACGACGGCGTCGAAGGCCTCCGGCTCGGCGAAGCGGAGCATGTCCGCCTCGACGAACCGGGCCTTGACCCCCGCGTCCTGGCAGCGCGTCCGGGCCCGGCCGAGCAGGGGTGCGCTGAGGTCCACGCCGGTGACCGCGTGGCCGGCCCGCGCGAGCGGCACCGTGAACAGGCCCGGTCCGCAGCACAGGTCGAGGACGCGGGCACCGGAGGGGAAACGGAACAGCGGGGACCGCTCCACGATCCGTTCGGCTTCGGCGGCGCGCTCGGCGGAGAACAGGTGCGGAGAGAAGTCGTCCCAGAAGGTCTGGTCCGCGAACCAGCCGGAGGTGTCGGTCGCGTCGGCGGCGGCGCTGCCGGTGTCGTGCTCCGCGCTCATGCCCCGACGGCCGTTCGCGCGCGGTGGATCTCGATCACCTGGGCCTCGGTGACACTGGACTTCGTCAGCACGGACGCCGCCTTGACGTCGAGGAGCACCGCGCCGAGGACCTCGTCGTCGTAGGCGAGCCCGTGGGCGTCGAGGACGTGGGCGATGATGCCCTTGCCCGAGTGCTTGCCCATGACGATCCGCCGGGTGTGGCCGACCAGTTCGGGCCGCAGCGGCTCGTAGGCGGTGGAGTCCCGCATCACCGAGGACACGTGCAGGCCGGACTCGTGCGAGAAGGCGTTGCCGCCGACGATCGGCTTCATGGGGCTGACCTCGATGCCGGACAGGTCGGCGATCAGGTTCGACATGGGCTTGAGCCGGGACAGGTCCACGTTGGTCTCGAACCCGTACAGCTGGGTCAGGGCCACGGCCACCTCCTCCAGGGAGGCGTTGCCCGCCCGCTCGCCCAGACCGTTGATCGTGCACTGGACCTCGTCCGCCCCGCCGAGGATGCCCGCGACCGTGTTGGCCGTCGCGAGGCCGAAGTCGTTGTGGCAGTGGAGCGAGAGCGTCACGCCGATCTGCGACCGCAGCCGCGAGATGAGCGTGCGGAAGGCGTCGGGGGTGGTGGAGCCGACGGTGTCCGCGACGCCGACCAGGTCCGCGCCGCTCTCCTGGGCGAGGACGAGTACCTCCTCCAGATAGTCGTAGGAGGTCCTGGTGGCGTCCTCGGAGCCGCAGCCGACGTACATGCCGAGGCCCTTGGCGTACTTGATGCCGTCGGCCATCTCGGCCTTCAGCCGCTCGCGCACCGTGCTGTCCGTGCCGCCGAACTTCACCCGCATGTGCACGTCCGAGGTGGGCACGAAGGTGTAGATGGCGTTCGCCCCGCAGGCCTTGGCCAGGTCGATCTCGGTCCGGTTGGGCCGGCAGAAGGCCACCACCCGCGCGCGCAGCCCCAGGGCGGAGATACCGCGCACGGCGTCCTGGTCGGCCTGCGAGGAGGCCGGGAAGCCGGCGTCGATGACGTCGACGCCCATCTCGTCGAGGAGGCGGGCGATCTTCACCTTCTCCTCGACCTGGAAGGCCACCCCGCAGGTCTGCTCGCCGTCGCGGAGCGTGGTGTCACAGACGAGGATCTTCCTCGCCGCGGATGCGGTCCCGGTCATGCGTCCTCTCCCAACAGGTACTCGCGGCACTTGGTGCCGATGACTTCACCGGAGAACCGGGGCCGGCGCCCGTAGACGACCCAGGTGGTGGTCACCGCGCCGATGTAGCGGTCCAGGCGCAGCGTCCCCTTCGACTTCTCCAGGTACTCCAGGTGGGTGAGCCCCGAGTCGTACGCCCCCGCCAGCAGTTGGGCGCCCACCACGGGCTTGGACGCCACCGGGACGACCTCCTCCCACTGCGACACGTCGACGTAGCCGGCGGTCGCCGGGACCAGCCCGAGGGACCTGGGCCGCTCCACGTCGGTCCGGCTCAGCAGCACCAGTTCCTTGGTGGGGTACACGAAGGTGTCCACCACGTGGACCTCGCTGAAGTACCGCTCGGTGAGCAGGTGCACCTCGGGGTGCGCGCTGCACTGCACGAGGTAGTCGGACTCGCCGCGGCGCACCCGCTCCAGGCCCTCGTGCAGGTCGATGGTGAGGTCGATCTCGGCGTCGTCCTCGATGCCCTGGAACCCGAAGTAGTGCCGCAGGGCGTTCTCGTGGCAGCTTCCCTCGGGGCCGAGGGTGGTGAACGTCAGGGTCATCGCCGTGCCTCCACAGTCGTCGCGTCCGCCGGAGCGTCGATGATCTCGTCCTCCAGGCGGCACGCCTCGTCGATGAGCAGGGTCGCCAGGGACCGCATGAACTCGGGGGAGAGGTCGAGCCGTTCGCCGCGGGCCGCGTACGCCTCGCGCACCGCGGTGACCCGTTGCGGCTGCATCATCGGGATGCCGTGGGCCCGCTTGACCTCGGCCACTTCGCAGCAGATCGCCAGGCGCGCCGCCACGAGCTCCGCCAGCTGCTGGTCCAGTGCCTCCAACCGTTCCCGGAAGGGCCGCAGGACGTCTTCGGGGGTCGCCTTCATCGCGAGGCCTCCTGGGCGAGGGCGCGGGCGGCGCCGTGCAGGGACGGGAGGCCGTATCCGCCCTCCTGGACGAAGACGGTGGGCAGCCGCTGCTCGGCCAGCAGCGCGGCGACGGGCCCGAACACCTCCGGCGGGAGCGTCCAGGAGCCGTGCGGGTCGCCCGCGAGGACGTCGTAGCCGACCGAGACCACCAGGGCCTGCGCGTCCTCCCGCAGCAGGTGCGACAGGGCGCCCTCCACCAGCGCCAGGAACCCCTCCGTGCCGGGGTCGGACTCCACGCCGAAGAGCCCCGGTCCCGGCTTGAAGGAGTACGGGAAGTCCTTGGCGTTGCTGGAGTGCACCGAGGCGAACGGCAGTGTGGGATCGTCCTGGACGCAGGCGAGCGTGCCGTTGCCCAGGTGGTAGTCGACGTCGAGGATGCCGACGCGGGCCACGCCCTCCTCGCGCAGGGTCCGGGCGGCGACGACGGCGTTGTTGAGGAAGCAGTAGCCGCCGTACCAGCCGGGGCCCGCGTGGTGGCCCGGGGGCCGCACCAGGGCGTAGCTGTTCTCCCCGAGGCGGGCCGTCAGCTCGGCCGCCCGGACCGCGGCGGCCGCGGCGCCGAGGGCGGCCGGCCAGACCCCGCGGGTGACCGGGGTCTCCTGCTCCAGGCCGGGGGCCGCGAAGGCGCTGTCGAGCACCGCGTCCCGGCCCTCGGGCACCCCGTCGCGCAGGTGCTCCAGCAGGGCCGCCCCGTGCACCGCGGCGACCACCCGCTCCGCGCGGGCCGTCCCGTCCGCGCCGAGCGGGGCCGCCACCGCGCCGCCGTCGAGCAGACCGGCCAGGATCCGGTGGATCCGCTCGGGGATCTCCTTGCTGGCCACCTGGGCGCCGCCCGGCTCGACCGTGAACGGCAGCGCCTCGGACTCTTCCGGTACCACCACGTGCAACGTCATGACAGGTCCTTGATCACGCGCGGGCCGATGACGCGGAAACCGGAGCGCTCGTAGAACGCCAGGGTCCGCGGGTAGGAGGGGAACTGCTCGGCGGGCAGGCACACTTCGACCCGCCGGACGCCGTCCGCGGCGCACCGCGCGTCCAGCGCCTCCAGCAGCAGCGCCGCGACCCCGCGGGAGCGCAGCTCCGGTGCCACCCACAGCTCCTGGACGTGGCGGTACGGGGCGGCGAGCCGCAGCGCGGTCTGGGTGGTGTACCCGAGCACGCCGACCACGCGCCGCTCCCCGTCCCGCGCGACCAGCACGCCGGAGCCGTCCTTGCCGGCGATGGCCTCGTCCACGGCCGCGCCGAGGCCCGGGATCGTGTGGGAGGGGTCCCCGCGCAGCTCCCGCAGGAGGGCGGTGACCGCGTCGGCCACCGCCTGCGCCTCCGCGGGCTCGGCCGGACCCGTCTCGAACTCCACCGTGCTCATCCCTGATACCTCGCAGCCGTTCCCGATGTGATCTCGCGCAGCTCCTCGACGCCGAGGACCCGCAGCAGCGCACGGGCCTTCAGCCGCGTCTCCTGGAACTCCTCCTCGCCGTCGGAGAGGACGATGAGGGCCCCGCCCACGCCGATGCGCACGCGGTTGCCCTCCCAGACGATGGTGCGGATGACGATGGACTGGTCCGCCGCCCCGTCGAATCCGAAGTACCCGAGGCTGCCGGAGTACACCCCGCGCTCTTCCGGCTCCAGCGCGTCGAGGAGTTCCACGGTCCGCTTCTTCGGCGCGCCGGTCATCGACCCGCCGGGGAAGAGCGCCTCCACGCAGTCGACCGCGCCGCGGTCGGCGCGCAGCCGGCCCCGCACCGTGGTGACGAGCTGGTGCACGGTGGCGTACGACTCCGCGGCCATCAGCTTGGGCACGTGCACCGTGCCGGTGTCGCAGACCTGGCCGAGGTCGTTGCGGAGCAGGTCCGCGATCATCAGGTTCTCGCTGCGGATCTTGCGGTCCGTCTCCAGCGCCCTGCGGGCCGCCTCGTCGGCCACCGGGTCGGCGTGCCGGGGAGCGGTCCCCTTGATCGGCTTGGCCTCCACCTCGCCGTTGCCGGCCACCGTGACGAACCGCTCCGGCGAGGAGCTCAGGATCGAGCGCTCGCCGAGGCGGACGTACGCGGCGTAGGGCGCCGGGTTGGTCGCCCGCAGCCGGAGGTAGGTCTCCAGTGGGTCGGCCTCGCTGGTGCCGCTGATCTGGTACGTGTAGCAGGCCTCGTACGATTCTCCGTCGCGCAGCCACTGTTGGACGGTGTCGAAGTGCTCCAGGTACGTCTCCCGGTCGACGCCGGGTTCCAGTACGGCCGGGGCGGCCTCCCGCCGGGGCCGGGGCACCAGGGCGCGCCGTGCCAGCGTGCGCACCTCCTCGCACCAGGCGTCGTGCTCCTCGGCGGAGAGCCCCACCGTGATCAGGTAGCGCCGGTCGCTCTCGTGGTCGTAGGCGGCGTAGCGGTCGACGCGCAGGAGTTCCGCGTCCGGCCGCTCGCCGCTGCCCGCCCGGCCGATGCCGACGCTTCCCTTGATCCCGTAGCCGAGGTAGCCGAGGTAGCCGCCGGCGAACGGCACGGGCGAGGCGCCGGCCGGCACGGGGGTGGCCGCGAGACCGGACCTCAGGTGCTCGAAGACGGTGCCCTGGAGGCGCTCCACGCTCTCGTGGGTCTCGCGTTCGACGACGTTCGCCGCGGCGTACGCCCGGATCACCTCCAGGCCGTCGCCGGCGCACGAGCCGAGGTAGCTGTAGCGGCCCATCCCGTAGGCCGTGCGCGAGCTGTCGAGCCAGAAGGCGTACGGGCTGTCGGCGAAGGCGCGCAGGAACAGGTCCTCGGCGCTCAGGTCGACGTCCAGTTCGCTCCAGCGGAGCGTGGGCGTGATGCCCAGGAAGTTGGCGATGATCTCCTCGCCGTACTCGCTGTCCACCGACTCGGGGTGGAACTGCACGCCGTGCAGCGGGCGTTCGCGGTGCTGGAGGCCCATCAACAGGCCGCCCTCGGACCAGGCCGTGGCGACGAGGTCCGCCGGCAGCGGTTCGGTGACGGTGAGGGAGTGGTAGCGCACCGCGCGGAAGCCCTGCGGGATGCCGGCGAAGACACCGGTCCCGGTGTGGGTGATCGCGCTCGTCTGGCCGTGCACGACCTCTGGTGCGTGCCGGACCTCGCCGCCGAAGGCGAGGGCCAGGCCCTGGTGGCCGAGACACACGCCGAGGACGGGCACGGTGGCCTGTTCGAGCAGGGCCCGGCAGAGCCCGAAGTCCTCGTCCCTGGCCGCGGTGCCCGGACCGGGGGAGATCACGACGTGGGTGAAGCCCCGGCGCAGGAGGTCGTCCGCCGTCGCCTCGTCGTTGCGCACGACGACGGGAGGTACGCCTGCCACCTTCCAGATCAGCTGGAAGAGGTTCCACGTGTAGGAGTCGTAGTTGTCTACGAGAAGGATCCGCAGGTCTATCACGATGTGGTCGAGCTCCTTGACGGCCGGAACGGGCCTTTTGGGCACGCTGGTCCGGCTGACCGACTTTTCTGTGCGTGGTGATTCATGGGTGAATCGATCGCTCTGAATTGAGCGCACGTCGGCATGTTCAAGAGGAAGGTGCGCATGGCGAAGCCAATGAAAGTGACATGTGAAGCCCCCGTAATGTCTGTCACTGTTCGGATCTTCTCGGATGCGCAGAATGGTCGTGCGGTCGATGCGGCGGTCCGAGAAGGCCGTTCCACCGTTCGATGCTAGTCATGCCGGGCCGAATATGCACCCTCGTGTGATTCAACCCACTGCGACCTGCGGTAACGCCCGGAGTCGTGACTCGAGTCAGCTGCCCGCACGTCAGGTGTCGTGACAACAGGCCGTGCTGAGGAACCATCAGTCGGCCGCGGGCGGCCGCCAGGTCGCTCGCTGCGATCCTGGCCAGGGCCTCGTCACCGGTGGCGGGCGGGGTCGGGGAGTGGACCACATCAGCGTAGGAGCGCGCCACGCGGGGGCCTGGTGGAGGGCGACGGGCTGCCCGGGATCCGTCCGGGGGAACGGCCGGAGTCAGGGGATCCGAGCCCTCTTTGACGGTTCGTCCACGGACGGGGCAGTTCGTCGGAATCGCGCGTTGACAAACGGCCCGAAGGCGAGCGCCGAACCGCTGCATTTAAGCCACATCTACTTATGGGGGTCGCGGTGTGACTGGAAAGCAACCGTTGTTGCTGGTCAAGCCCCCGGCAGGCCGATGCTTTTCGGCCACGCGGGGGCGTGATCGCCCTCACGCCAAAGCCGTTTTTGCGGCGACATGCTTGCTGGTACGTTGATCGGAACAACCCCGTTCGTACAGCCGGTTCACGAGAGCGGCTCGACTTGAAAGGGGGGCTCGGAAATTCACGATCCTGACATGCGTGATCGCGCGCAGGGTCCCCGGGAGGCGTCATGCCCCACAAGGTGATTCTGGCGCTTCTCGCGATCGGCTCCTTTGCCGTCGGCACCGACGGATTCGTCATCAGCGGGATTCTTCCGCGTATCGCCGGTGAACTGGACGTGTCCGAACCGGTGGCCGGACAGCTCGTCACGGCCTTCGCGCTCAGCTACGCGATCAGCGCACCGGTCCTGATGACCCTGACCGCCGGCCTGTCCCGGCGCGTCATGCTCCGCGGCTCGATGCTGGCCTTCCTGCTCGCCAACGTGCTGGGTGCGCTCGCCCCCACGTACGGGGTGCTGATGACGGCCAGGATCCTGGCCGGGATCAGCGCCGCCCTCTACATGAACACCGCCGCGGCCACCGCGACGGCGCTCGCGGGGGAGCGGTACCGGGGCCGGGCGGTGTCCCTGATCATCGGCGGGCTCACGGTGGCCACGGCGCTCGGTGTACCCGGCGGCACCCTGGTCGGGCAACTCGGCAGCTGGCGGCTGACGTTGGCGCTGGTGGTGGTCCTGGCCCTGCCCGTGTTCATCGGGCTGTTCCTGGTCCTGCCCGCGGTGCCGCAGCCGCCGGTGATCAGCATGCGCGACCGGGTGCGGATCGGCGCGCAGCGCCCGGTCCTGCTGGCGGTGCTGGCCAACCTGTTCGCGGTGGCCGGCTGCTTCACCGTCTTCACCTACCTGGCGGCCTTCACCCGGGCCACCACGGGCATGGACGACGCCAGCGTGAGCATCGTCCTGCTGGTGTTCGGTGTCGCCCGCGCGGTCGGCAACGCCGTCGGCGGCCGACTGAGCGATCGTGTCGGGGCGGAACGCACCTTCACCGCCTCGGTGTCGGGCGTCACGGCGGCCATGGTGCTGCTGGCGGTACTGGCGAGCTGGTTCGCCGCCGACTCGACGGTCGTGGTGGCGGTCTTCCTCGCCGTCACGGTCGCCTGGGGAACGGTCTACTGGGCCGAACCGCCCACCGCCATCCACCGTGTGCTGGACCTGGCCCCCACCGCCCCGAGCGTGGCCATCTCCGTCAACAGCTCCGCCTCCTACCTCGGTGTCGCCCTGGGCGGCGCCGTCGGCGGGGCGGTGCTCGACAGGCTCTCACCGGCCGCCCTCGCCTGGGCGGGCGCCTGCCTGGAGCTGATCGCTCTGGCGCTGGTCGTCCTCCCGAGGGTTTCCGCAGGTCGCAGGGGTCGGGCCGGGGCGCCCGCCCGCGCGCTGCCGGAGCCCGTGCACGACGTGTGACCTTGATGACTTCCGGCCTGGCGGCGCTGACACGGCGACTCCGGAGCTGGAAGAGTATGAAACACCGACAATTCACTTTATTTTGGGGGAGGTTGGCCACCCGTGGCTAACGACGACGTTTTCGACCGGCTCACCACCTGCGCCGTGGACGTCTTGCAGGTCAAGCCGGAGTCCGTGACCCCGGACGCGAGTCTGACCGAGGACCTGGGCGCCAGCAGCCTCATCCAGGTGGAGCTGGTCATGGCCATCGAGGAGGAGTTCGGCATCTCGGTGCCCGACGAGGCCGTGGAGGACATCCACACCGTCGGCGACCTGCACCGGCTCGTCCTCTCGCTGGTCGCGTGATGGCAGGCGAGGCAGCAGGAAAGGCCCCGGGCAAGGCACCGGGGGGCCGCCGCGTCGCGGTCACCGGACTCGGTGTCGTGAGCGCCTGCGGCACGGGGGCCGAGGCCTTCTGGGAGGGCCTCTTCCGGACGCCGCCCGACGGCCACCGGGAACTGACGGACTGGGATCCGTCGCCCTGGATGGACGTCCGCGAAGCCCGGCACACCGACCGGTTCACCCAGTTCGCCGTGGCCGCCGCCGAGATGGCCCACCGCGACTCGGGCCTCACGGAGGTGGACGCCGAACGCAGCGGCGTCGTCGTCGCCACCGCGCTGGCCGGCGTCAGCACCTTCGAACGGCAGACCGTCATCCACCACGAGCGCGGCGGCCGCCGGGTCTCCCCGTTCCTCGTGCCGATGATGATGGCCAACGCCGCCGCCGCGACGGTGGCCATGCGGCAGGGCTGGCGCGGTCCGTGCGAGAGCCTGGAGACCGCCTGCGCCGCGGCCACCCACGCCATCGGGCACGCCGCACGGATGATCGCCGACGGCACCTGTGACCGGGTGCTCGCCGGCGGCACCGAGGCCGCGATCACGCCGACGATCGTCGCCGGGTTCACCAACATGCGGGCCCTGTCCGCCTCCGGCCGCACCCGGCCCTTCGACGCGGAACGCGACGGCTTCGCCATCGCCGAGGGCGCCGCCGTGCTCGTCCTGGAGGACTGGGACACGGCGGTGGCGCGCGGCGCCACCATCCACGGCGAGGTGCTCGGCTCCGCCAGCACGGCCGACGCGCACGACATCACCATGCCCGCCCCCGGTGGCGGCGACGCCGCCCGGTGCATCCGGCTCGCCCTGGAGGACGCCGGGGTGCGCCCCGAGGACGTACGGCAGATCAACGCGCACGGCACCGGCACGCTGCGCAACGACGAGGCGGAGACCAGGGCCATCCTGTCGGTGTTCGACGACTGCCCGCCGGTGACCTCCACCAAGGGGGCGACCGGGCACGCGTTCGGCGCCGGCGGTGCGCTGGAGGCCGTCGCGGTGCTCCTGTCGATGCGCCACGAACTGATCCCGCCGACCGTCGGCCTCACCACGGTCGACCCGGCGCTCGCCGTGGACGTGGTGACCGGCGAGGGCCGCAAGTGGCAGCCCGGCCCCTCCCTCACCCAGTCGTTCGGCTTCGGCGGCCACAACGGCGTCCTCGTCCTCGGCCCTGCCGGATAGCGTTCGGAGCGAAGCGATGGAAGCAGAGCGACACAGCGATCCGAGCGACGTGTTCGCGTGGATCGACGACAGCACGCGGCGCAGGGACCGGGCGGGCCTCACCCGCCGGGTCCAGGTCCGCGGAGCCCGGCCGAACGTGATCGACTTCGGCGGCAACGACTACCTCGGCCTCACCCGCCACCCCGACGTGGTCCAGGCGGTGGCCGACGCCTCCCTGACCTGGGGCGCCGGCTCGACCGGCTCCCGGCTGGCCACCGGAACGACGGAAGTCCACGTCGAACTGGAGCGGGAGCTGGCCGAGTTCAGCGGGGCGGAGGCCGCGCTGGTCTTCTCCTCCGGCTACCTGGCCAACCTCGGCGCGGTCACCGTACTGGCCCGCCCCGGCACCCTGATCGCCTCCGACGCCTTCAACCACGCCTCTCTGATCGACGGTTACCGACTGTCGGGCGCGGACGTGGTCGACACCGCGCACGCCGATCCGCAGGCGCTGGAGCGGGTGCTCGCCGAACGGGAGCAGCAGCGCGCGGTGGCGGTCACCGAGTCGGTCTTCTCGGTCGACGGCGACCTCGTCGACCTCCGGGCCGTCCTCGACGTCTGCCGCCGGCAGGGCGCGGGCCTGCTCGTCGACGACGCGCACGGATTCGGTGTCATCGGCGGGCGCGGAGAGGGCGCGGTGGCCGCCGCCGGGCTGGCCGGCAGCCCCGACGTGGTCACCACCATCACCCTGTCCAAGTCCCTCGGCGCCCAGGGCGGCGCCGTGATCGGCCCCCGCCGGGTGATCGACCACGTGATGAACATGGCCCGCAGTTTCCTGTTCGACACGGGCCTCGCCCCGGCCTCCGCCGCCGGCGCCCTGGCGGCGCTCCGGGTGCTGCGCGCCGAGCCGGACCGGCCGGCCCGCACCCGGGCCGTGGCGGTCACCCTCGCCGAGCGCCTCGCGGCCACCGGACTGCCGGTGACCGAGGCGCAGGCGGCCGTGGTCTCGGTCCGCGGGCCCTCCGCCGCCCAGACCGCGCAGTGGGCGGAGGACTGCCTGGCCGACGGCGTCAAGGTGGCGTGCTTCCGCCCGCCGTCGGTGCCCGACCGGTTCTCCCGGATCCGGCTCACCTCCCGCGCCGACCTGACCGAGGCCGAGATCGACCGCGCGATCGAGGTCGTGGTCAAGCACAGCCCCTGGTAAGCCCGTTGTCCCGGGGCGAGCCGGCCCGGGCCGAGTGAGGGAGACCGTCATGACGATCGCCGGTGGGTTCCTCTCGAACACCACGACAACACCCGGCCGGACCGCCCTCGCCATCGGCGGGGAACCCGGGCGACGGTGGAGCTACGACGCGCTGCGGCACGGCGCGCTCACCGTCGCCCGGGCCCTGCGCGCCGAGTTCGGCCCGCGTCCCGGCCCCGAGGTCCGGATCGCCGTACTCCTCGGCAACCGCGAGGAGTTCCCGCGCATATTCCTCGGCGCGGCCGTCGCCGGCATCCCGGTCATGGTCCTCGACCCGGCGTGGAGCGACGCCGAACTGGCCGCCGTCCTGCGCGCCACACCGCCCTCCCGGCTGTTCTGCGAGCACGCCGGCGAACCGCTCACGCGGTACGTACCCCCCGCCGGCCTGCTGGAGGTGCCCGGACCCCGCTTCGAGGCCTGGCTGCGCGATCACGGCGGCGGGCAGGACCCCGACGGCCCCGCGGAGTTCGCCGAGGTGCCCGACAGCGCCCCCTTCTACGTCGGCTACACCTCGGGGAGCACCGGCCGGCCCAAGGGCGTCGTCCGCTCGCACCGGTCCTGGCTGCGCACCTTCGACCGCTACACCGACGAGTTCGGCATCGACGCGAGCGACACCGTCCTGCTGCCGGGCTCCCTGGCCCACTCGCACTTCCTCTTCGGCCTGGTCCACGGACTGCACGTCGGGGCGAGCGTCTGCCTCATGCCCGCCTTCGACGCGGGCCGCGCGCTCGACGCCGTCGAGCGCCACTGCGTCACCCGGCTCTACCTGGTGCCCACCATGTTCCAGGCGCTGCTCGACCACGCGCGCCGCCACCCCGGCCGGCGCTTCCCCGGCGTGCGCTCGCTGCTCTCGGTGGGCGCGAAATGGTCCCCGGCCCGCCGCGCCCAGGCCGGGGAGCTCTTCCCGAACGCCGACGCCGTGGAGTTCTACGGGGCCACGGAACTCAGCCTGGTCTCCGTCCTCCACGGGGACGACGACGGCCCGCGGGAGTCGGTCGGCAGGCCCGCGTCCGGGGTCGAGCTGTCGCTGCGCTCGCCCTCGGGCGAGGAGGTCGGCGTGAACGAGCCGGGCCAGGTGCACGTGCGCAGCGACATGCTCTTCACCCGCTACCTGTCGGCCGAGGACGGCGAAGGCCCGGACCGGGACGGCTGGTTCACGGTCGGCGACATCGGCCGCGTCGACGAGCGAGGCTACCTCCACCTCGTCGGCAGGAAGAAGGGAATGCTGATCAGCGGCGGGCTCAACGTGCACCCGGAGGAGGTCACGGCGGCCCTCCTCCAGCTGGAGGAGATCGCCGAGGCCGCCGTGGTCGGACTGCCCGACGAGCACTGGGGCGACCTGGTGTGCGCGGTGGTCCGGTGGCACGGCGAGGCGCGCCTCGCGCTGACGGAGGTACGCGACCGGGCCGCGGCCCACGTGTCGCGGCAGAAGTGCCCCAGGCGGCTGTTCGAGACGGACGCGCTGCCCTACACGTCCAGCGGAAAGATCGACCACGGGCGGGTGCGGGACATCCTCCTCGACGGTCGCCACGGTATGCGGGAGGTCATGTGAACGGGCAGCTGCCCATCGTCGCGGCGGCGCGGCGGACCCCGATCGGCCGGATCGGCGGCGCCTTCGCCACCACACCGGTCCACGAGCTCCTCGGGCCCGTCCTCACGGCGGTGCTGGAGGACCTGGGGCTCACCGGAGCCGACGTCGACGACGTGATCGTCGGCAATGCCGGGGGCTCCGGCGGCAACCCCGCCCGGTACGCCGCGCTCACCGCGGGCCTGGGCATCGAGGTGCCGGCGATCACCGTCGACCGGCAGTGCGGCAGCGGTCTGGAGGCCGTCAACCTGGCGGCACGGCTGGTGGCGGCGGGCGCGGCGGACGTCGTCCTGGCCGGCGGCGCGGAGAGCGCCAGCACCGCACCCTGGCGGGTGGAGCGCCCGGCCGTCCCGCACGGGACACCGCGGTTCTACGCCCGCCCGCACTTCGTGCCCGCCGAGTTCGGGGACCCCGACATGGGGGTCGCCGGGGAGAACGTGGCCCGGCGGGGCGGGATCACCCGGGAACGCCAGGACCGGTTCGCGCTCGCCAGCCACCGCAAGGCGGTCGAGGCAGCCCGGGCGGGACGCCACGCGGCCGAGCTGGTGCCCGTGGACGTACGCGTCGGCAAGGCGGGCACCGTGACCGTGACGGCGGACGAGTGCCCGAGGCCGGACACCAGCCTGGAGAAGCTCGCCCGGCTGCGGCCCGCGTTCGTCGAGGGCGGCACCGTCACCGCCGGCAATTCCTGCCCGGTCAACGACGGCGCGGCCATGGTCGCCGTGGTCTCCGAGCGGAAGTTCCGCGAACTGGGCCTGACCAGGGGGCTGCGGGTCACCGACTCCACGGTGACCGGCGTCGACCCGGAGATCCTCGGCTGGGGTCCCGTCCCGGCGGTGCGCCGGCTGCTCGAGCGCAATCCCGGCCTCGACCTCGCCGACGTCGAACTGGTGGAGTTCACCGAGGCGTTCGCCGGTCAGGTACTGGCCTGCCTGGACGAACTGGGCATCCCCGAGGAGCGGGTCAACCGCGGAGGCGGCGCCATCGCGCTGGGCCATCCCTGGGGCGCCTCGGGGGCCGTCCTCGTGACCCGGCTCTTCTCGGACATGTTCGGGGACACGGACCCCGTGGCGGGCCGGGCCCGGTACGGCCTGGCCACGCTCGGGGCGGCGGGCGGCCTCGGCATCGCCACCCTCTTCGAACGCCATGCGCCGCGGCCCTGACCGCCGGCCGGACTCCCGGGCGGCGGGGCCCCGTTCAGCCCCGCTCCACCAGCACCTGGAGCGGGGCCCGGAACGAGAGCAGGGCCAGCATCTCGGGCGAGGACCGGTCCGAGAGCCTGAGGTCCGGGAGCCGCTCGGCCGTCATCCGCATCACCACGTCGGCCTCCATCCGGGCCAGCTCGGCGCCGGAGCAGCGGTGCCGCCCCACGCCGAAGGACAGGTGCTTGCGGACGTTGGGCCGGTGCGGACAGAGCTGCTCGGGGTTCTCGAAGACCTCGGTGTCCGAACCGGTGGACGAGAGCATCAGCAGCAGCGGCGCCCCGGCCGGCAGATCCACGCCGGACAGGGTCATCGGCCGGCCGGTGACCCTGCGCCAGGTGGTGATGGGCGGATCGCGCCGCAGCACCTCCTCGGTCCAGGGCTCGACGGCCGCCGGCGCCTCGGCGAACCGCCGCCACAGGCCGGGCTCCTGGAGGGCCCTTCGGTACATGGTGCTGAGCATCTGGGTGGTCGTCATCTGACCGGCGATGATCATGAAGTAGACCACCGCGGCCTTCTGGGTCACGCCCAGCGGCTCCCCGTCCGGCAGCCGGTGCGCGGCGAGCGCGCCGAGCAGCGTGGCCTCCTCGGGCGCGGGCTGCGAGACGAGCGCGGTGAGCCAGGCGTAGAACTCGGCGGCCTCGCGGGCCAGCGCCACCTCGCGCTCGCCCCGCGGCCGCCCCCAGAACAGCTCCAGGGAGGCGTCGCTCCACCGGGCCAGGGTGTCGATGTCCACGTCGATGGCCGATTCCAGACCGAGCAGCCGCAGCATCACCCGGAAGGGCACGTCCCGCGCGATGGTCGTCGCCAGGTCGCACGCGCCGTCGGTGGCCAGCCGCCGCTCGACGTCGTCGAGCGCCTCCGCCACGACCTTCTCGACCATCGGAACCGAGGCGTTGACGGCCTGGGCGTTGAACAGCTTCGTCATGATGCGCCGATAACCGGCGTGGCTGTCCGAGCTGTTGTTTGCAAGCGTTTGCGGAAGGTCGAACTTGACCCGTGCGAGGGCGCGCAGCGTCGGTACCGAGAAGCGCCCGACGGCGTCGATCGCATTATCCGGAAGGAAATTCTCCGGGTCGAGGAGAACGGAGCGCACGTCCTCGTACCGGCTTATCAGCCAAAGCCCCGTGTTCTCGTCGTACTTCACGGGTTCTTTCGCGCGGAGTGCCGCCATCGCCGGATAGGGGTCGAGTGCGTACCCCTGGTCGAAAAGATCCACACTGCCCACGGGCATTGCCACCATCACGTCAATTCCACCTTCCCCCGACCGACGGTATCAAGCCGTCATGATCACGCTGAACACCCGCCGGGGACGAACCTGTGTGAGACGCGTCTCGCGTGGACGGCGCCGGGGCGGGTCCGCGGACGGACGGGCCGTCCGGAGGATCCCTCCGGACGGCCCGCACGCGTTCGGTTCGGCGTCTCGGCACCTGGGTGCCCGGACGCGTCCTACTGCTGGACGGCGTCGAGCGGGTTGCCGTTGTTGACGCCGGCCTTCTTGGCCGCGTCGATGGCGGCGGCGGACGGCTTCACCTTGGTGAAGGTGTCGTGGCCGACCAGGGTGGACTTCCAGGCGTCGGCCGCGGTGGTGCCGGAGGTCAGCAGCCACTGGGTGTTGATCTTCGCCTCGGCGCCGCCGACGTACTGGCCGCTCCACGTCGTGGCGGAGTGGGCGTTGCGGTAGTTATTCTTCCAGGCCACCGTCCAGCCGAGGGCGGTGCCGGTGCCGTCGGCCGGGGCGGCGTCGTAACGGCCGGTCAGGACGTAACGGCTCTCGGCGTTGCCGACGGCCGACTCGTAGGTGCCGGTGAGGCCGCCGTCCGCGTTCGCGGTCACGATGAAGGTCGAGCCCAGCTGGTTGTACCAGGTGCCGGTGATGCCGGCCTCGGCGGCCGAGACCTGGGCCTTCGCGTCCTTCGTGGGGTCCGCCGAGGCGCTGGCCGTAATCCCGACGGTGGTGAGCGAAACGGCGATGGCTGCAACGACGATCTTGCGCATGTGAGACACGAAAAATACTCCCCTAGGTGTTGCCGACGGAGCGGCCGGCACGCGTGTTGCGCACACCGTCCGTATCCCGCCCGTCAAGGTTTGTGACCTCGGCCGTGCACCTGACGGTGCCGGTGGACAAGCAGCAATGCGGCATGCGCCCTTGGCGGCAGAACAGGATGGTCGAGGTCCGGGTCGATGGTTGCCAAGGGCACATGTTCGGTGGAAATCGTACTATTGATACGGGGGTTCGCAGCAACGTTTTCTGCAAAGGAATTTCAGCCAAACTGTGGCCGAGTATGGACGTCCGCCTCGTCAACTCCGGTTCGGATCAGCCAATCCCCGGCCGGTCGGGCCCTTCCGCAACCCGTCGATCGCCGTCAACCGCGCCCCCACGTCCAGGTTCCACAGCCGTACCATTCCGTCCGTGCTGCTGCTGGCCACCGTCCGCCCGTCGGGGGCGAACACCACCCCCCACACCGCGCTCGCGTGGCCGGACAGCGCCGCCACCGTCCGGCGCCCCGCCACGTCCCACAGCCGCACCGTACGGTCGTTGCCGCTGCTCGCCAGTGTCCGCCCGTCCGGGGAGAAGGCGATGCCCCGCGCGGAGCCGGTGTGGCCGGACAGCGCCGCCCGGAAGCGGTGGCGCACCGCGTCCCACAGCCGTACGGTCCCGTCGTTGCCGCTGCTGGCCAGGGTCCGCCCGTCCGGGCTGAAGGCCACCCCTCGCACCGCTCCCGTATGACCCGTCAGGGCGGCCAGCGGACGGCGCGCCGCCACCTCCCAGAGACGGACCGTCAGATCGTCGCCGCCGCTCGCCAGCGTGCGTCCGTCGGGGCTGAACGCCACGTCGTTGGCGAAATCCGTGTGCCCCGTGAGGACGGCGAGCGGGCGGCGCGCCGCGACGTCCCACAGCCGTACGGTGCCGTCGGAGCCGGCCGAGGCGAGCGTCCGCCCGTCCGGGGAGAACGCCACCGCGAACACGGTGCCGCCCAGCCCGGCGAGCGTGGCCGACGGACCGCCCGCCGCGACGTCCCACAGCCGTACGGTGCCGTCGGAGCCGGCCGAGGCGAGCGTCCGGCCGTCGGGGGAGAAGGCCACCGAGAACACCGTCTCGCTGTGCCCCTCGAAGGTGGCCAGCACCCTGCGCTCCGCCACGTCCCACAGCCGCACCCGGTGATCCGCCTCCGCGGTCGCCAGCAGTTTCCCGTCCGGACTGTACGAGGCGTGCCAGATCTCCGTGAACGGCCGCGCGGCCAGCGCCGCGCCCCGCAGGTCCCACAGCACCACCGACTGGTCGAACCCGGCGGTGGCCAGCACCGCCCCGCGCTGGTCCACGGCCACCCCGAGCACGTAGTCGGTGTGCCCCGCCAGGGTCGCCGTCAGCCGGCCCCCGGCCACGTCCCACAGCCGGGTCGTCCCGTCGCCGCCCGCGCTGACGACCGTCGTCCCGTCCGGCGTGTAGGCGACGCCGTTGACGTCGTCGCTGTGCCCGGTCAGCGTCGCGGCCGTCCGCCGCCCGGTCACGTCCCACAGCCGTACGGTCCGGTCCACGCCCCCCGTGGCGACCGTGCGGCCGTCCGGGGCGAACGCCGCCCCCAGCACCTCGCCGGTGTGCCCGGTGAGCACGGCCGGCGGTCGGACCTCCGCCGGATCCCACAGCCGTACGGTCCGGTCGGCGCCGGCCGAGACCAGCGTCCGGCCGTCCGGGGCGTACGCGAGGGCGTTGACCCGCCCGGTGTGACCCGTCAGGGAGGCGACGGCGCGGTGGTCACCGGCGGTCTCCCACAGCCGGACCGTCCCGTCGGCGCCGGCGACCGCCAACGTCCGCCCGTCCGGGGCGAAGGCCACGGCCCGGGCGCCCGCCGTGTTCGCGGGGAGCACTCCCGTCGGACGGCGGGTCACGGTGTCCCAGAGCCGCGACGGCCCGTCCGTGGAGGCGGCCGCGAGGGTCCGCCCGTCGGGACTGACGGCGACCGCCCGGACCCGCCCGGGCATGGTGAAGGTGGCGAGGGTGCGGTGGTCGGCCACCCGGCGCAGGGTCACCGTCCCGTCGGAACCGGCCGTCGCCAGCGCGCCGTTGCCCGGCGAGAAGGCCACCGCGTTGACCGGCCCGGCGTGGCCGCCCAGGCGGGCGATGAACGGCTGGGACTGGGTGCTCAGCAGGGCGCCCCGGGCCTCGCTCGTCGGCGCGGTCCGGTAGGCCTCCCCGGCGAGCCGCATCGACGCCTCCGGCTGGCCGGCGGCCAGCGCCGCCGACTGCAGGGCGAGCGCCCGCGAACGCGCGACCCGCTCCTGGCCGAGCGCCCCCGCGCGCTGCTGGTAGGCCAGGCCGCCGGCGCCCACCGCGAGCACCAGCAGCACGACGAGCGTGGCCAGCATCCGCTGGCGCAGCCGCACCTGGCGCGCGGCCTGCCGCGCGCGGCTGTCGTGCGCCTCCCGGCCGGCCCGGAGGAACGCGGCCTCCAGGGGGGCCAGCCGGCTCCTGCCGTCCAGCTCGTCGGCCCAGGAGAGGGCGGTGTCCAGCCGGGTCCCGCGGTAGAGCGCCGAGGGATCGCGGCCCTCGCGCTCCCACTCGGCGGCGGCGTGGGCCAGTTGCTGGTGGATCAGGAGCCCGGCCCGGTCGGCGTGGATCCAGCCGCGCAGCCGTGGCCAGGCGTGCAGCAGCGCCTCGTGGGTGATCTCCACGGTGTCGCTGTCCATCGTGATCAGGCGGGCCCGTACGAAGGCGTCGAGCGCGGCCGCGGCGGGGCCCGCGTCGGCCAGTTGTCCCATCAGGGCGGCCCGGCCCATCCGGCGCCGCGCCGCGCCCGTGCCGTCGGCCACGTGCACCAGCCGTACCAGGGCGCGGCGCAGCGTGTGCTGCTCCGCCGGGTACAGGCGGGTGAACACCTCCTCGGCCGTGCGGGCGATCGCCCCCTGGATGCCGCCGGTGCGCTCGTACCCGGCGACGGTCAGGGTGGCGCCCTCGCGCTGGCGCCAGGTGGCCATCAGCGCGTGGGAGAGCAGCGGCAGCGCGCCGGAGGGCGTCCGGTCCGGCGGATCGTCGCGCAGTCCGACGTCGCGCAGCAGCAGCGGGACCAGGCCCGGTTCGAGGGTGAGACCGGCGAGTTCGGCCGGCCGGGTGATCGCTTCCCGCAGCTCCGTCGGGGACATCGGGGGCGGCACGAACAGCCCGCCGGTGAAGACCGGGGCCAGCTCCGGAAGGTCCAGGCAGTTCCCGGAGAAGTCCGCCCGGACGCCGAGCACCACGACGGCGGGGTCGTGACCGACCGGCGTCGCCGGACCGGACGCGGCCAGCGCGCAGAGCACCCGGACGAACGCGCGCCGCTCGTCCTCGTCGGAGCAGAGCGTGAACAGCTCCTCGAACTGGTCGACGAGCAGCACCGGACGCGGGGGCGGCGGACGCCGGTCCCCGCAACCGCCCGGGGGACGGTCCGAGAGCCGGCGGACGGCTTCGAGCAGCGCGTGCGGACGGTCCCGCAACTCCCGTGCGGTGATGCCGAGATCACCGCCCAGCACCTTCGCGGCGCGGTCCAGCAGCTCCTCCAGCGGGTGCGCGGTGGGCGTGAACCGCACCACCGGCCACCTGTCGGCGCCCGGCATGGGGAAGCCCCCGCCGCGTCGCAGCGCCGGCACGAGACCGGCGTTGAGCAGCGAGGACTTGCCCGCGCCCGAGGGGGCGACCAGCATCAGGGGGCCCGCGCCGATCCGCTCGAAGACCCGTTCGACCAACTCGGCCGTGGCCCGCTCCCGGCCGAAGAACCACCCGGCGTCCCCCGCCGTGAAGGCCGGCAGCCCGCGGTACGGACACTCGCCGTCCGCCGCCGGCCCGGCGTCGGACGGACGCGCCGGGCCGGCGGCGACGTCGCCCCCGGCCCGGGGCGGACCCGTCTCCCGGACCATCCGCAGCAGTTCACCTCCCGCGCGCAGCACGTCGTCGCAGCGCCGCGCGACGTCGACGGTGACGCGCTTCGAGCCGGTCTCGATCTTGCTGAGGTAGCCCTTGCTGTAGTGCGTCTGCCGTGCGAGGTCCGCGAGGGACAGGCCGCGTTGCACCCGCAGACGTCTCAGCTGCGCGGGGAAGTGCACCGCGGCGGCTTCGGATTCGTACGGGTGGTCGGTGTTCCGCCGGCGGTCCGGATCCCCCAAAACATCCCCCATGGCAATGCGCGCCCAGGCAGCGAGATGGCGCTGCCCAGGCTACCGCGAGGGTGGGGCTAAAACCCGGATCTTCCAGCCGGTATGACGAGCACAGGAACCCCCGGAGCCGCCCGCCGGGCGGCTCCGGCAGTCCTCGCCGTCCGGGTGCTACCGGTTGAGCCGGACCGAGTTGATCGGCGTGAGGTCGGCGTAGACACCGGTCTTGGCGGCGATGGGGTTGCCGCAGCCCGCGCCGTTGTAGCCGGTGCACAGGTTTGCGGTCGCACCGCCGTACTGGTTGTTGAGCACCCAGTGGTTCCCGAACTGATCGCTCAGGTTGTGGGCCCCGTACGAGTAGAAGACGTGGGTCGGCTTGACGGCGGGGTTCTGGTTCTGAGGGTAGATGCAGACCGCCCCCTCCGGGCATCCGGCCCACGCGTCGACAGGCTTGGCCTCGACGGAGCCGCTGAGCGCGAGGACGGCGGTGGCGGCGGTCGCGAGAGCGGCGAGGCCGCGGAACGTCTTGTGCATGATTTCCCCTGGTGGTTCTTGCCTCCTGCGGACGACTTCAGCCTGCCCCCGCCGGGTGCCGGGGTCGACGGGTTGCCCGTTGCCCCTTGCCGCGGCGCCCGGGAAACCCCCTGCGACCAGCACGGGCGTGCGAGCGCGGGCAACGGCCCGTGGCGTGCTCCCGGGCTCCGGGTGACGAGGCGTCACGGCGCGGGGGCGCGAGCCCGTCGGTCCGGGGTGGGCCGCCACCCCTGAGGAGGTCAAATTGCGCCGTTTGCGCACGGCATGTGTCCTTCCGCTCACCCGGTGTGGCGAATTGCTCTAATCGCCCATAACTTCTGCATCGTGACGAACCGACAACTCAAGTCCCTCACGTGCATCGCAGTCGTCATGGCCGCAGGGCTCGGCGTGGCCGCGCCACCCGCCGCCGCAGCCGGACGCCGAGTGCACCCGGGCGACTCGATCCAGGACGCGGTGGACTCCGCACGACCGGGCGACATCATCACCGTGATGCCCGGCACCTACTACGAGAACGTGCTGATCACGAAGCGGCTGACCCTGCGGGGATACGGCAGCCGTACGGTGATCAGGCCACCGGCCGCGGAGGCCGGGGCGGCCTCACCCGCGGCAGCGGTCGCACCCGCGGCCCCCGCCGTCCCCGCGGCACCGGTCACACCCGCGGCCCCCGCCGTCCCCGAGGATCCGGCCGCAGCGGCCCAGGCCGCGCCGGGCGCGCCGGCGGCCCCCGAGCGCGCGGCCACCGCCTGCTCGCAGGCCGACACCGGCATCTGCGTCATGGGGACGCCCGAGCAGAGCGTGAACCGGGTGAAGATCCGCAGCCTGACCGTCTCGGGCTTCAAGCGGAACGGCATCTGGGCCTCCTACACCGACCGGCTGAGCGTCGAGCGGGTGATCTCCGAGAAGAACGGCACCTGGGGCATCGCCCAGGAGCGGTCCACCCGCGGGGTCTTCCGCGACAACGTCGCCCGCAACAACACCGAGTCGGGCATCTTCATCGCCAACACGGTCGACCGGGAGGGCGGCGCCACCGACACCCTGGGCGCGGTGGTCCGGCGCAACACCCTGACCGGCAACCGGATCGGCGTCACGGTCAGGCGGGTGCGGAACCTCTCCGTCAGCAGCAACACCCTCACCGGCAACTGCGGCGGCATCTTCGTCGTCGGCGACGAGGGCGATCCGGGGGCCGGAGACATGACCATCGACGGCAACGTGATCCACGAGAACAACAAGTTCTGCAAGGGCAACGCCCGTCTCCCCGACATCCAGGGCGTCGGCATCGTCCTCACCGGTGCCGAGGAGACGGTCGTCAGCTCGAACTCCATCCGCGGCAACGTCGGCGCCTCCCCCCTCTCGGGCGGGATCCTGCTGTTCAAGAGCTTCGTGGGCGCGACGAACACCGACAACGTCATCCAGGACAACGTGGTGCGGGACAACCAGCCGGCCGACCTGGCCAACCGGGGCACCGGAACGGGCAACCGGTTCGTCGACAACCGGTGCGGGACCTCCGTACCGGCCGGGATGTGCTGACCGTGCTCCACCTCACCGGAAGAAGCGAGGCCCTATGACCACGGTAAGTTCCACCTCCACCCCCGCCACCGTCCCCGTTCCTCCCCACACCCCCCAGCCCGCCATGCGGCTGCGGGAGCTCGTCTTCGGGGCGGCCGTCGCCGGAGCCGTACGGGCCGCCGCCCGCCTCGGCGTGGCCGACGCCCTCGGCGCGGAGCCCGCCACCGCCGCCGAGCTCGCCGCGGCGCTGAACTGCGAGCCCCGGCCCCTGGAACGGCTGCTCCGCGCGCTGACCTGCTACGGGATCTTCGAAGAGACCGAGGACGGGAAGTTCGTCCACACGGAGATGTCCCGGCTGCTGCGCGAGGACGACCCGCAGAGCCTGCGCTACATCTCCCTGTGGTGCACGGAACCCTGGACCTGGCAGGCCTGGCCGCGCCTCGACGACGCCGTGCGGTCCGGCGGGAGCGTCTTCCAGGACCTCTACGGCAAGGGCTTCTTCCAGTACCTGCACGAGGACGCCCACGAGTCGGCCCACGTGTTCAACCGGGCCATGACGACCTCCAGCATGCAGTCGGCGCTGGACGTCGCGGAGCTCCTCGACCTCACCGGGGTCTCCGTCGTCGCGGACATCGGCGGCGGCCAGGGGCACGTACTGGCGAGCCTGCTGGAGAAGCACCCGACGGTGCGCGGCGTCCTGCTCGACCTGCCGGGTGTCGTGGCGAAGGCGGATCCCCGCCTGCGCGACGGCGGCCCGCTCGCCGAGCGGGCCGGCATCGTCCCCGGGGACTGCCGCGAGGCCATCCCGGTCGAGGCCGACATGTACATCATCAAGAACATCCTCGAATGGGACGACGAGAGCACCCGCAGGACCCTGCACAACGTCGTCTCCGTGGCCCGCCCCGGTGCCAGGGTCGTCATCATCGAGAACCTGGTCGACGACACCCCGTCGATGAAGTTCACCACGGCCATGGACCTGCTGCTGCTCCTCAACGTGGGCGGGGCGAAGCACACCAAGGACAGCCTGTGCGCCCGGATGCGGGACGCGGGTCTGGTGATCGGCGAGATCCGTCCGGTCAACCCGTACCTGCACGCGTTCGAGTGCACCGTGCCCGCCTGAGCCTGACCCACCCGGCACCGGCGCGCCCGGGTGCCCACACGCCTCGAGACCGGCGGGACGAGCCGGTCTCGGGGGCGTCGGCACGACGGCCGGGCGGTGCCCGTCCGTCCGATCGCGTCAGGCCTTGGTCGCCAGGGCGTTGTTGACGAGGTCCAGGAACTCGCGCGGCGACTTGCACCGGTCCGCGTCGGGGGGCAGGGGCCGGCTGTGCCGGTTCTCCAGCTCGCCGACGATGCCGAGGAGGCCCAGGGAGTCGAGCCCCCACTCGTCGAAGCCCGAGTCGGGGCGGCTCGCCATGGCCGCGGGGTCGACGTTCACACCGGCCCCCTTCTTCATCAGGGCGGCCAGTTCTTCCATGGTCAGTCGAGCGGTCATGACGGCCATCTCCTCAGGCTTGGTCCGGCGTACGCCGGTCGGTGATCAGGCGCATTTCAGAGCGCGCGAGGAAGCGTGAGATCTCCTGGTCTGTGGTGGGGACGCCGTCCTTGGCGCTGTCGAGCAGCCGGGCCAGCACCGCCGCCCTGTGGCCGCCCTCGACGCCGAGCGTCAGCGCGGGCCGGGCGTCGAGCGGGCCGCGCATGTCGAGGAGCCGGACGACGATGTCGTCGCGCTGGAACAGGGTGCTGGCCTCGACGGGGTTGGCCGGGTCGTCCACGGCCGTCTCGTCCTGGCCGGCGAGCAGCCGGGCGAGTTCCATGCCGCACCCGTTCTTGGCGGGGTAGATCAGCGCGTGCCGCCGGACGTCCGCGTGCTCGCGGCCGGCGCCCGCCACGTGGTGCACCGCGGGGAGCGCCGCACGGGTGAAGAACAGCCGCGCGGATCCCGGGTCGCTCAGGTCCCGGTCCTGCTCCAGATACGGGTTGATGGCCTCCTCCAGAGCCCGGACCTCGGGTTGCAGGGCCACGTGGCGCAGCGCCGCGAGGAGGTCGCCCTCCACCTCAACCGCCCGCACGACCCGGTTCCCGTGCATGAAGAGCGAGGTGCGCCGCAGCCGGGTGTTCTCGTCGACCCGGGCCTGCGGGGAGGTGTAGCCGGCGAGCAGCTCCGCCACGACGGCTTCGCTGCCCGGCTTCACGGTGAAGGTGAGCGCGTGGCGGACCACGCCGTCCCCGCGCCGCGGAGCGACCTGGAGGCGGTCCCCGGACCGGTCCGCGAAGTGCGCGGTGGCGGCGTCGGGGCCGAAGCCGGGGTCGTCGCCGGGCGAGGCGGGGGAGAGGGGGGCCTCGGGCCCGGAGTCCTTGCCGGTCACCCGCAGCACGCTGAAGCGCAGCGAGCGCGTGTCCCGTACGCAGCCGTGGAGCGGGTGCACCGACGCGACGTGCTCCTCGCTGTTGACCCAGTCCAGGAACCGCGGCGCGCTCTCCCACTCACTGGTGATGAGCCACTGCGAGGGGTTCTCGATCGACTGGCACAGCTCGTCGCTGATGTGTCCGGGGACGGAGGACACCTGCTTGCGGAGATGCTCGTAGACCTCCAGGAACTGGTTCTGCGCACCGTCGTACAGATCCAGCAGCAGCACGACCCGAAGCCTCGAGCCGTCGAAGGCGGACTGGGATATCCGTTCCGACAAGGTTGTCATCGTTCACACTCCTTCGAGACCACACGGTCGCCACAGGGCGGCGCCACCCGAACCGATCGTTGTCCCGTAATCCCCTCGGCGCGAGAGGAGAGAACCAAGCGGGTGAACGAGCGAGGGAAGCGCCCTCGTACAGGGCATGGAAGAGCCATGAAGGAAAACGTCGACCACCGCGTCCCTGTCCTCATCGTGGGCGGCTCGCTGGTGGGCCTGTGCACCTCGCTCTTCCTCGGCCGGCACGGCATCGGCCACATGCTGGTCGAGAAGCACGCGGGTACCTCGATGCACCCGCGAGGACGCGGTATCAACGTACGGACCATGGAGTTGTTCCGCGTCGCCCGTGTCGAGGACCGCATCCGCGAGGCCGCCTCGGTCCTGGCGGACAACCACGGCATCCTGCAAGGCGGCTCCCTCACCGGTGAGGACCAGGAGTGGCTGTTCGAGCAGATCGACCCGGGGGGCGCGCTCGCCCGCTTCAGCCCGTCGGCATGGTGCCTGTGCAGCCAGAACGACATCGAGCCGGTCCTGATGTCCGTGACCCCCGGACTCGGGGCCGACCTGCGGTTCTCCACCGAGCTCCTCTCCTTCGAACAGGACCCGGGCGGTGTGACCGCCCTCGTGAAGGACCGCGAGAGCGGCGAGCACAGCACGGTCCGCGCGGACTACCTCGTCGCCGCCGACGGGCCGCGCAGCCCGGTGCGGGAGGCGCTCCGGATCGGCCAGACCGGTTCCGGGGACCTCTTCCACAACGTGAGCATCACCTTCCGGTCCCGCAGGCTCGCGGACGTGGTCGGCGACCGGCGTTTCATCGTGTGCTACCTGACCAAGCCCGACGCCGACGGGGCCCTGCTGCCGGTGGACAACAGGGAGCGGTGGGTCTTCCACGCGCCGTGGCACCCCGACCGCGGCGAGACCCTGGAGGACTTCACCGACGAGCGCTGCGTCGAGCACATCCGCCGGGCCGTCGGCGCGCCCGACCTGGACGTCGAGATCACCGGCAAGGCCCCGTGGCACGCGGCCGAGCGGGTCGCGCAGCGGTACGTGGCCGGGCGGGTCTTCCTGGCCGGTGACTCCGCCCACGAGATGTCCCCCACCGGGGCGTTCGGCTCCAACACCGGTATCCAGGACGCGCACAACCTGGCCTGGAAGCTCGCCGCGGTCCTGGACGGCGCGGCCGGCCCCGGGCTCCTGGAGACGTACGAGGCCGAGCGGCTCCCGGTGGCGCGGGCGACGAGCGAACGCGCCTCGGCCCGGTCCGCCGAGCACAGCCACCCGGGGTACGTACCCGACCCGGAGACCGTCCCCGAGGCCCAGCCCGAGACCGCCCCGGGCGGGGGCGGACGGCAGGGCGGTGTCCTGTCCGTGGCCATGGGCTACCGCTACAACCAGGGCGCGGTCCTGGGCACCGACCCCGACCAGCCGGTCGTTCCCGAACGGATGCGTCTGCGCGGCGAACCGGGCACGCGCGCACCGCACATGTGGCTCCACGTCCCCGGGGAGGAGCAGCCGAAGTCCACCGTGGACCTCTACGAGCGGTCCTTCGTCCTGCTCAGCTCGGAGGGCACGCCGTGGAGCGGGGCGGCGGGCTCCGTCGCCAAACGGATGAACGTCCGCCTGGACGCCTACGCCATCGGCACCGGACCGGAGGCCGACCTGATCCCCGCGAGCGGCGCCGACTGGGCCGAGGCGCACGGCACGACCGCGGCCGGGGCGGTCCTCGTCCGCCCGGACGGCTTCGTCGCCTGGCGCTCGGAGGAGGCCGTGGCGGACGAGGAATCGGTCCTCTACAAGGTCCTGACCACCCTGCTGGACCGCTACTGACGGCCGCGCCCCCGACGGAGAAGGGCGCCGCCCCCGCGTGGTCCGCGGGGACGGCGCCCTTCGCCTGCGGCCTGAAGCCGACCCGATCAGGTCACCTGACCGACTTCGAACCGAGCTCACCGGGCGTCTTCGGCACCCAGGGCTCCACGGCGGTGGCCTCAGCGGGGTCCGGCTCGGACATGCTCACCCGGTAGACGGTCCCGCGATCCCCGCTCACGGGCAGCACGTGGAGCTGTTTGACCTGGTGGGTGTCGTGCAGGTAGAGCACGACCGTCTGGTGGTACGAACCCTCGTCGTAGAACTCCGCGGTGACCCTGCCGGCCGCACCCGTGCGGAACGCGGTGATCCAGTTCTCGGCGGTCTTCCGGGTGGCGGCCTGGCCCTGCCGGTCGTCGCCCAGGGCCGCCAGCTCGCCGACCCCGCCGTCGGCGATCCGCCACACCACCTGCTGGGTGATCCCCAACGTGTCCCTGGACGGATACCCGACGACGGCGAGCGGCGGGTGGCTGCTGTAGTCCCCGGCGTACGCCACTTCGTCGGCGTCGTCACCCGCCGAGCACCCGGTCAGTACGCCGAGGGCCACGACGCAGACGAGGGCGGCCCGCTGGGCCGGTCCCGGCCTCATCGGGATACCGCGGAGGATCGAATGGCCATGCTTCCCCGGTCTTTCGGTGGGCACCCGGCGCTCCGGTGCTCCAGGCGTGAGAGGAGCAACGTAACGCCCTGACCAGGACGTTCGAGCGCGGAAACAGACAAGGGGGGAGCTAACCGGCGCCCGGGTGAGCCACTTCACGCCATGACCGGTTCCGGTCCTTGCCCGCGGCCGTCGGGAACGCCGTCTACTCTGGCCGGGCAGCTGGTTCGCGCCCGTCCGCCAGGCGGGACGCGTCGTAAGAGGGAACCCGGTGGGAATCCGGGACTGCCCCGCAGCGGTGAGCGGGAACGACCGCCGTCATACGCACTGGGACCGGAACCGGTCCTGGGAAGCGACGGCCAGTAGGGGCCCGCCGGGAGACCGGCAGGCGTGCCCGCGAGTCCGAAGACCTGCCCGTTGCCCGAGCGCGAAGGACCGCGCCCGGTTTCCCGGTGACCTCGTGGGCGGGTCGGCGTGCTCCAGGCGGATCGTCGCGGCGCGTACTTCAGACGTACGCGCAACGGACGGTCGGCCCGTCCGGCACCCCTTCGCAGCCCAGGCCCGTCACCGGGCCCATGGAGACACGCTCGCGAAGGAGAGTTCCGTGACCACAGAGTCTGCAGCCACGGCCGTACGGGCCACCGTGTACGGCTACCCCCGCCAGGGCGGCAGCCGCGAACTGAAGAAGGCCGTCGAGGGCTACTGGAAGGGCCGCGTCACCACCGAAGTCCTCCGCAAGACCGCCCGCGACCTGCGCCGGACCAACTGGCAGCAGCTGGCCGACGCCGGCATCACCGAGGTGCCGACCGGCGACTTCTCGTACTACGACCACGTGCTGGACACCAGCGTGATGGTCGGCGCCGTCCCCGAACGCCACCGCGCCGCCGTGCACACCGACGCCCTCGACGGCTACTTCGCCATGGCCCGCGGCACCCAGGACGTCGCGCCGCTCGAGATGACCAAGTGGTTCGACACCAACTACCACTACCTGGTACCGGAACTCGGCCCGGACACCGTCTTCACGGCGGACTCCTCGAAGCAGGTCAGCGAGCTCGAAGAGGCGCTGGCGCTCGGCCACGGCGCCCGCCCGGTGCTGGTCGGGCCGGTGACCTACCTCCTGCTCGCCAAGCCCGCCCCCGGCGCCGCCGCCGACTTCGCCCCCCTGACCCTGCTCGACCGCTTGCTGCCCGTGTACGCCCGCGTCCTGGCCGACCTGCGCGCGGCCGGCGCCGAGTGGGTGCAACTGGACGAGCCCGCCCTCGTGCAGGACCGCACCCCGGCCGAACTGAACGCCGCCGCCCGCGCGTACCGCGAGCTCGGCGCCCCGGGCGAGCGGCCGAAGCTGCTCGTGGCCTCGTACTTCGACCGGCTCGGCGAGGCCCTGCCGGTGCTGGCCAAGGCCCCCGTCGACGGACTCGCCCTGGACTTCACCGATGCCGCCGCCGCGAACCTCGCCGACCTCGCCGCCGTCGGCGGGCTGCCCGGCAAGCGGCTCGTCGCAGGCGTCGTCAACGGCCGCAACATCTGGATCAACGACCTGGAGAAGTCCCTCGCCACCCTCGGCACCCTCCTGGGCCTCGCCGGCCAGGTCGACGTGGCCGCCTCCTGCTCCCTGCTGCACGTCCCGCTGGACGCCACCGTCGAACGCGACGTCGACCCGCAGGTCAGGCGCTGGCTCGCCTTCGCCCGGCAGAAGACCGCCGAGATCGCCACGCTCGCCCGTGGCCTCGCCGGCGGCACCGGCGCGATCGCGGCCGAACTCGCCGCCAACCGGGCCGACCTGGCCTCCCGCTCCGGATCCGCCGTCACCCGCGACCCCGCCGTGCGCGCCCGGACCGCGGCGATCACCGACGCGGACGGCCGCCGCTCCCAGCCGTACGGGGAGCGCGCGAGCGCCCAGCACGCCCGCCTGGGCCTGCCGCCGCTGCCCACGACCACCATCGGATCGTTCCCGCAGACCACCGAACTGCGCACGGCCCGCGCCGACCTGCGGGCCGGCCGCATCGACACGGCCGGCTACGAGGACCGCATCGAGGCCGAGATCCGGGAGGTGCTGGCCTTCCAGGAGAAGGCCGGCATAGACGTCCTCGTGCACGGCGAGCCCGAACGCAACGACATGGTCCAGTACTTCGCCGAGCAGCTCACCGGCTACCTGGCCACCCGGCACGGCTGGGTCCAGTCCTACGGCACCCGCTACGTCCGCCCGCCCGTCCTGGCCGGCGACGTCTCCCGCCCCGACCCGATGACCGTGCGCTGGACCACGTACGCCCAGGCGCAGACCGGCCGGCCCGTCAAGGGCATGCTCACCGGCCCCGTCACCATGCTCGCCTGGTCCTTCGTCCGCGACGACCAGCCGCTCGGCGAGACCGCCCGGCAGGTCGCGCTGGCCCTGCGCGACGAGGTGCACGACCTGGAGGCGGCCGGCACCGCCGTCATCCAGGTCGACGAACCGGCGCTGCGGGAGACCCTCCCGCTGCGCGCCGCCGACCACGCCGCCTACCTGGCGTGGGCCACCGAGTCCTTCCGGCTCACCACCGCCGGGGTCCGGCCGGACACGCAGATCCACACGCACATGTGCTACGCCGAGTTCGGCGACATCGTGGACGCCATCGAGGACCTCGACGCCGACGTCATCAGCCTGGAGGCGGCCCGCTCGCACATGCAGGTCGCCGACGAGCTCGCGGGGGCCGACTACCCGCGCGAGGTCGGCCCCGGCGTCTGGGACATCCACTCGCCGCGGATCCCGTCGGTGGCCGAGGCCGCGGCGCTGCTCCGCAAGGGCCTGGCGGCCATCCCGGCGGAACGGCTGTGGGTCAATCCCGACTGCGGCCTGAAGACGCGGGCCTGGCCGGAGACCAGGGCCTCCTTGCGGCACCTGGTCGAGGCCGCCCGCCAGGTGCGCGCCGAGATCGCCGACGACGGCGCCTGACCGGGGGGTCCGGCCGCCTCAGGCGGAGCGCGGTGGCACGACGCGTTCCGGGGCGGGCGGCCGGATCCCGTCGCCGTGCCCGCCGCAGCCGCGGTCGCCGGCGCGGTCGTCCCCGACGAGGCCGGCGACGTGGTCGGTGACCGTGTCGAGGATCGCCGTGGAGATGGTCGCGTCGCCGAGCACGAGATGGTTGAGCGTCAGTCCGTCCGTCATGGCGGCCAGATAGCGGGCCAGCACGGTGACGGGGACGCGGAGTTCGAAGCCCATGTGGTGGCGGAGCTGCTCGATGAGCTCGGTGTAGGTGTCGGCGTACAGCTCGTACTGGCGTCGCGCCAGGTGCTCGAAGCCGGGCCGGCGCAGGGCGTACTGCGTCAGCTCGTACGTGAGCATGTGCTCGCCCGGGTGGGCGGACACGTGGTCCCAGTACGCCTGGAAGCCGGCCCGGACGGTCTCCCGGAGGGTGGCCTTCGGCTGGATCGCCTCCCTCACCACGGTGATGCTGTGCTCGGTGATCGCCGTCATGACGGATTCGAGCAGGGCCTGCTTGGAGTCGAAGCAGTAGTGGAAGACGCTCAGCGACACGCCCGCCTCGGCGGAGATCGACCGGGTCGTCGTGCGGGCGACCCCGTCGCGGGTCATCGCTCGGATGGCGGCCTCGGTCAGCTGCCGGCGCCGGTCGGCCGACGGCATCCGTGCCATGGGCGGTCCCTTTCGGTTCGTGCTGCGGTGCCGTGCCGTGCTGTTCGCGGGAGGGCGGCCGGGGCCGGCCGGATCGGTGAGGATCCGGCCGGCCCCGGCACCCGGACGCCGTCCGGGCGGCGTCACGCGTCAGCTGCTGTAGACGCCGACCTCGTGGAGCGAGTACCCCCACTGGGTGCCGCGCTGCAGCCCGTGGACCCGTACGTACCGGGCGGGGGTGGCGGCGAACTGCGCCGTGTCCAGCCCGCCGTCACCGGTGGTCGTGGCCCACGCGGACTGCCAGTTCGTGCCGTCGCCCGAGAGCTCGATGCGGTACGACTTCCCGTAGGCGCGTTCCCATTCGAGGGTGACGCGCTTGACCAGGCCCGGTGTCCCGAGGTCGATCTGCAGCCACTGGTCGTCGCTCCAGTCGCTCGCCCAGCGGGTGCTCGTGTTGCCGTCCACGGCGCGGGAGGGCGCGTAGCTGACGAACGGGTTCCACTCGGACGAGCCGGCCGAGGCGGCGGCGCCCACGGCGAGGTTCACCCCGGCCTTGTGCTTCTCGGACGAACCCCAGGTGGTCAGGTAGGACTCGGCACCCCGGAACAGGTCGTCCACCACGTCCTGGCCACCGGTGAGCCGGATGTCCTCGATCCAGTCCGGGACCAGGCCGTAGTGCGCGGCGCCGTCGGTGTTCAGGTCCCAGGTGCGCACGCCGGTGGTCTGCTTGTCGATCACCGAGCCGCCGTCGGTGCTGCGGTACGGGTAGCGGACCGGGTTCGGGGTGTCCGCGCCCCGGGGGCCGGGCCAGCCGCCGACGCCGTTCATGTCGGTGCCGTAGCCGTAGCCGACCTTGTACTTCTCGCGGAGCGCGTCCGTGCGCTTGGCCTCCGCGCTGAAGGCCTCGGAACCGCTCATGTACTGGGCGACGAAGCCGCCGAGCCGGTACACGCGCTCCGTCCAGTCGAGGTCCATCCAGCTGTGCGAGGAAATCACGCCGGGGTACGACTCGGATTCGAGGATGTCGAAGGCCCGGCCCGCGGCCTTGACCCCCATGTGGTCGATCTCCAGCATCATCTTGCGTTTCATCATGCCGCGCACCGCGTACTCGCCGAGCTCGGTGAGACCGCGGGTGTTGCACTGCGCGTCCGCCGCGTAGGAGGGGACCGCCACGCCCGCCGGGAGCTGCTTCTGCGCCTCGGGCGCCGCCGCGAGACCGATGGGGTTGTCGTGCTGCGGGCCCTTGCACTTCTCGGTCTGCCAGAACGTACCGGTGGACAGGAACTGGCCCACGTTGATCGCCGTGCCGAGGGCGCCCTGGTCGAAGCGGACCCCGCACAGCGCGTTGTCGAACTTGTGGCACAGGAACATGCTGCGCACGCCCAGCTTGTACAGCTCGTCCAGGCCGCGGTCGATGTCCTCCTTGCTGCACTGGGCGATGTCCAGGATCTGCTTGCAGCCGAACGGCTCGGAGGTCTCCACCCCCATGACGACGGCCAGCTTGCCCTGCTTGATGACGTCACGGGCCTGCGCGGAGTCGGTGACGATCCGGAACCATCCCTTGCCCGGACCGCCGTACATCTTGTCGACGTACGCCTGCATGTCGTACGTCTTCTGCGCCTCCAGGCGGATCGCGGTCATCTCGTCGCAGCCGCGGTCCTTGAAGAAGTAGACCGAGCAGATGACGCCGTTGGTGACGAGGTCGTTGACGAGCACCCGCTGACCGCCGCGCCAGGCGCGTTCCACCCAGGCGTAGTAGTTCTGCTGGTGGGTCAGCGAGTCGTGGGCGGGCCAGTCCTTGAAGGTCGGCCAGCCGTTCGGGTCGTGCTTGCCGTCGCCGCCCTTGGTGATGAAGTCGAAGACGGCGAGCGTGCCGTCGGGATAGTGCTCCGGGCAGTCCTTGAGCGCGTCGGCCACGCCCTGCTCGGAGAACGGCTTGCCGCAGATGAGGCGGCCGCCGAAGCCCTCGTTGGACATCAGGTGGTCGTGCGCGTCGACGAAGCCGCGCACGCGCCCCTGGGCGTCGGTCCCCTTGAAGGGTTCGCCGGTGACGTTGATCTCGGAGTCGGGCGCGGGCCGGGCGACGGGGTTCCACCAGCCGGGGTCGGCGGCGGAGGAACTGGGCACGGGGCCGAGCACCATGGCCACCACGGCGAGGAGCAATGACAGGACCGCCAGGGGCCTACGCCTGTGGTGCGTGTGTCGGGAAATGGTCATCACTCACGTCTTCGGTCAGTGGAGGGCGCGGTCGGGGAGCCGGATCCGTCCGGGGACACGACGGTCACGACCAGCAGCACGGCTGTGGCGTGATTGTCATGGACCGCACAAGCAGTGGGTCGAGAATCGCCACTGGCGGCAGCAGAGTCAAGAGTCCGGGACAGATGACCTGATGACTCGTCAGTCCGGCCGGAGCGGCTCCCTCCGAGCCGTGGTGCCCTCGGTGTCCTGGGTGCCGGCGCTGTCGGTGGGGCGTGCGACGATCCCGGACATGATCGCCTCGCTCGCCGCCCTGCTGCCCACCGCCGGTACGCACACCTCCACCACCTACGCCGACTGGGTCGCCGCCCACGACCCGGACGCGGCCGGGACCGCACGCGCCCTGATCGAGGACATGCGCTCCGAACTGGGCCGCTCCTACGGCAAACCCGGCCGCTTCCTCGACACGATGACGGCGCGCGCACGACGGCTGCCGCCGGCGCACCTGCCGTGGTTCTGGGACACCGTCGGCCACCGGCTGATCGGCTACGGGAGCCGACCCGGCGGGCGGGCCTACGCGGCGGCGCGGGCGGCCGAGGACCGGCACGGCCTGCCGGTGGACCCGGCCTACCGCCGGGCCAACGCCCTGCTGTTCGCCAGGGGCGGGGCCATGCCGGCCAAGGAGCTCGCGGCCCACCAGCGCTTCCTCGCCGAGACGCTGGACCCGGCCGCCGCGCACACCGCCCTGGACGCGTTCCTGACCGCGTGGGCGTCCTCGCCCGCCGACCTGCCCGCGGATCTCGTACGCCGCGTACGGGCCTCCGCGAAAGCGGCCGGGCACGGGGACGAGGAGGTCGCGCGCCTGGTGGGCGGCATCCTGTCCGTCACCCGGAAGAAGTCGGTGCCGGACGCCCTGCTGACCGCCGCGGAACAGGCCCTGACGGTCCGTCCGCCCACCGACACGATCGTCGCCGGGCTGGTGGAGGTCTTCCCGGACGGGGTCACCGACGGCGGGGCGTGGCTGCGGATGCTGATCGGCTGCGGCGCGACGGAGGCGATGGAGAGCGGGCGGCTGGTGCCCGAGGGCGGACTGCCCCACTGGGTCGGGAACTTCGTCCGCATGTACCAGTACGCGGCGCAGTCCGGCGGCGGCGTCGCGCGGCAGCCGCTCCCGGCGGAGTTCCTCGACCTGGTGGGCCGGCTGGGGCCGCGGCTGCGCGCGGCGGGCGACCCGGTGACGGTCCACACCACCCGGCACCACTACCAGGGCCTCGACGCGGACGTACTGGACGCCTGTCTCGCCGCCGGGGTCGCGGTCGTCGACCCCGGCCCGGAGACGCGGATGCACTTCTGGGGCGAGCGGTCCCGCCGGGACCTCGCCGCACTCGCGGCCGACCCGGTCTTCGGCCCCCGCCTGGAGGGGCGCGTCCACCAGGACCTGACACCCCGCTGGTCGGCGGCGGGGGGCCGCCGGCCCGGGTCCGCGGTGACGCTGCTGCCCGGCAACGACGGCATCGCCCACGAGGTGGCCGGGCGGGTCGGCAAGCTCGTCGACACCGTCGCGGGCGGCGGCATGGCCGGAGCCGAGGAGGCCGTCGCCGAGCTGGAGGCCCTGCTGGACCGGCCCACGGTGAGCGCGCTCGGCGGGATCGCCGACGCCCTCGCCGGAGCGGGAGCGGCCGGCGCGCTGCGGCGCTCGCTGGCGGCCGGCCTGCCGGAGGAACTGGCCTGGCCCGCACTGGAGTCGGTGTACGCGCGGTTCGCGGCGGACGCCGGGCCCGAGGCCGCGGACGAGCCGCTGCCCGGGGTGGCCGGGGTCACCTGCACCTGGCCGGTGCTGACGGTGTTCGGACGCGACCGGGCGGTCGCCGTGGCCCCGGACGGGGAGCGCGGCTCCTGCCGGTTCACCGTCCCGGACGGCGCCACCATGTACGCCGTCCACTACGTGGGCGGATCCTTCCTGGTGAGCTGGACCCTCAAGGCGAGCCCCTACTTCTGCGACACCGCCGTCTGGGCCGACCGTCCCGAGGAGCCCTTCACCCCCGACGAACGGCGCGGCCTGGTGCCGTTCGGCGGCAGCCTGGACGGGGCGTACGGCTTCCAGTTCGAGACCGCCGACGGGGGCGGCCGGCACGGCGGCCGGCGCGTGCTGCGCCCCGGCGGCACCGAGGGCATCGACGGGGACGAGCTGCAACTCGGCGACGGCACCCGGATCTGGACCAACGCCGTCTTCGGGCGGCGGCCCTGGGAGGTGGCCGACCCGGTCACCGGGGAGTGGCGGGGCGCGAGCCCCCTGCCGGACTTCCCCGGCCGGCCCGCGAACGCCGACCCGGCCGCGGACCCGTCCGAGGAAGGCATGAGCCTGGCCCTGGAGGCGCTGCAACTCGCGCCGCTGCCCGCGGGCGTGGACGGCTCCCCGCTCGGCAGCCGGGACGGCCTGGTCGGGACCCGGGTGCTGTTCCGCAACCGCCACCGCGACCACCCGCGCGACCACTACCTGCTGGAGAGCGTGGACGGGCGCACCGCCCGGTTCGACATCGACCGTCAGGGCCAGGAGCCCTGGGCCGTGTGGGCCCCGCCGGAGGGCGCCGTCGAGGACGTGGTCCTCGCCGAGGCGGAAACCCACACGGGCGTGCGCGCGTACACCGCCGGCGGCGTCCTGCTGTGGGAACTGGACGGACACCACTCACCCCGGCACCCGCGGGTCAGGCCGGTCCGGCGGGCCACCGCGTCGGGCGGCGTGGCCCTGCCGCCCGCCTTCTGGTACCTGCTGCGGACCCGGGACGCGGCCGGGTCCCGGGCACTGCGCGCCGTGGGAGCGCAGACGGCCGACACCCTGCTGACGGCCGCCCTCGACGGCCGGCCGGCGCTGCGCACGGCCGTGGCCCGGGAGTTGCCCGAGGTCACCGACCCGGTCCTGGCCGAAGCCGTCGTGGCGGTGGCCGCGCGGGCCGCCCGGGTGGAGGAGCGCCGGCGCGCCCTCCACCGGCGCGTCACCCTGCTCATCGAGGCCGCGCCGGCCCTGCCGCGCCGGTCCGCACCGGACACCGAACTGCTGCCCGCGCTGTTCGGGCTGGTCTCCAAGGGGGAGCGGCCGACCCGGGACGTGGCCCTGCCGGCGACGCTGAGCGCGCTGGCCTCCGACGGTGCCTGCCTGGCCGGGACGATCGTGGAGGAGGTGCGGCGGCTCTCGCCGCCGGCGCCGCCGCGCGACTGGTCCCAGCTGCTGGGCACCATCGACGCCGCGGCCTGGCGGGCCGCGGTGGCGCCGACCCCGGACACGGACCGGGCCGCGCTGCTCGCGCTCCTGGACACCTGGGCCGGCCTGCCGTTCGCCCGCGCGGACAGCCGGTGGTGGGTGGGCCGGGCCGACGCCGGCACCCTGGACGGCCTGCGCGCGGGCGGCACGGCCGTGGCCTCCGCCGCGGTGCGGGCCGGAGGATCCGCCTGCTGGTTCGTCGCCCCCGCGGCGCCGGACGCCGACGCCGACCCGGTACCGGCGGCCGTCGCCGAGGCCCGCCCCGTCCGGGTGGAGCGGGACGACGCCGCCCGGCTCCGGGCCCTGGTCGAGACGGTCGACGCGCACGGCCCGGTCCCGCTGCCCGAGCCGGCGGCCGAGCGCTTCGCCGAACTGACGGGCGTGCGCAGGGCCGTGGCCCGGCTCGTCGTGGCCGGCCTGGTCGGCCGGTCCGACCGGGACGAGGACCGCTCCCTGGCGCGCAAGGCCCCGTACAAGGCGACCCCGATGACGGCCGAGGCGTACGAGCGGCTGCGCACGCGGCTCGGAGGCGCGGGCCGGCGGGCCGTCCTGGCCGCCGCCCTGCCCGAGGACCCGGCCGAGCTGTGGCAGCCGGGTGGGGTCCTCGCCGCCGTGGAACGGATGGCTGGGGTGTGGCGGGAGCTGATGGGGACGCAGCCCGCCCTGCACGAGGAGGCGGCCGACGCCCTGGAAGCCGACCTCGACCTCTCCGAGGTGTGGGCCCGGCGGCTGGCGGGCGGTTACGAGGCCGCCGAGGACACCACCGTGGAAGCGGCCGGCTGGGAGCTGGCGGCGACCCGGTACGGCAACAAGGTGGAGGTCAGGGCCGTGCCGCCGGCCGGACCCGCACTGCCGTACGGCACCCCCGTGGGCCTCGACCTCGGGCGGATCGCGAGCGCGCTGGTGTGGGCCTGGACGGACCGGCCCGTCGGCGATCCGGCGGTGGCCGGGGCCATGGCCCTGTACGAGCGGCTGCGGGCCGAACTGGAACGCCCGGAGCTGCTGCTGGAGCTGCCCGGCGGGAAGGTCCACGACAGCTCGACGCCGATCGCCGAACAGTTCGGGCCGGCGCGGCTGCCCGTCGTGAAGGGCCGCTACGCGGAGGAGGGCCCGGTGACCGTGGCCGCCTACGACTCCGGGCCGCTCGTCGCCTGCGCGCCCGGCGGCGCCGCGTTCCTGCGGCCCGCGGCGGCCACCGGCCCCGAGGTGTGGACCCGGCTGCGCGCGATCAACGGCCTCGCCGAGGCGCTGGACCGGGTGGCGCCGCTGATGCCCGGCGGCGGGCTGGAGCGGATGATGCTCCGGGCCCGCTCCGGAGCCCTGCCGGCCGGCGCGTACGAGGCGGATCCGCGGCAGTCCTGCCCGGACCTGGTCGCGCGGGTGGGGGCCGAGCTCGGCGTGGGCGCCGACGCCGCGGCGCTGTACCTCCAGCTCGCCACCCTCGCCGCGCCGACCGACCGCAACGTCCGGCGCTGGAACGGCTGGTCGGCCAAGCAGCACACGCAGGCCCGCACGGAACTCCTCGCCACCGGCGCGGTGCTGGAGGCCAAGCGGGCGCGGGCGGGCCGGACCCTGTTCCTGCCCGGGGAGTGGACCGAACTGAAGGCACCGCACCTGCCGCTGGAGACCGCGAAGCTGGCGAGCCACCTGGTGCGACCGCTGTGGCGGGGCACGATCCTGGGCCCGTACGTCCGGATCCTCCCGACGGCGCCCCTGCACGAGATGTTCGCGGAGGCCTGGGAACGGCACTCGGGCGGGGTGTGAGGGACGGGTCGCCTGCCGGTCGGCTGCGCCGCTTGGGCGGGGTCGGGGGTGGGGGCCGGTTGGGGTGGGGGTGGGCGCGCTTTGGCTGCGCCGCTTGGGCCGGTTGTGGTGGGGGCGGGCGCGCTTTGGCTGCGCCGCTTGGGCCGGTTGTGGTGGGGGCGGGCGCGCGCCGGGGCGTCTCCTCGGGCGCCGAACGTGTCGAGTCGGTCGGATACCTCGGCGGCAGTGCGTTCGGCACCCTGCGGGGATCACCCCGACACACACCCACCCCCACCCCAACCGACCCGCCTGCTACCAGTGCCGACGCACCATCCAGCCCGGCCACACCCATCCAGCCTGGCCGCACCATTCAGCTACGCCGCACCAATTCAGCCCCGCCGGCGTTTGAGGCGCGGGGTGCGGGGCGGAGCCCCGGGCTTTGAGCCGCACCCTTCGGCTTCGCCGCGCAAAATTCAGCCTCGCCGGCGTTTGAGGCGCGGGGCCGAGGCCGTCGGGGTCAGGGTTCGCGGGCCAGGACGCGGCGGGCGGCCTCGGCTTCGGCCGCCGGAGGAGACAGCTCGTCGAGGGTGTCGAGCTCGTCGTCCGACTCCAGTTCCCGCTCCCAGGCGGCCGCAAGACGCTCCTGCTCCTCGCGCGGCCTGCCGCTGACGGCCTCCCGGTGGTCGGGGTCCAAAGCCGCGAGAAAACGTCCGATCGCGTCCGCGGGCATGCCGTGCTCCTTCTCGCCGTGGGGGAGGGCCCGCGGCCCCTGCGGGACCGCGCCCGGCCCAGGATGGCGAACCCCGGCCGACGTCGGCGGCCCGACACGCGGCTCACCCGTCCGGTTCCCGGTGTCGGTCCTGCGCGACGCCCGTGGGCGGCCTACCGTCGGGGTATGAGCGAATTCGTCGTCGTGTACGAGCTCGGCGCACCGGCAGAGGGCGGCGAGCCGTCCCCGCCTCGGGTGCACGCGGCGCCGGCCGCCCCCGGCATGACGGCGGTCCCCGGCCCGCGGACCTTCTGCGGCAGGGACACGTTCGCCATGCGGAGGGCCTCCCGGCAGCCGTCGGATCAGCCCGGCTCCGCGTGGTACGACCCGCAGGACGCGAGCCTGGTCTGTCCCGCCTGCGACGACGCGGCGGGCGACGGCTGAGGTGGGTCAGCGCACGTCGTGCTCGGGCAGGTCCACCTCGGCCGGGGCGAACCCGAAGCCGCGCTTGGTCGCCTTGGCGGTCTGCTTGCCGCAGAACGCCGCTTCGAGGGTCCCGCCGAGGGCCGTGTTCGCCTCGCCCTTGTTCGATGTGTTCGCCATGGCGGCGAGACTGCGGCGGCCGTCGCGGGTGGAGAAGGCGTAGGTGTAGAAGCCCTGCACGGTGCCGGTGTGCCCGTAGACGGACGTGCCGCAGGAGAGGTCGTAGCGCCGCAGGCCGAGGCCGTAGAACCGGGTGTTCGTGGCGTCGGTCGGGGTCACGGTGATCATGGCGTCCAGCAACCGCGCGGGCAGCAGCTTCCCGCTCAGCAGGGCCGAGGTGAAGGTGTTCAGATCGGCCGGGTCGGAGATCATCGCACCGGCGGACTGGGCCCACGACGCCGTCTGCTCGGTGGAGTCGACCAGCGGCCCGCCGGCCTCGTCCGGGTGGAGGTAGCCGCGCGCGTGCACCCCGCTGATCTGCGTGGCGGGGTGCACGTACGCGGTGTTGCGCAGCCGCAGCGGCTGGATGATGCGCCGCTCGTACTCCTTGGCCACCGGGTTGCCGGTGGCCTTCTCGATGAGCATGCCGACGACGACGAAGTTCGTGTTCGAGTACCCGTACGCGGCGCCGGGCTCGCCGGTCCGCGGCTTGGCCAGTGAGAGGTCCACCAGCTCCTGGTAACCGAAGACCTTGTTGCGCACGGCCTCGAAGCCGGGCACGGTGTGCTCGAACATGGCGTCGGTGTAGTCCGCCAGCCCGCTGCGGTGGCTGAGCAGATGACGCACCGTGATGCGGTCGTCGGGCAGCAGGCCGGGCAGGTAGCGGTTGACGGAGGTGTCCAGGTCGATCCGCCCCTCGCCCACCAGCTGCAGCAGGACCACGGAGGAGAACGTCTTGGTGACGCTGCCGATCCGGAAGCGGGCCTGGGGCTGCATGGGCGCCCCCGTGCCCCGGTCGCGTACGCCCACGGCGCGGGTGCGGGTCCCGTCGGGGCCGCTGAAACGGGCCAGGGCGCCCGGCGCTCCCGCGTCGGTCGTGTTCACCAGCGCCCGGGTCAGCGCCTCGAGGTCGGGGGTGGTCCCGGCGGCGTGGGCGGTGGTCGCCGGAGCCACCGCGGCCATCACGGCGAGCAGGGCTGTACTGAGGGCCAGACGGCGGTTCATGGGCAGGCGCACTGTGTTCCTCTGGTCAGAAGGTCGGCACGGGGCAAGTGAATGAGGTGTCGGGCCCGCTGGCGGTCCCTGACGTCCATTGAAGATCATCAGGCAGGTGGGGGTGTGGTCCGGTCCGCAACGCGCGGCGTCAGGAGGGCAGTTCCAGCAGTCGGAGCGCCGCCTCGCGCATCTCCACCTTGCGGATCTTCCCGGTGACGGTCATGGGGAACTCCTCCACGACGTGCACGTAGCGCGGGATCTTGAAGTGGGCCAGCCGGCCGTCGCAGTACGCCCGCACGGCGGCCGCGGTCAGCGGCTCGGCCCCCTCGCGCATCCGCACCCACGCCATCAGCTCCTCCCCGTACTTCGCGTCGGGCACGCCGATGACCTGGACGTCCAGGACGTCCGGATGGGTGTGGAGGAACTCCTCGATCTCGCGCGGGTAGAGGTTCTCCCCGCCGCGGATCACCATGTCCTTGATCCGGCCGGTGATGCTCACGTAGCCGTCGTCGTCCATGACGGCCAGGTCGCCGGTGTGCATCCAGCGGGCCGCGTCCACGGCCTCGGCGGTCCGCTCCGGCTCCTCCCAGTAGCCGAGCATGACCGAGTAGCCGCGGGTGCACAGTTCGCCCGGTTCCCCGCGGGGCACCGTCAGGCCGGACTGCGGATCGACCACCTTCACTTCGAGATGCGGCCCGACGCGGCCCACCGTGGACACGCGCCGCTCGACGGAGTCGTCGGCGCGGGTCTGCGTGGAGACCGGCGAGGTCTCCGTCATCCCGTAGCAGATGGACACCTCGGTCATGCCCATCCGGTCGATGACCTCCTTCATCACCTCCACCGGACAGGGCGATCCCGCCATGATCCCCGTCCGCAGGCCGGACAGGTCGTACGCGTCGAATTCCGGCTCCGCCAGCTCGGCGATGAACATGGTGGGAACCCCGTAGAGCGAGGTGCACGACTCCGATTCCACCGCGGCGAGGGTGGCCGCCGGCTCGAAGGACGGCGCCGGGATCACCATGGCGGCGCCGTGGCTGGTGCACGCGAGGTTGCCCATCACCATGCCGAAGCAGTGGTAGAAGGGCACCGGGATGCAGACCCGGTCCTGCTCGGTGTAGTGGCACAGCTCGCCCACGAAGAAGCCGTTGTTGAGGATGTTGTGGTGCGAGAGCGTCGCGCCCTTGGGGAAGCCCGTGGTCCCCGAGGTGTACTGGATGTTGATCGCGTCGTCCGGGCTCAGCGCGGCCTGCGCGCGGGCCAGCTCCGCCGGGTCGCCCTGCCGGCCGCGCTCCAGCAGGGAGGTCCACAGGGGCCCGCCCAGCAGCGCCACGAACTCCAGCAGCGGGCAGCGCGGCCGCACTTCCTCGATCATGGCCGCGTAGTCGGAGGTCTTGAACCGGTCGGCCGCGGCCAGCAGCCGGATCCCGGACTGCCGGAGCACGTACTCCAGTTCGTGGGAGCGATAGGCGGGGTTCACGGTGACGAGGATCGCCCCGATCTTGGCGGTGGCGTACTGCACCAGCGTCCACTCGGCGCGGTTGGGGGCCCAGATGCCGACGCGGTCGCCCTTGACGATGCCCAGGTCGAGCAGGCCGAGCGCGAGCGCGTCGACGTCGGCGGCCAGCTCCGCGTACGTCCACCTGCGCCCCGCGGCCACGTCGACGAGGGCGTCGCGCCCGGGGAACCTCCGCACGGTGCGGTCCAGGTTCTCGCCGATGGTGTCGCCCAGCAGCGGCACTTCGCAGACCCCGGACGCGTAGCTCGATGCGGCAGACACATGGACCTCCTGGACTGGGTGGCGAGAGCGGGGCCCGGCGGTCCGGTGTCCCCTCGTGAACCGCGCCGACGGGACTCTCGCACACGCCGGAGCGGACACGCGTGCGCCGACCTGCGAGGATGGCTTGAAATGGCGGTCGCGGTGGCTGAGACCCCTTCGAGAAAAGGCGCCTGCCGGGCGGTGACCCGGTCAGGCGCCTTCGTCGTTCACCCAGCCGGTTGCCTCCGGCCGGTCACTTCAGGGCGCAGGGATCAGGGCGCGGCGTAGACGCGGAGGGGGACGGGCGCCGCGGTGGTGATCGTCGCCGTGGCGGTGAAGACGTCCTCGCCGTTCTGGCGGGCCAGGACGCGCACGGGATGGCGGCCCGCCGGGGTCGTCCCGCCGGGGGCGGCGAGCGTCTCGATCCAGCAGGGCGAGTTCAGCTCCGCGTAGCGGAAGAACCGCATCTCGATGTCGGTGAGGACCCCCCGCCGGGGGAAGGCGGACCCGTACGCGGCCTGCCGCACGGCTTCCAGGAGCAGCATGCCCGGGGCGTGGTCGACGGGGTGGTCGAAGAGGATCGGGTGGTTGATGTCGGCCCGCAGCTGCGTGCGGTGCGCGGAACTGGTGGGGGACAGGACCACGTCGTGGAAGCGGTCGCGGCCCACGCGGCGGGGCGTCAGCGGCGGCGGCAGCGGGATGATGCGGGCGGCCACCTCGTCGAGGTCCGCGTTCGTACCGCGAAGGCGCTGGTAGACGGCCTGCGGCTGGTTGGTGAAGCCGGCTTCGGCGGTGCCGAGGAGCTCCCCGTCGCGCGTCGCGGTGACGTGCATGGTCAGGCCCGCCAGTCTTCGGCCGCGGCGGGTGACATCGGAGCACCTGATGCGGAGTTCGATGTCGGCCGGCGCCGGCCCGACGACGAGGGCCTCCGGATGCGCCGAGTAGCTGAAGGTGTCCCAGATCTGGCGGTGGCCGAAGGGGACCTCGTAGGCGACGTGGCTCAGGAGCGGAATGGCCTGGCGGACCGACTCGGCGAGGAGGAGGGGGTCGTGGTGGCCCCCGTCCGGCGAGTAGAAGCTGTGGGCCCGGGGCCACTGGGCCGTGACGACGTACTCGTCGGGCGCGACGGTGCGCCAACCGGTGAGCAGGACTTCGGAGTGTGCGCTCTTGTGGACGTACTCCCGCGGTAAGGCGCTGCTGAGTGCGGCGACGGACGAGACGGAGTGATCAGCTGACACAGTCATGGTTGAGCCCCCCTGGACATCGGACATGAGCTGGTGCTTGTGTGGCGCTGGGTCCTAAAATAAAGGATGTTCGTTTTTTTTGTCGAGAGAGATTAGGTGTCCATGTCAGAGCGAAAGCCGCAACGCGCGCCTCAACTCAGGGCAGTTCAGACCAAAGCGGCCATCCTGCGGGCCGCCGCGGAGGTCTTCGACGAGTTCGGCTTCAGCGGGGCCAGCATCAGCAAGATCATGAAGCGGGCGGACGTCACCCAGGGCGGGATGTACTTCCACTTCAGCTCCAAGGAGGAGCTCGCCTACGCCGTGATGGTCGGCCAGGGCGACGGCCTGGTCTTCCCCGAAGGGGAGGACGGGCTCCAGCACCTGGTGGACATCACGCTCTACCTCTCGGAGGAGCTGCAGCACAATCCGGTGCTCCGGGCCGGCGTCCGACTGGCCGTCGAACAGGGCGAGTTCGGCCTGCGTGACGACGTCGCCTACCAGGCCTGGGTGCTGGAGTTCCGCCAGCAGCTGCGCTTCGCCCGCGCCAAGGGCGAACTCCAGCCGGACGTCGACGACCACGAACTGGCGTGGGTGCTGGTCAGCTCCTTCACCGGCGCGCAGCTCTTCTCCCAGGCGTCCACCGGACGCGCCGACCTGCCGCAGCGGATCGCCTCGCTGTGGCGCTACCTGCTCCCCGCGGTCGCCACCGAGGAGACCCGCCGGACCATGCGCCTGACGCTGCCGCCGACGCAGCGGCCGAAGGAACCGGAACCCGGGCCGGAGCAGCGGGGGTGAGCGGCCGTCACATCGTCGTGACCGGGGCCACGGGATTCGTGGGGTCGGCGGTGCTGCGCCGGCTGGCCGAGCAGGACCCGCAGGCCGTGGTGGGCGCGGTGTCCCGTACGCGTCCCCCCAGCGCGTACGGAGGGCGCTGGGTGGGCGCGGACCTGACCGATCCGGAATCCCTGCGCGGGGTGTGCGACGGCGCGGACGTCCTGCTGTCGCTGGCCTCCTCCATCGGACCGGACGCCGAGCGCTGTACGGCGGTCAACTCCACCGGCACCGCGGCCCTGATGGCACAGGCGCGCCGGGCGGGCGTGCGGCGCATCGTCCACCTGTCGACCTGCGCCGTCTACGGGCCGGGCCCGCACACCGGCCAGGACGTCGGCGAGTTGACGCCCGCCCCGGTATCGGCGGCCAGCGGCAGCCGGCTGGCGGGGGAGCAGCCGGTGCTCGACGCCGGCGGGCTGGTCCTGCGCGCGGGGCTGGTGCTGGGCCCGGGCGACCGCTGGGTCGTACCGGCCCTCGCCGACGCCTTCCGCCGGGTACCAGCCGCGTGGGGAGGCGGCGCGGGACTGGCCTCCTTCGTCGACGTGGACGACCTGGCACGGCTGATCGCGGCGTTCGCGCTCGGGGACGGCGCCGCGCCCGCGGGCATCCTGCACGCCCACCACCCGGCGCCGGTGCGCAACCGCGACCTCATGGCCGCCCTCGCCGCCCACCGGGTGCTGCCGGCGGCTCCCGTCGGGGACCTGCCGTGGCCCAGGTGCCTGGAGGCGCTGGCCGCGACCCCGGGCTGGGTGAGCGAGCGGCAGTTCACCCTGCTGGCCGGGGACCACTGGTACCGCGCCGACGAGGCCTGGCGGATCGCCGGGATCGCGCCGGGTCCCGGCCCGCTGAGCCGGCTCGGCGCGGCGGCCCCGTGGTACCGGGAGAGGGGCGGGACCGCCCCGGGGTGAGGCGATCTGCCAAAGCCTCAGCGCGTTGGGGGGCGGCCGGGCTGTGCCGGCGAGGGCGGCGGGTAGCGTCCGGGACACAGCCGGTCACCCCCAGAAGGAGTGGAAAATGCCCGACCTTTCGAACATCGTCAAGGCGTACGACGTGCGTGGTGTCGTACCGGACGAGTGGGACGAGTCCTTGGCGGAGCTGTTCGGTGGTGCGTTCGTCGAGGTGACGGGTGCTTCGGCGATCGTGGTGGGGCATGACATGCG
>NZ_JBIAJH010000026.1:0-110559 GCF_042871845.1 Streptomyces sp. NPDC005533 | reverse complement strand
GGTGCCTACCGCAGTGCGGCGGAGATATCCGACCTCCCGACACGTTCGGCGCCCGAGGAGACGCCCCGGCGCGCGCCCACCCCCACCCCAACCGGCCCAAGCGGCGCAGCCAAAGCGCGCCCGCCCCCACCCCAACCGGCCCCCACCCCGCCGACCCCGCCCAAGCGGCGCAGCCACCCGCAGCCAAAGGGCCAGACCGTGCTACCCCCCGAACAGCACCTCCTGCGCCGCCTCGCGGGCGGCCAGGCGGGCGCCCGTGAGGACCGCGCGGTCGCCGAGCGCGGTGGCGCGGACCGCGGTCGGGACCGGGGAGAGGGTGGCGAGGCGGGCGGCGACGCGGGCGGCCAGCGCGTCGCCCCCCGCCCGGCCGAGCTCACCGCCGAGGACGATGCAGCCCGGGTCGAGCAGCGCCGCCACCGCCGCGGCGCCGAGCGCGAGCCGCTCGGCCAGCGCCTCCAGGAACACCTCCCCGCCCGCCCCGGCCACCGCCTCCTCCACCGGCCCCCGGAAGCCGTGTTCCGCCGCGAGCGCCGCCACCGCCTCCCGGCCCGCCAAGGCGTGGAAGCCGCCCCCGCATTCGGTGGCCGACGGCAGGGTGCCGGTGCCCGGTACCGGGAGGAAGCCGATCTCGCCCGCCCCGCCGGAGGCGCCCCGGCGCAGCCGGCCGTCCAGGACCACCGCCGCGCCCACGCCCGCGCCGAGCCACAGGAGCACGAAGGAGTCCAGGTCGCGGGCGACGCCCAGGCGCTGTTCCGCGAGGGCGGCCAGATTGGTCTCGTTCTCGACCACCACGACGGCGGGCAGGGTCCGTTGCAGGGCGGCCACCAGGTCGCGGTGCCAGGCCGGCAGGCCGATGGTGTAGCGGAGTTCGCCGGTGGCCGGGGTGACGAGGCCGGGGGCTCCGATGACGACGGTGTGGAGGGCGGTCGCCCCGGCCTCGTGCGCGGTGCGCAGCAGGGCCGCGACCGCGTCCTCGGGTGCGCCGACGGGCAGGGCGGCCTCCGCCAGGGGCCGGCCGAGGAGGTCGGTGACGACGGCGGTGACCCGGTCGGTGCGGACGTCCAGGGCGGCCAGGTGGGCGCGGTCGGCGACGATCCCGTACAGCTTGGCGTTGGGGCCGCGCCGCTGTGCGCCGGACTCGCCGACGACCTCGATCAGCCCGGCTCCGGTGAGGCGGTCGACGAGGTCGGCGACCGAGGGGCGGGAGAGGCCGGTCTTGGACTTGAGCTGGGCGGCCGTCAGCGGTCCGGACTCCTGGAGGAGCCGCAGGGCGAGGCGGTCGTTGAGGGCCCGGGCCGTGCTGGGCGAGGCGGGGGACGGTACCGGGGCGGGGGCGGAAGTCACGGCGCCCATCCTAGGGAGTGCGGGCCGTTATCTATCAGGCAGGGTCCCTGATAGTTTATTTCCCATGACCGGGGACCACGACCTCAGCCCGGCGCGCCTGCGCCATGCCCGTTCCGCCATCGCGGCCGTCTTCTGCGCCCACGGCGCCGTCACCGGCTCCTTCGCCACCCGCATCCCCTGGATCCAGGACCACGCCCAGCTCAGCGCGGGCACCCTGGGCCTCGCCCTCGCCTTCCCCGCCCTCGGTGCGGCGCTCGCGATGCCGCTCGCCGGGCGGATCAACCACCGGTTCGGCGCGCGCACCGCGCTGCGGGGGCTGCTGGCGATGTGGACCCTCTCCCTGATCCTGCCGAGCCTCGCCCCGAACCTGCCCGTCCTGTGTCTGGCCCTGCTCGTCTACGGGGCCACCGCGGGCATGTCGGACGTGGCGATGAACGCGCTGGGCGTGGAGACCGAGAACCGGCTGGGCCGCTCGATCATGTCCTCGCTGCACGGCATGTGGAGCGTGGGCGCGCTGCTCGGATCGGCAGCCGGCACGGTCGCCGCGCACACCGGGGCCGACGCCCGGCTGCACCACCTGGTCGCCGCGCTCGTCCTCACCGCGGCCGGGCTGATCGCCGTACGGGGCGTACTGGACCTGCGCGGCGACGCGGAGGCGCAGGCACCGCCGCACTTCGCGCTGCCCCCGAAGTCCGCGCTGTTCATCGGGGCCATCGGGTTCTGCGCCGTCTTCGCCGAGGGCGCGAGCCTGGACTGGTCGGCGGTGTACCTGCGGGACGTGCTGCACACGGACGCCGGGCTCGCGGCCGCCTCCACCACCGCCTTCGCCCTCACCATGGCCGTGGCCCGGCTGGCCGGGGACCGGGTGGTGGACCGGTTCGGGCCGGTGCGTACCGTCCGGGCGGGCGGCGTCCTGGCCACCGCGGGCGGGCTGCTCGTGGTCCTGGCGCGGCACCCGGGGGCGGCCCTGGCCGGCTTCGGGATGATCGGGCTCGGGATCGCGGTGGTGGTCCCGCTGGCGTTCGCGGCGGCAGGGCGCAGCGGGCCCGCCCCGGCGCAGGCCATCGCGGGCGTCGCGACGATCACGTACACCTCGGGGCTGATCGCGCCGTCGGCGATCGGCGCGGTGGCCGACGCGAGTTCGCTGGTGGTGTCCTTCGGACTGGTCACGCTGCTGGCCTTCGCGCTGGTCGTGGGCGCCGCGGTACTGCGCCCGCGGCCGCCGGTGGGGCAGGCTGGGGGCGGGACCGGCGAGAAGGCCGGTCCGGCCGATCGGGACGAACCCATCGATATCCGGCCGTAATATGTCGACTGGCCGCAGCGGCACTTCCCGTGCGCTGCGGCCTCGACGTGTCGGCGGCCGGCGCTGGGGAGCGTCCGGGGAAGAGGAGTGGAACATGGGCCTCGGCGTGGGCTGGACCCTGCACGGAGACGGGCGGACGCCCGCCCCCGGCGCGGTGGTCCGGCCGGAGGAGCGGCTGTCGTGGCCGCGGACCGCCGGGCTGGGCGCCCAGCACGTCGTGGCGATGTTCGGCGCGAGTTTCGTCGCACCGGTCCTGATGGGGCTGGATCCGAACCTCGCCATCATGATGTCCGGCGTCGCGACGGTGATCTTCCTCCTCGCGACGCGCGGCCGGGTCCCCTCCTACCTGGGCTGCTCGCTGTCCTTCGTGGGTGTCGCGGCGGCGATCCGGGCGTCGGGCGGGGACAGCGCGGTCGTCACGGGCGCCGTGTTCGTCGTCGGCGTGGCGCTGTTCCTGGCCGGGCTGGCCGTCCGGCGCTTCGGGGCGCGCGTCATCCACACGGCGATGCCGCCCATCGTGACGGGTGCGGTGGTGATGCTGATCGGCTTCAACCTGGCTCCGGTGACGGCATCGACGTACTGGCCGCAGGACCAGTGGACGGCGCTGCTGACCATGCTGTTCACCGGGTTCGCGGTGGTCTGCCTGCGCGGCTTCTGGTCGCGCATCGCGATCTTCCTGGGGCTGGTCTTCGGGTACGCGCTCTCCTGGCTCTCCGACCTGCTCTTCGGGAAGATCCACTCGACGGTGGGCGGGGAGGCGGCCGTGGACCACTGGCGCCTTGACCTCTCCGCGGTCGCGAAGGCCGACTGGGTCGGCCTGCCGTCCTTCCACGGGCCGTCCTTCGAGTGGTCGGCGATCCTGATCGCGCTGCCCGTGGTGATCGCGCTGATCGCCGAGAACGCCGGTCACATCAAGGCCGTGGGCGAGATGACCGGCGACCCGCTCGACGACGAGCTGGGCACGGCCATCGCGGCGGACGGCGCCGCGTCGATGCTGTCCACGGCGGTCGGCGGCCCGCCGAACACCACGTACAGCGAGAACATCGGCGTCATGGCGGCCACCCGCGTCTACTCCACGGCCGCCTACTGGGCTGCGGCCGCATTCGCGCTGCTCTTCGGCCTGTGCCCCAAGTTCGGCGCGGTCGTCGCCGCGATCCCCGGCGGCGTGCTCGGCGGCATCACCGTGATCCTCTACGGGATGATCGGCCTGCTCGGCGCCCAGATCTGGATCAACGGCGGGGTGGACCTGCGCAATCCGCTGAACCTGGTGCCGGCCGCGGCGGGCATCATCATCGGCGTCGGCGGGGTGAAGCTCCAGATCACCGACACCTTCGAGCTGGGCGGCATCGCGCTGGGCACGATCGTGGTGATCGGGGGCTATCACGCACTGCGCTGCCTGGCTCCCGCGCACCTGAAGCCGCAGGAGCCCCTGCTCGACGCGGGCACCTCCGCGTACGACGACGGCGGGGAGGCGCAGGGCAAGCCCCGTTGACGGGGTTTCGCCCGAACCGGGGAAGCGTACGGCCAAGTTCCCCGGTTCCGCGTCGGCGCCTGCGACCCTGCCTCCCATGGAAGCGGTGCTGGCGCGGATGCGCGCCCTGGACGAGCGGCTGCCGCCGCAGGACGGTGTCGCCGTCTTCAACCGGGTCTACCTGACGGTGACGGAGACCCTCCACCACCGGATCGAGCACGGGTGTTTCCCGGCGCCCCGGCGGGCGGCGACTCTCAGCGTGCGGTTCGCCGAGCGGTACCTGACGGCGGTGGAGGCGGACCGGGCCCCGGCCTGCTGGCGCCCGCTCCTCCAGTACCGGCGCCACCCCGGGATCCGCCCGCTCCAGCACGCGCTGGCCGGGATCAACGCGCACATCGGGCACGACCTGGCGCTCGCCGTGGTGGCCACGTGCGGTGAGCTGGGCTGCGAACCGCGGGCCCTGGAGGCGGACTTCGACCGGGTCGGCGACACGCTGGTCTCGCTGGAGGAACACATCCGGGAGGACCTGATGCCGGGCCCCGACCTGCTGGAGGTCGCCGACCCGCTGACGCACCTGCTCGGCTCGTGGAGCCTGGAGCGCGCCCGGGCCGGCGCCTGGGCGACGGCCCGCCTGCTGTGGACCCTGCGCCGCTCCCCCGAACTGGCCGCGGAGTTCACGGCCTCCCTCGACGCGGGCGTGGGCCTGGTGGGCCGCTGCCTGCTGACCCCCGTCGCGGCGGGCGCGCACCACGGTCTGCCGAGCCGCCTCTGACCCGGGGGCCCGTACGGTCGGACGAAGGCGGCGGGCATGAGAACGGGCCGCCGGCCCGCGTGCTGACGTTCGCGGGGCGGCGGCCCGTGATCAGGGGCCGGGAGGGTCAGTCCTCCGGGAGTTCGACCGGGGCGATCTCGTCGTAGACGTCGCCCGGGCCCGGGTTGGTGGCGTCCGTGGAGCCGCCGAGGTGGTGCATGACGCCCCAGACGGCGTTGAGGGCGGTCTGGACCGCGCCCTCGGCCCAGCCGGCCGTCCAGGAGATGTCGTCGCCCGCGAGGAAGATGCCGCGCTTGTCCTCGGGGAGGCGGTCCTGCATGAAGTGGGTGAACAGGCGGCGCTGGTAGCGGTAGTGGCCCGGGAGGTTGGCCTTGAACGCGCCCATGAAGTAGGGCTCGTTCTCCCAGGACACGGTGACCGGGTTGCCGATGATGTGGCGGCGGATGTCGACCTTGGGGTAGATCTCGCCGAGGGACTTCAGCATGACCTCCATCCGCTCGTTCGCGGACAGCGGCAGCCACTTCAGGCTGTCGTCGCACCAGGTGTACGAGAGGCAGATGACGGCGGGCTTGTCCGGGCCGTTGTCCAGCAGGTAGGTGCCGCGGGTCATGCGGTCGGTGAGGGTCATCGACATGACGTCGCGGCCCGTCTCCTCGTCCTTGTCCAGCCAGAACGGCCGGTCGACGGGGACGAACAGCTTCGACGACTCCATGTAGTGGGTGCGCTCGATCGCCGTCCAGTGGTCGATCGGGAACAGCGTGTCGTCGCACTCGATCTGCGACAGCAGCATCCACGACTGAGCCGTGAAGATCGCGGCGCGGTACGTGCGGATGTCGCCGGAGGAGTCGGTGACCGTGATGCGGTTGCCGGCCGTGCGGTGCAGGCGGGTGACCGCCGGGCGCGGGGTGCCGTCGTGCAGGGAGGACAGCGAGGTGCCCTGGGCCCAGTGCACGATCTTCTCGGGCTCGCGCTCCCACAGGCGCAGCGGCAGCTGCTGGGAGCCGCCGACGATGCCGCGGTGGTGGTCGTCGGCCTCGGTGTAGACGACGCGCAGGATCTCCAGGATGGAGTTCGGGAAGTCGGTGTCCCAGCCGCCCGTGCCGAAGCCGACCTGGCCGAAGATCTCGCGCTTGCGGAAGGACTTGAAGGCCTCCGACTTGCAGAGGAAGCCGTAGAAGGTCTCGTCGTCGAGCTTCTCGACGAGCTTGGCCCAGATCTCGCGGATGCGCGGGACGTCCCGCTCGCGCATCGCGGTGTTCATGTCGGAGAAGTCGGCGCCCTCGTCGAGGCAGGCGTTCCACGCGGCGGACACGTCGCGGTAGATCTGCGGCAGGTCCGCGATCGTCTCGGCGTAGTGCGTCTCGCCCTTGAGGTCGACGACCGTCGAGGGGGTGGACTCGGCGAGCGGGTTCGGGAAGGGCTCCGTCACCAGGCCGACGAGGTCGATGTAGTGCTGCAGGGCCGTGGAGGACGGCGGGAAGCGCATGGCGCCCATCTCCGCGGTCAGTTCCTCGGTGCCGGCGCCCTCGAAGCCGACGGTGCGCAGCCGGCCGCCGATCTGGTCGGCCTCGTAGACGACGGGCTTGAGGCCCATCTTCATCAGCTCGTACGCCGAGATGATGCCGGACAGGCCGCCGCCGATGACGGCCACCTCGGTGCCGAGCTCGGTCGCGGGTATCTGACCGAGACCCGCCGGGTGGGCGAGGAAGTCGTCGTACGCGTACGGGAAGTCCGGGCCGAACATGGTGATCGGCGGCTGTCCGTCGCTGTGCGGGACGGCGGTGGTGGGCACCGTGGACGTCATGGGGGTACGTCTCCTTGCGGCAGGGCTGGGGGAAGAGGTCTTAGACGAGGGAGGCGTAGAGCCCGGGGCGGCGGTCCCGCAGGTAGGGGTTGGTCTCGCGGGATGCCGCCAGCAGCTCGGGGTCGGCCTCGCCGAACACCAGCTCCTCGCCGCGTCCGGCCCGGGTCCGGGTGACCCCGTCGGGGCTCGCCAGGCAGCTGAGTCCGACGAACTCGAACTCGCCTTCCGGGCCGGTGCGGTTGACGTACGCGATGTACATCTGGTTCTCGAAGGCCCGTACGGGGACGAGCTGTTCGGCGACGAACTGGAACGGGTGCATCTGCGCGGTCGGCACCAGGAGGAGGTCGGTGCCGGCGAGCGCGTGCGCCCGGACGTTCTCGGGGAACTCCACGTCGTAGCAGATCATGATGCCGATGCGGAGGCCGCCGAGGTCGGCCTGGACGACGGGGGTGTCGCCGGGGGTGAAGGCGTCCTGTTCGAAGCAGCCGAAGAGGTGGGTCTTGCGGTAGTTCGCCAGACGCACCCCGTCGGGGCCGATGAGCTGCGCCGCGTTGAAGACGGCGCCGTCCCCCCGCTCCGGGTAGCCGTACAGGACGGCGACGCCGTGGCGGCGGGCGATCTCGCCGATGGCGACGGCGGACGGGCCGTCGGCCGCTTCGGCGAGCCCGGGGATGTCCTGGAGGTCCAGCGCGTAGCCGGTCAGGAACATCTCCGAGGTGACGAGGAGCCCGGCCCCGCGCTGCGCGGCGCGCGCCGCCGCCTCGTCGAGCGCCTTGAGGTTCTGGGCGGTGTCGCCGAGAACTCCGGAGCTCTGGAGGAGGGCGGTGCGCAGCGCAGGCATGGACTACCTCTGTGGCAGGAGGGGTGGGGTCATACGACGGTACGTTCGCGCGCTCCACCCGGACAAGCCGTGACCGTTGCGCTGCGCGCATCGATTCGTTGCGTGTTCCCCGACGGGCGCGGCGATTCGTTGCGCGGGGCCCGCGCAGGCTCCCCGGGGACCCCGGCGGAGCCTCGCGGCCCCCTGCGTCGGCCCCTGCTACGCGGCCTTGCGGAAGGCCGGGTGGCCCGCCAGGAAGTGCAGGTCGTCGAGGATGTCGGGGGTGTGGTCGGAGACGACGCGGCCGCTCCAGGTGTCGACGAGGGCCGGGGCGGTCCCGGTGGCGTCGAAGTGGTGGCCGGCGGCCTCGTACGCGAGCCGCAGCGCGGTGTACCCGGCCGATTCGCCGGCGGAGCCGGCGCCCGTGCCCGTGGTCGTGGTCGTGGTCGTGCCGAGGACCGTGGTGGCGACGGAGTCCTCCAGGCCCAGCAGGGCCAGGGCCGCGGCCACCTGCCGGGAGCGGGGACAGTCGGCGCGCAGGTACAGGCGGTAGCGGTGCGGGACGGGCGAGAACCCGGCCCCGATGCGGCCGCGCGCGGCGGGGGCCGGGCCGGTGCGGGGCAGGACGGTGTGGGACATGGCTCTCCTGGGATGGCGCGGGCGGCGGCCTGGGCGCACGGCGGCCAGGTCACGGTGGTGGCCCGGGCGGCGCGCGCCCCGGGCGGGGCGGCGCTGCGCAGGCCGGCGCTCCGGGCGCCGTCGCGCACGCCCGGTCCGGGTCACTCGTCTGCGAGGGTCAGCCGCGCGGGCCGAATGCGCTGCACACGCGCAGGAGGTCGATGTGCAGGCGCCGGGTCAGCCACCAGCGCCGCAGGGTCGGGGCTCCCGGTTCCGCCGTCCAGGCCGTGTCCACCGGTGCTCCACCCCCGTCCCGTCCTCGGCCCGTCCCGGGCCCGCCCTCGGACCGTCCCGGCCCCGGCGGCCCACGTCGCGGTGGCTAGGCTTCCCACGACGGGCACGTTCGTCGCGGCCGTCCCCCGCAGTTTCGTGGCGGCGCCCGAGGCCGTCAAGAAGGCGGCCGCGGACGATCGTCGCCGCCCCACGGAAGGAGTCCCGCACCCATGTCCCCCGAGACCGGAACCCTGTCCGACAGCGCTGTGCTCGACAACCCGGTCTGGGCGGCGCTGACCGGCACCCACCGCGCCTTCGCCGAGCTGGGACCGGCGGGTCGGGCCGGCCGCTACGCCCGCGACACGTCCCCCTTCGCGGCGCTCCGCGACCCGGAGGATCCCGGGGCGTGGGCGGACCTGGCCGCGCTGGTGGGACCCGGTCGGGAGGTCTGGGTGACCGGGCTGCCGACCCCGCCGCCGGACTGGGAGACGCTGATGACGGTGCCGGGCGTGCAGCTGGACGGCCGGGCGGTACGGGCCGAGGCCGCGCCGGAGGCGGTGCCGCTGGGGCGCGGCGACGTACCGGAGATGCTGGAGCTGGTCGGGCTGACCCGGCCGGGCCCGTTCCTGGACCGGACCGTCGAGCTGGGCACGTACCTCGGGATCCGCCACGAGGGCCGGCTCGTCGCGATGGCCGGGGAGCGGATGCGGCCGGCGGGCTGGTCGGAGATCAGCGCGGTGTGCACCCACCCGGACCACCGGGGCCGGGGCCTGGCCGGCCGGCTGACCCGTGCGGTCGCGGCGGCGGTCCGCGAGCGCGGGGACAGCCCGTTCCTGCACGCGGCGGCGGCGAACACCGACGCCGTCCGGCTCTACGAGTCGATGGGCTTCACGGTGCGCCGCCGCCCGGTCTTCCTGGGGCTGCGCACACCGGCCGCGGGCGCCTGATCCGGAAGCCGTCGGCGACGGCCGGGTTTCAGGGCGGTGCGAGCGGTCACACGCGGGACAACCCACGGAGAGGAACTGCCATGACCGACGTCTCACGCCTGCCCGGCTCCGCGCACCACTTCTGGCAGTGGCAGTCCCGGGCGGCCTGCCGGGACCTGGGGTCCGGTCGGTTCTTCCACCCCGCCGGTGAGCGGGGCGAGGACCGCGAGGAGCGGGACGCCGCCGCGAAGCGGGTCTGCGCGGCCTGCCCGGTCCGGACGGCCTGCCTGGACCACGCCCTGCGCACCCGCGAGCCGTTCGGCGTCTGGGGCGGTCTGACGGAGGAGGAGCGTCACGCGCTCCTGGGCCGGGCCGGGATGGCCGTGTCCGCGCGGGCCTGAGCCGCCCGGGCCGGTCCGGCCCCGACGGGGACTACGCGGGTGCGCCGGAGGTGAAGCGGCGCAGCAACGGGGAGAGCACGAGGACCGATTTGGTGCGTTCCACGAAGGGCTCGCCGGCGATGCGTTCCAGGACCCGTTCGAAGTGCCGCATGTCGGAGGCGAAGACCTGGACGAGGGCGTCCGCGTCACCGGTGACGGTCGACGCGGACACCACCTCGGGGTAGCGCTCCAGTCCTCGCCGGATGTCGTCCGGCGAGGTGTTGTGCCGACAGTAGATCTCGATGAAGCCCTCGGTCTCCCAGCCCATGGCGGCCGGATCCACGCGGACGGTGAAGCCGGTGATGGCGCCTTCGGCGCGCAGCCGGTCCACGCGCCGCTTCACGGCGGGCGCGGAGAGCCCGACCTCGGAGCCGATGTCCGCGTAGGAGCGGCGGGCGTCCTCGGCGAGGGCGTGCACGATGCGTTCGTCGAGATCGTTCAGTCGCACGGGGGGTGAATCACTTCTGTTCAGCGGCCTCCTCGGCCGGGACGGCCGGGGCGGCCACAGTGGCCAGGCTGGAGCGGCGCATGCCGTAGAAGAAGTAGATCACGAGCCCGGCGGCCATCCAGCCACCGAAGACCAGCCAGGTGATTCCGGGCAGCTCCGTCATCAGGTAGGCGCAGAGCAGGAAGCCCACGATCGGGGTGACCGGGAAGAGCGCGACCTTGAAGGTGCGGTTCATCTCCGGGCGGGTCTTGCGCAGGATGATGACGGCGACGTTGACCAGGGCGAACGCGAAGAGCGTGCCGATGCTGGTGGCGTTCGCCAGCTCACCGAGCGGGATGAAGGCGGCGAGCAGTCCGCAGAAGAGGCAGACGATGATCGTGTTGACGCGGGGGGTGCCGGACTTCGGGTCGACCTTGGCGAAGACCTTGGGCATCAGGCCGTCGCGGGACATCGCGAAGAGGATGCGGGTCTGACCGTAGAGGACGGCGAAGACGACGCTGGCGATGGCGACGACGGCGCCCGCGGCCAGGATGACGCTCCAGAAGGAGTGTCCGGTGACGTTCTCCATGATCTGGGCCAGGGCGGCCTCGCTGCCCTCGAACTCCTGCCACGGCATGGCGCCGACGGCGACCAGGGCGACGAGGCAGTAGATCGCGGTGACGATGGCGAGCGAGAGCATGATCGCGCGCGGCAGGTCCTTCTTCGGGTTCTTGGCTTCCTCACCGGCGGTGGAGGCGGCGTCGAAGCCGATGTACGAGAAGAACAGCATGGAGGCGGCGGTGCTGATGGCGGTGACGCCGAGCGGGGCCAGCGGGGTGTAGTTGCCGGCCTTGATGCCCATGAAGCCGATGACGCAGAAGAGCACCAGCGTCACGATCTTGACGGCGACCATGATCGTGTTGATCCGGGCGCTCTCCTTGGCCCCGCGCAGCAGGAAGACCATGCAGAGCAGGACCACGACCAGGGCGGGCAGGTTGATGTAGCCGCCCTCGCCCAGCGGGGCGGAGAAGCCCTCGGGGATGGTGAAGCCGAGGGTGCCGTCGAGCAGCTCGTTGAGGTACTGGCCCCAGCCGACGGCGACGGCCGCGACCGAGACGCCGTACTCCAGGACGAGGCACCAGCCGCAGACCCAGGCTATGAGCTCGCCCATGGTGGCGTAGGCGTAGGAGTACGAGGAGCCCGAGACGGGGATGGAGCCCGCGAGCTCGGCGTAGGAGAGCGCCGAGAAGAGCGCGGTCAGGCCCGCGACGATGAACGCGATGAAGACGGCCGGGCCGGCGATCGGGGTGGCCTCGCCGAGGACGACGAAGATGCCGGTGCCCAGGGTGGCGCCGATGCTGATCATGGTCAGCTGCCACATGGTGAGCGAGCGCTTGAGCGCGCCGCCCTCACCCTGGCCGCCCTCGGAGACCAGCTGCTCCACCGGCTTGCGGCGGAGCAGCGGGTTGACGGGCTTCGTGGCGAGCGGTGGCGCCTGGCCGTGGTCGAGCACGAGGGGACTCCTTGTCACTGCGGATCGGGGAGGTCGGGGATGAGGCGTCGACCGCGACGATCCGGAGCAGGACAGGGCCCGACGGGGGAAGGGCCTGAGCATGGGAGGACCGCCGAGCTGGCGATCCGCCACTCCACGTACAGCGAGTGAGCCTACGAGCTGAGTGATACCGCCCGTAATGCACCATCCTTGCACATTGGCGCACGATCGTTGCGCGGATCTGTCCGGGATGGCCCTTTGTTGCGTACGGATGATCGATCGCTGCGCAGGCCTCTCCGGACCCCCTTTCTTGACACTTCGTCAGATGTGTCGCAGCGTGCCGTCCGGCGGCATCCGGCGGCATTGGTGCGAGCGGAGGCGGTGGATCCGGGCAGGGGCGGGGTACGGGTCGCCGAGACCATGCACACACGATCGGAGGCGGAGCGTGAGCAGACCGGGCGCTGACCAGCAGTGGCCGTGGCAGGATCCGCAGCCCTTCCTGCGCGGTGTCGCCTGGCTGGACAAGGGGCGACCGGTGCGGGCCGACCCGGCGGACACCATGCGGCTGCCCTGGGACACCGGCGAGCGGTCCACCCTGCCCATCGGGGTCCGGCTGGAGTTCACCACCGAGACCGCGCACGCGGTGGAGGTCCACTACCGGGCGACGCTGCCCGGGCCCACCGACGCCCTGCACGACCTCGCGCACGGCTTCGCGCTCTGGGACCGGCACGGAGTGGTCACCGAGGTGTTCACCGAACCGGCCGCGGAGGCGGTCGTACGGATCGGCCTGGGGGGCGGCACCGGCCCGTTCACCATCCACCCGCCCGAGACCCAGTCGCCGCTGGTCCTCGGCCTGCGCGGGATCGGCGGCCCGCTCGCCCCGGCGCCGACCGCCCCGCGCTGGGTGGTGCACGGCGACTCCATCACGGAGGGCTGGTGGTCCACCCGTCCCGCGCACGGCTGGCCCGCCGTCGCCGGCCGGGCGCTCGGCTGGGACACCGTCAACCTCGGCTACGCGGGAGCGGCGCGCGGCGAACTCGCCACCGCCGAGCAGCTCGCGGGCCTGCCCGCCGACGTCCTCACGCTCGCCTTCGGCACCAACTGCTGGTCCCGGGTGCCCTTCTCCGCACCCCTGCTGTACGAGACCACGCGCGCCTTCCTCGACCTGGTCCGCCAAGGTCACCCGCGGACACCGCTGCTGCTGGTCTCACCGGTGCTGCGGCCCGACGCGGAGCGCACCCCGAACAAGCTCGGCGCCACCCTGGGCGCGCTGCGCGACGCGATGGAGCGCGCGACCCGGGACCGGATCGCCGCCGGGGACGACCGGCTCGCCGTCCTTCCGGGCCGGGACCTGCTCGGTCCCGAACACCTGGAGGACGGCCTGCACCCCAACGACAGCGGACACCAGGTCCTCGGCCTCGCTGTGGCCACGGCCCTGCGGCGCGCCGGGTTCGACCCGGAGTGAGTGAAACAGCCCACACGGGCTCCCTTGAACAGATCCCTGCCACGAGGGCGTGTCCTGAGCACAGTTGCCGCCGCCGGGGGCGACGGCACGACAGACACCACACGTGGGAGAGATCAAGATGGGCATCAAGCGCGGAACCACCCTTGCAACCGTCGCGCTGGCGGTCGTCCTCGCGGCGACCGCATGCGGTCCGTCGGACGACAAGGCGGCCGACAACGCGCAGCCGGCCGGTGCCGCCGCCCAGGCCCCCGCCGCGGACGGGGGGTACGGAGCCCCCGCCGCGGACGCGGGAGCGGGCGCCAAGACCGCCGGGCAGCTGGCGATCGCCAACAGCGACCAGCTGGGCGCGGTCCTCACCGACAGCGCCGGCCTCACCCTCTACCGCTTCGACAAGGACACCGCCAAGCCGCCGAAGTCGAACTGCGACGGGGACTGCGAGAAGACCTGGCCGGTGGTCGCCGCGGGCGACGCCACCGCCACGGCGGGCATGGACCCCTCGCTCCTCGGCGAGGTCGTGCGCAGCGACGGCAGCAAGCAGCTGACGGTGGCCGGCTGGCCCGCGTACCGCTTCAACAAGGACACGAAGGCGGGCGACTTCAACGGCCAGGGCGTCGGCGGGGTGTGGTTCGCGTTCGCCCCCGACGGCAAGAAGGCCGCGAAGGCGGCGCCGCCCGCGGCCGGCGGCGGCGCCGAGGCCGGTGCGGCCGAGGCGGACGCGGCGCTCACCGTGGCGAAGGACCCCAAGCTGGGCGACCACATCGTCGACGGCAAGGGCATGACCGTCTACCGGTTCAAGCCGGACACCGCGTGGCCGATGGTCTCCAAGTGCGTCGGCGACTGCCTGGCCAAGTGGCCGGTCGTCCCCCCGGTGGCGCAGGGCAACGCCAAGGGCATCATCGAGAAGAACTACCTGGTCCTCGACCGCCCGGACGGCAAGAAGCAGCAGACCGTCAACTGCTGGCCCGTCTACACCTTCACCGGCGACAAGAAGCCCGGCGACATCAACGGCCAGGGCGTGGGCGGCACCTGGTACGCCGTCGCCCCCGACGGCAAGCTCATCACCGTCCAGTAGTCCCGGCACAGCGGCCCGGGGACGGTGGTTCCGGGCCGGCGGGTCCGGCGACACCTCCGAGCCCCCTCCAGCCCCCCACCACGGTCGCGCGGCCCCTGCCTCCCTCCCCCGGGGCGGGGGCCGCGCCCCGTTCCGCCGCGGCGCGCCCGTACCTAGACTCGGCGGCATGCTGCGCGTACTTGCCGTCGACGACGAGAAGCCGCTCCTGGAGGAACTCCTCTACCTGCTGCGCTCGGACCCCCGAGTGCTCAGCGCGGAGGGCGCCTCGGACGCCACCGAGGCCCTGCGCCGGGTCACCCGGGCACTGGAGTCCGGACCGGACGGGGCCGACGCCATCGACGTGGTGTTCCTCGACATCCACATGGCCGGGCTGACCGGTCTGGACATCGCCCGGCTGCTGGCCGGGTTCGCGCAGCCGCCGTTGATCGTGTTCGTCACCGCCCACGAGGGTTTCGCCGTACAGGCCTTCGACCTGAAGGCCGTGGACTACGTGCTCAAGCCGGTGCGCCCGCAGCGGCTGGCCGAGGCCGTCCGGCGGGCCTGCGCGCAGCTGGGCCGCGCCGAGGAGGCACCGCCGGCCGCCGCCGAGCCGGCGGCGGGCCCGTCGGCCCCGGTGCCACCGCACCGCCCCGCCCCCGAGGTCACGCCCGCCGACCGCGCACCGGAGCAGATCGCGGTCGAACTGGGCGGGGTCACCCGCTTCGTGGCGATCGCCGACATCGCCTACGTCGAGGCGCAGGGCGACTACGCCCGCCTGCACACCGACGAGGGCAGTCACCTGGTCCGGATCCCCGTGTCCACGCTGGAGGAGCGCTGGGCGGCGCGCGGGTTCGTCCGGATCCACCGCCGCCATCTGGTGGCGCTGTCCCGGATCGACGAGATCAGGCTGGACGCGGGCACGACCAGCGTCCGGGTCGGTTCGGCGGAGCTCCAGGTCAGCCGCCGGCACGCGCGGGAGCTGCGGGACCTCCTGATGCGGCACGCCACTGGCTGAAACCGGCCGGCGCCGCGGGCCGTCCGGCGCGCCCGTCCCCCGGCCGGCGACCGTCCGGCGCGCGCGGGCGCCGTTCGTCGCGCGGGGAAGGACGTACGGCGATCCGCCGGAGCCGTCGGCCGCACCGCCGGCGTGAACGGCACGCCACCGTCATCGCCCCTGCGTATCGTGGATCTTCCGGCGCGGGAGGAGCGAGATGTCCGAGATCCAGGCGCTGGTCGACGCCCTGAGCGGACTGCCCCGCACCCCGCCCGCCGGGCCCGCCGACGCGGAGGCGCTGCTGGCCCGGCTGCGCAGTGCGGCCGCCCGCTGGGCCGACGTCCTCTACGAGGCCCGCGAGGGCGTCCGCGAGCAGGTGCCGCCGCGGGCGGAGGCCGCCCTGACGCTGGCCTTCCGGCGCGCGGAGGAGTCGTACGTGGAGCTGGAGATCGCCCTGCGGGACTGCGCCGAGCACCGCGACCCGGCGCTCTGATCCACCGGCGGCGCGGGATCCCGGCGGAGCCCCCGGCGCCGCAGCGGGCCGAGCCCCGGCCGGAGCGCCGGGCAGGCTTTCTACCGGAGCCTGCGGCAGCGCCGCGGCGGGCCGGATCGTGCCTGTTGCCCGGTCCGGGCTCGTGCATAGACTCCGGGTCTCCACCCCCCTGCGCCGAAGGACCGCCCGGTGAACCAGACGTACGCGCTGACCGCGGTCGCCGTCGTCGTGGTGGTCACCGTCCTGGTCGGCGCGCTGGGCCTGCGCATATCCCGGACCACCTCCGACTTCTACGTGGCCTCGCGCACGGTGGGGCCCCGGCTCAACGCGGCGGCCATCAGCGGGGAGTACCTCTCCGCCGCGTCGTTCCTCGGGGTGGCCGGGCTGGTGCTGCTCCAGGGGCCCGCGATGCTCTGGTACCCGGTGGGCTACACGGCCGGATACGTGGTGCTGCTCGCGCTGGTCGCGGCCCCGCTGCGGCGCTCCGGCGCGTACACGCTGCCCGACTTCGCCGAGGGCCGGCTGGAGTCGCAGGCGGTGCGCCGGATCGCGGTGCTGTTCGTCGTCGGCGTGGGCTGGCTGTACCTGCTGCCGCAGTTGCAGGGCGCCGGGCTGACGCTGGAGATCCTGACGGGGGCGCCGCACTGGGTCGGCGGGCTGGTCGTGGCCTGCGTGGTGAGCGCGGCGGTGGCCGCCGGCGGGATGCGCAGCATCACCTTCGTCCAGGCCTTCCAGTACTGGCTCAAGCTCACCGCGCTGCTGGTCCCGGCCTTCTTCCTGGTGGCCGCCTGGGCCGGGGACGGGGCGCCGCGGGCCACCTTCGACGCGCCGGCGGTCTTCCGGGAGCACACCTCGGTGACCCTCGCGGAGGACGTGCGGCTGTCCCTGGACGAGCCGCTGACGGTCACGGTGACCGGGCAGGTGGACGGACGCGGATACGTGGCGGTCCCGCTGACCCTGGCCCCCGGCGGACATTCCGTACGGGCGCACGCGCGGCTGGAGTTCGCCCCGCACACGCCCGTCCCGGACACCCGCGCGGACGCCGGCCTCCGGGGGTCCAGCTGGTCGGAGCCGCTGTCCGGGGGCCGTCCGGAGCACCGGCTGTACGCCACCTACGGGCTGATCCTGGCCACCTTCCTCGGCACGATGGGCCTGCCCCACGTGGCGGTGCGCTTCTACACCAGCCCCAACGGGCGGGCCGCCCGGCGCACCACGCTGGTCGTGCTCGGGCTGGTCGGCGCCTTCTACCTGCTGCCGCCGGTGTACGGGGCGCTGGGCCGGATCTACGCCCCCGAACTCGCCCTGACCGGTGACGCGGACGCTGCGGTGCTGGTGCTGCCCGAGCGGATGCTCGGCGGACTGCTCGGCGAGCTGCTGGGGGCGCTGCTGGCCGGGGGTGCCTTCGCGGCGTTCCTGTCGACGGCTTCGGGGCTGACGATGGCGGTGGCCGGGGTGCTGCACCAGGACGTGCTGCCGGCGCGCGGGGTGCGCCACTTCCGTTCGGCGGTGCTCGTGGCGATCCTGGTGCCGCTGGGCGGGAGCGTCGCGGCCACCGACGTCCCGGTGGCGGACGCGGTGGGGCTGGCCTTCGCCGTGTCGGCCTCCTCGTTCTGTCCGCTGCTGGTGCTGGGCATCTGGTGGCGCGGGCTGACCCCGCCCGGGGCGGTGGCCGGGCTGGTCACCGGCGGCGGGGCGGCCCTGAGCGCGGTGCTGGCGACCCGGACGGGGCTGGCCCCGGCGGGCTGGACGCACACGCTGCTGGCGTGGCCGGCGGCGTGGTCGGTGCCGCTCGGGTTCCTGACGATGGTCGCGGTGTCGCTGGCCACCCGCTCGCGGATCCCGGCCGGGACGGCGGCCACCCTGGCCCGGCTGCACCTGCCGGAGAACGTGGCCGTGGACCGGGCGTGGGCCTCCCCCCGGTCGAGCGAGGGGAAGGGGCCGCGGTGACGGCGGTGTCTCCGGCCCTGCTGGCGGTGCTGGCGCTGGCGGGTGCGGCCCTGCTGCTGGGCGCGGGCTGGGCGGCCGGCCACTGGCAGGCCCGGCGCGGCGAACGGGCGGCCGGGCTGGACCTCGGGACGCCGGTGGAGCGGGCCACCTTCCACACCTTGCACACGGCTTCGCTGGCCGCTCCCCCGCTGCGCGCCGGGCTGACCGAGGACGCCGCCCGCAAGGCCGCCCGGCGGCTGCGCTCGCTGCTGGGCACGGAGGCGCTGTGCCTCACGGACCGGGAGTCGGTGCTGGCCTGGGACGGGCCGGGCGCCGACCACCACGAGCGGCGGGCGATGGCCCGGGTGGCGGTGCTGCTGGAGTCGGGGCGCAGCCAGAGCGTGCGCACCGAGTGCCAGCGGCCCGACTGTCCGCTGAAGTGGGCGGTGGTGGCCCCGCTCACCGGTGAGGACGGGATGCTGGGCGCGCTGGTGGCGTACGGGTCGCGGGAGTCGGCGGTGCTGGTGCGGGCCGCCACGGAGGTCGCGCGGTGGGTGTCCGTACAGCTGGAGCTGTCCGAGCTGGACCGTTCGCGGACCCGGCTGATGGAGGCGGAGATCAAGGCGCTGCGGGCGCAGATATCCCCGCACTTCATCTTCAACTCGCTCGCCGCGATCGCCTCGTTCGTACGGACCGATCCGGAGCACGCCCGGGAGCTGCTGCTGGAGTTCGCGGACTTCACCCGGTACTCCTTCCGGCGGCACGGCGACTTCACCACGCTGGCCGAGGAGTTGCGCTCCATCCAGCAGTACCTGGCGTTGGCGGGCGCCCGGTTCGGTGACCGGCTGAAGGTGACGTTGCAGGTGGCGCCGGAGGTGCTGCCGGTGGCGCTGCCGTTCCTGTGCCTGCAGCCCCTGGTGGAGAACGCCGTCAAGCACGGTCTGGAGGATTCCACCGAGGAGTGCCTGATCACCATCACCGCGCAGGACGCGGGCGCGGAGGCGGTGATCACCGTCGAGGACAACGGGGTGGGGATGGACCCGGCCCTGCTGCGCCGGATCCTGGCCGGGGAGCGCGGCGGTTCCTCCTCCGGCATAGGGCTGCCCAATGTCGACGAGCGGATCCGGCAGGTGTACGGGGACGCGTACGGGCCGGTGATCGAGACGGGCGTCGGGGCGGGCATGAAGGTCACCATCCGCATTCCCAAATACCGTGCGGGCGTCCACAGTTCACCGTCGGGACACCAGCCACCGCGCCCCTGAGCGACCGATGGCGTGTCATCCTGGGAGGGGCGCGACGTGACCGGCGGGGGTATCCCCCGCGGTGACTGCGGAAGGGATCGCCGACGTGCGGGTCGGGCGAGAGCGGCTTCGTGACGAGTTGTGGCAATGGGTGCGGGGAGGCGCCGAGGGCGGAGGGGGCTTCCTGGTCGTGGAGGGCGAGCCCGGCGCGGGCCGGACCGACTTCGTACGGGAGGCTTTGACGCGGGCGGCGGCCCTGGGCTGCCGCGTGCGGTACGCGGCGGCAGCCGCCCCCGGGACGGAACTGCCGCTGCAGGCGGCACTGGACTGCCTGCACCCCCGCGGCCCCGACCGGGCGGCGGTGGTCGCCCTGCTGCGGGAGGCGCGGGAGGCGGCTCGGCCGGGCGGGGCCCTGCTGGCCGCCATGGACCTGCTGACGGCCGCGGTCGAGGAGTGGTGCGCGCAGCGGCCGCTGCTGCTGGCACTGGACGACGCCCAGTGGGCGGACGCGGCCAGCCTGCTGCTGTGGCGGCGGCTGGCCGACCGGGCGGTGACGGGCCGGCTGCCGCTGCTGCTGGCGGCGGCCCGGCGGCCGCTGCCCACGCGGCCGGAGCTGGAGGAACTCTGCGCGACCCCGGGCGGCCGCGCGCTCCGGCTGGAACCGCTGTCCGGGACCGAGGCCGCCGGGCTGGTCCGGGACCTGCTGGGCGCGGAGCCCGGTCCCCGGCTGCGGGAGGCCGCCGCGCAGGCGGGCGGCAATCCGCGGCTGCTGCGGGAGCTGCTCGCGCACTGGTCCGGGCTCGTGCACGTCGACGCCGACCGCGCGGAACTCCGCGTCCCGGAGGCCGAGTTGCCGCCACCGCCCGCCTCACTGACCCGCGAACCGGACCGGCTCTCCGCACCGGCGCGCACCCTCATGCGGTACGCGGCGCTGCTGGGCCCGGCCTTCACCGCGCGCGAACTGGCCCTCGTACGCGGCGGGCCGGCCCGCGAGCTGCTCGCGGAGCTGGCGGAGCCGCTGGCGGCCGGACTGCTGACGGACACCGGCGGCTCCCTGCGCTTTCGCCAGCCGGCGCTGCGGCTCGCGCTGTACGCCGAGACCCCCGAGGCGCTGCGCGCCGCCCTGCACCAGGACGCCGCGCGGGCCTTCGCCGACGCGGGCCTGGACCCGGCCCGGACCGCAGGACAGCTGGTGCGCGGCGGCCGGCTGGCCCCTTGGGCGGTGCGCTGGCTGGCGGACTCGGCGCCGGCGCTGATCGCCGGGGCGCCGGGCGCGGCGGCCGAACTGCTGGAGCGGGCCATCGCACAGGGCGACCCGCGGGAGCGGGAGACCCGCGACGCGCTGGAGGAACGGCTGGCGGACGCGGCGCTGATGCTGCGCCGCCCCGAGTCGGTGGACCTCATCGGCACGCTGCGCGCCCGGACCACGGACCCCGACCGGCGGGCCTCCGTGGACTTCAAACTGGTCTCCGCGCTGATGATCCAGGGCGACATGGCCCGCTCCCTGGCGGTCACCGAGCGGGCGCTGGCGGAGGAGTTCCCCTCCGACGTCCTGCGGTTGCGCCTGGAGGCCTGCCGGGTGCTGGCCCTGGCCGATCTGCACCGGGCCGCCGAGGCGTACGCGCTGGCCGAGGCGGTGGTGGCGCGGGCGCGCCGGCTGCGCGATCCGCTGTGCGGAGCGGAGGCCCACCACGCCGCCTCCTACGCGCTGTTCCACCTGGGCCGCGGCCGGGACTCGCTGCGCCACGTCGCGGAGGGGATCACCTGCGCCCGGCGCAGCCCCGACGCCAACGACATGCGGTTGCTGCTGCTGGCCAACCAGGCGGAGGGCCACATGCGGTTCGACGAGCCGGGGACGGTGGCGGCGGCGCTGCGGGAGGCGCGCGGGCTGGCGGCGGCGACCCGTTCGACGGGACGGCTGGTGGTGACCGAGGCGCGGCTCGCCGAGTTCCACTACCGGCTCGGCGACTGGGACGAGGCCCTCGCCGGGGTGGCCCGCGCGTGCGCGCTGCCCGTGTCGGACGGCTGGCTGCCGGTGGTGGTGCACGGACTGCGGGCGCTGGTGCTGGGCCACCGCGACGAGCGGGACGCGGCGGGCGCCGAGCTGGCGGCCCTGCCGGCCGATGCCTTCGCGACGCCCACGGCCCGCCGCTACGCCTCCCACGTGCTGCTGGCCCGGGCGCTGCTGGCCGAGCGGGACGGACGCCCGGCGGACGCCCTGGAGGCGCTGGCGCCGGCGTTGGAGGACGGGGTCGAGGAGGCGGTGGCGTACGACCGCCCGTGGGTGCTGTCGGAGATCGTCCGGCTGGCCCTGGAATGCGGGGAGACGGCCACGGCCCGGGCGGCGGTGGAGCGCTGCGGGCGGGCGGCGCGGACCCTGGCCGAGTACCCGGGGCCGGCGCTGGCCCTGCTGCGCTGCCGGGGCCTGTTCGCGCAGGATCCGGAGCTGCTGGCGCAGGCGGTGGCGCGGGGCGAGCGCGGCGGCTGGCCGCTGGTGCTGGGCCACACCCTGGAGGACCTGGCGGTGGCGCGGGCCTGGCACGGCGATCTCGCCGGGGCGCGGTCGGCGCTGACGCGCGCGGCGGCGGCGTACGAGGAGCTGGGCGCCCGGTGGGACATCGCCCGGGCCGACGCCCGGCTGCGCAGCCTGGGCGTGCGCCGGGGCAGCCGATCGGCACGGCGCAGGCCGGCGAACGGCTGGGAGGCGCTGACCCCGGCCGAGCTGAAGGTGGCGCTGCTGGTGGCGCAGGGCCGCTCGAACCCGGAGATCGCGAGCGTGCTGTTCCTGTCGCCGAGGACCGTGCAGACGCACGTGTCGCACATCCTGGCCAAGCTGCAGGTCCGCTCGCGGGCGGCGGTGGCGGCTCAGGCGGCCGGGGCGACGGGGGTGTCGGGTCCGTAGCCGGGCATGGCGGCGCGCAGTGCCCGCAGGGCGTAGTGGGTACGGGACTTGACGGTCCCCGCGGGTACGCCGAGCGCCTCGGCGGCCTCGCAGACGGATGCCCCGCGGTAGTAGATCTGCACGAGCACGGCGCGGTGCTCGGGGCTCAGTAAGCGCAGGGCCCGGCGGACGTCGAGGGCGGCGACGGCCTGCTCGGTGCGGTCGTCGGCGGCGGCCGGGACGTGCGCGAGGGCCTCCGGGCCGACCTCTGCGGGCCGCACCAGGCGGGCCCGGCGGGCGTCGATGGCGAGGCGCCGGGCGACGGTGTAGAGCCAGGGCCGCATGGAGGCGTGGCTGCTCTCCAGGGCCTCGGGGTGCGTCCAGGCCCGGAAGAGGGTCTCTTGCAGGAGGTCCTCGGCGCGGTGCCGGTCGCCGAGGGTCAGGCCGAGGAGGAAGCCGTGGAGCGCCTTGCCGTGCTCGCTGTGCAGCCGGGCGAGGGCGTGCGGGTCGGTTCTGGCCACGAGGTGCCCCTTCCTGGTCGGGTCACCTCAGCGTGACCGACTGGCGCCCCGGAGTTATCCGCCGCATGACGTATCCACCGCCCCCCTGCGCCGAACGGTCACCCCCCACGCCGAACGGTCGCCCACACCCCGACCATCCAGCCCAGCCGCCGTTTGAGGCGCGGGGACCGGGGCCGAGCCCCGACCATCCAGCCCCGCCGGCGATCGAGACGCGGGGACCGGAGCCGAGCCCCGACCATCCAGCCCCGCCGGCGATTGAGGCGCGGGGTTCGGGGCCGAGCCCCGGTCTTGCAGCCCCGCCGGCGTTCGAGGCGCGGGCCGGTCCCGGGAACGGGTGTGGCCCCGGCGTCCGTGGAAGGACGGCCGGGGCCACGGAAGCGTCGGCTAGCTCCAGCTGGCGTGCAGCGGCTTGCCCTCGGCGTAGCCGGCCGCGGACTGGATGCCGACGACCGCCTTCTCCTCGAACTCCGCCAGCGAGCCCGCGCCGGCGTACGTGCACGAGGAGCGGACACCGGCGATGATCGAGTCGATCAGGTCCTCGACGCCCGGACGCGCCGGGTCGAGGAACATCCGCGAGGTGGAGATGCCCTCCTCGAACAGGCCCTTGCGGGCACGGTCGTAGGCCGACTCCTCGCTCGTGCGGTTCTGCACCGCACGCGCCGAGGCCATGCCGAACGACTCCTTGTAGAGGCGGCCGTCGGCGGACTGCTGGAGGTCGCCCGGGGACTCGTACGTACCGGCGAACCAGGAGCCGATCATCACGTTGGACGCACCGGCGGCCAGCGCCATCGCCACGTCGCGCGGGTGACGGACGCCGCCGTCGGCCCACACGTGCTTGCCGTGCTTCTTCGCCTCGGCCGCGCACTCCAGCACCGCGGAGAACTGCGGGCGGCCCACGCCGGTCATCATGCGGGTGGTGCACATGGCGCCGGGGCCCACACCGACCTTGATGATGTCCGCGCCGGCCTCGATCAGGTCGCGCACGCCCTCGGCGGCGACGATGTTGCCGGCCACGATCGGGACCTGCGGGTCCAGCGCGCGGACGGCCTTGATCGCGTTGATCATCGATTCCTGGTGGCCGTGCGCCGTGTCGATGACGAGCGTGTCCACGCCCGCGTCGAGCAGCTGCTTGGCCTTCTGCACGAAGTCGCCGTTGATGCCGACGGCGGCGGCGATGCGCAGCTTGCCGTCGGCGTCGGTCGCCGGGGTGTACAGGGTGGCGCGCAGGGCGCCCTTGCGGGTGAGGATGCCGACGAGCTTGCCGTCCTTGTCGACGGCCGGGGCCAGCTTGCGGTGGCCGGCGTCGAGCTTGTTGAAGGCCTCGCGGGGGTCGATGTCGGCGTCGAGGAGCAGCAGCTCCTTGGACATGACCTCGGAGAGCTGGGTGAAGCGGTCGACTCCGCTCAGGTCGTGCTCGGTGACGACGCCGACGGGGCGGCCCTCGCCGTCGACGACGACGCCGGCTCCGTGGGCCCGCTTGGGCAGCAGGGAGAGCGCGTCGGCGACCGTCTGGGTGGGCGCCAGCGTGATCGGGGTGTCGAGCACGTGGTGGCGGGTCTTCACCCAGGAGATGACGTCGGTGACGATCTCGATCGGGATGTCCTGCGGGATGACGACGATTCCGCCGCGGCGGGCGACGGTCTCGGCCATCCGGCGGCCCGCGATGGCGGTCATGTTCGCCACGACCAGCGGAATGGTGGTGCCGGTGCCGTCGGGCGAGGAGAGGTCCACGCCCTGGCGGGAACCGACCGCGGAGCGGCTCGGAACCATGAACACATCGTCGTACGTCAGGTCGTACGGCGGCTTCGAGTCATTGAGGAAACGCACGTGCTGAACATCCCAGTCGATCGGAGGTACCCCGACGGGTCAGCCGAGGAAACGCACGTACTTCATTCTCCCACGACCTGACGTTCACACGGTCCGGGCCGATCGTCCAGGACATACCGGGCTCCCTGGTTCTTTCCTACGGGACCCTGGACCCGGCGGGCCGGGCCGACTCCCTGCGGTGCACCGGGCCCCGCCGCCGGGCCAGCGGGAGCACCGATCCTCCGTGCCGCACCGCCGTGAACTCGGCGGCGATGGCCAGGGCCGTCTCCTCGGGCGTGGCGCCGCCGAGGTCCAGCCCGATGGGTGAGCGCAACCGGGTGAGCGCGCAGTCGCTCACCCCTTCCTCCCGCAGCCGTCTCTCGCGTTCGGCGTGGGTGCGCCGCGATCCCATGGCTCCCACGTAGCCCACGGGCAGCCGCAGGGCGAGCTCCAGCAGCGGTACGTCGAACTTGGCGTCGTGGGTGAGGACGCACACGGCGGTACGGGAGTCCAGGCGGCCGGCCTCCCATTCCGCGGCGAGGTGCCGGTGTGGCCAGTCGACGACGACCTCGTCTGCGGCGGGGAAGCGCTCCGGGGTCGCGAAGACGGGCCGGGCGTCGCACACGGTGACCCGGTGGCCGAGGAAGGCGCCGATCCGCGCGAGGGCGGCGGCGAAGTCGATGGCGCCGTAGACGAGGAGCCGCGGCGGTTCGGCGGCCGATTCGACGAGCAGGGTCAGCGGCTCCCCGCAGAGTCCGCCGGCCGTGCCGAGTTCGGCGGTGCCGGTGCGCCCGGCCAGCAGCAGGGCCCGGACCTGTCCGGCGGCGGCCCGGTCCAGGGCCGGGCCGCCGGCGAGCCCACCCTCGTAGGTGCCGTCGGCGTGGACGGCGAGCGCCCGGCCGAGCTGGCGGGGCGGACCGGAGACCACCCGGGCGAGCGCGGCGCGGCCCCCCGCTGCGGCGGCGTCGAGCACGGAGCCGAGCACGGACCGCACGGGGTCGACTCCGCGCACCGGGGTGACCAGCACGTCCAGGACTCCCCCGCAGGTCAGGCCCACTGCGAAGGCGTCGTCGTCGCTGTAGCCGAAGCGGTGCAGGCCGCCTTCGCCGGAGGTGATCGCGTCGAGGCACAGCTCGTGCACGGCGGATTCCACGCAGCCCCCGGAGATCGAGCCGAGGGCGGTGCCCCGGTCGTCGACGGCGAGGGAGGCGCCGGGGCCGCGCGGGGCGCTCCCGCTGACGGCCACCACGGTGGCCAGCGCGAATTCCCGCCGCGCGGCACACCACGCGCGTAGCTCGTCGGCTATGTGGAGCATCAGCGGATGTATTCGCGGCGCGGGGTCTGGCCGGGGACGTACGGGCGCGGCGGCAGTACGGCCGGGGTCGCCGGCCGGGCCGGGGCGGGCCGGGCCGCGGGGGTGGGGACGGCCGGCCGGGTGCCGACGGGTCGGGCGGGCGCGGGGTAGCCGCCGGGCAGCTGGGGCCGGGTGCCGAGCAGTCTGGCCGCGTGGGCCACGCTCGCGAGGGTGGCGTGGTGGTGCCAGCCGCGGAAGGAGCGGCCCTCGAAGTCGCGGATGCCCACCGGTTCGCAGGTCTCGGTGAAGTCCAGGGAGACCCGGTCGGTGAGTTTGGCGAGCAGGAAGAGCTGGGCGAGCGGGCGGTCGCCGATGTTGGTGATCCAGAACTCGGAGGGCAGCAGGGCGGCTTCGGTCCAGGCTCCGACGAGCAGCAGCGGGGTGGGCGGCGCGGGCAGGGGCCGGTCCTCGCAGGGGGTGGCGAGGATGGAGGCCGAGGTCAGCAGGGTCACCGCGCCTTCGGCCCGGCCGTGCCGGGTCCATTCGACGACGCGGCGCTGGGAGCGCAGGGAGTCGATGAGTTCGCGGGCGGGGGCGGTGTGCGGTCCGGGTTTGTGCCGGCCGGCGCCGCCGAAGGAGACGGGCAGGGAGCCGTCGACCTTGAAGACGAAGGGGATGTCCTGCTGCGCGAAGGACTCGATGCACTGCGGCAGATCGCCGTTGGCGACCTCCATCACCACGGGCCGGCGCTGGAGTTGCCAGGTCGCGGCCATCCGCTGGACGGCGTGTACGGCGTCCTGGGCGGGGGTGAGGGAGCGGGCGGTGTCGGGGATGCCGGCCCGGCGGCGGCGCAGGAGTTCGCTGGTCCAGGGCCCGGGGAGGGTGAGGGTCCACTCGACCGGGAAGCTGGCTTCGCTGGAGGCGAGCCAGATCCCGCTGGCCTGCTGACAGTTGGCGGTGCGGCCGAGCTGGGGGACGAACTGCCGGCCGACGCCGACCGAGCGGTCGCCGGCCTTCTCTATGACCATGGGCTGGAGCACCCAGGCCAGGGGGCGCTGCGCGGTGCGTTCGAGGTGCTGGGCGAGGGAGCGGCGGACCGGGGTCCAGTCCCAGGGGGACTTGCTGATGAACTGCTGGAGGCTCTGCTCGACGGAACTGGCCCCTGTTCCGGCTATGTTACGGATTGTTTTCTTCCCGGTGGTCCGCACCAATCCGTTCAGATAAACGCGGGCCCAGTTTCGCTGGTCCCGCCGGGGTAAGGACTCGAAGAGCAGAGAGATCAGGACGTCGATCAATTCGGAGATTTCCTTCGTGGAATCCTCCGGCAGGACTACGCGAGCCATCTGGGCCTCCCCCGCGACCAGCTAGATCCAATACCCTACTTGACCGCGAAGAACGGCCGTAGGCCCCGGCGGCTACTTCCTGAGGTCGCTGGCAGTTTCGAGCCGCTCTTCCTCTACCACGAGGGGGATGGGGATCTGGTTCGCCGCATAGTAGATCGCGATCAGGAAGTGTGCGACGAGTGTGAGCGTCGCCGAGTAGAAGGCAAGGGCGACGGTGAGGGGGTAGGCGATGGCGCCGAGGCCGAAACGCACTCGTGTGGCGCGTGCACCCTCGCGGTCCACCTTCTCGTGGAAGAGGTGGCCGACCCGGGTGACGTACCACCAGAAGGCCAGGAACGCCAGGGCGTAGGCCACGGTGACGCCGCTGTAGAGGACGGCCGCGGCATTGGCGGAGCCGCCTTCCTCCATGAGGTGCTCGGCGAGGACGTTGGTGGTGTAGGGCACCACCGATACCACCATCAGCACCAGGAGATTCAGGAACAACAAAGGGCGGTCGACCCTCTTCAGATGACTGAAGATGGTGTGGTGATTCACCCACATCACGCCGATGATGAGGAAACTCACGACGTAGGCGGCGTAATGGGGCCATTGTTCCCGGACGCCGTGCCAGAACTCGGATCCCGTTTCCTCCGGAACCTTCAATTCCAGAACGAGGATGGTGATGATGACGGCGAATACTCCGTCACTGAACGCCTCGATCCGCCCGGTTTCGTTTTCCATTGCCTCCCCTTTGCCGCCACTCGCATATATGCGCAGTCCACGAACGCGTGGTGCATACATACGGGGAGGGCGTTCTCCCGCCCTCCCCGCACACGCTACCCAGATTTCGGCCGTCAGCCGCCGAATCCGGCGGTCTGCCGCCAGATCCGGCCATCGCGGACGACGAGTGTCCCGAACGCGTGCTCCGGTTCGCCGTTCAGGTTCATGATCGCCCGGTAGAAGATGGTGTCCTCGGTCTCGATGTACTCCTGGAGTTCGACGAGGGTGGGCTTCACCGTGAGATAGCCGGTGAACGTCTCACGAACGGCTTCGATGCCGACCGAGACCCCCTCGAAGCGCAGCAGTACGGCGTCGTCGGTGTAGTTCTTCATCACCGCCTCGATGTCCAGGGCCGCCAGCGCTTCCATCTGGCGGACGAACACCGGGTGCAGCTTGGAGATGTCGTACGTGGCCATGTCGACTCCGTTTCAACCGGGCGGGGCGCCCTCGATGGGTGCCGTAGCGGGTGCCGTAGCGGGTGTTGCAGCAGGTGGGGCGCAGGACTGGGCGCTGCCGGCGAAGGGCAGCCGGACGACCATCCGGGTCTCGCCGGGGCGCGAGCGCGCCGTGAGCGAGCCGTGGTGGCGCTGGGTCACGATGCGGTAGCTCAGGTGCAGCCCGAGGCCCGTTCCCTTGCCCACGTCCTTGGTGGTGTAGAAGGGTTCGAAGATGCGCGGCAGGGATTGCGCGGGGATGCCGCGCCCGGTGTCGGAGACCTCCACGACCATGCAGTCGCCCTCGGCCCGGGCGCGCAGGGTCAGTACGCCCGCGCCCTCCATGGCCTCGGCTGCGTTGTCGACGAGGTTGGTCCACACCTGGTTCAACTCGCTCGGGTAGCCCGTCAGTTCGGGCAGCCCGGGCTCGTACTCACGCACGATGCTGATGCCCCCGAGCTTGGCCCGCAGCACGACCAGCGTGTTCTCCAGGCCCTCGGTCACCGCGAAGCGCTGTTCGGGCGCCCGGTCGAGATTGGCGTAATCCCGGGTGGCGGAGACGAGTTGGGAGATCCTGGGGCCCGCCGCCCGCAGCTCCGCGGCGAGCGAGCGGATCTCCAGCAGCGCCGCCAGGTGGTCCAGGGCGCGGGCGAGGGCCTGCTCGCCGACCCCTTCCAGCCGCTCCAGCAGCCAGCCCAGCTGCAGTCCGAGGTCGGAGATGCCGGAGCCGAGCAGGCCCGGCCGTTCGGTGCCCGCCTCCTCGGCCCAGTCGGCGATCTCCTCCTCGGCGTCGGCCTGGGCGAAGGGGTCGGTGGTCACGGGCGGCGGCAGCTTGTCCAGTTCCTCGGCGAGCCGGTCGAAGACGGCCCGCTCCGCGCCGGTGGCGGCCGCGCCCCAGGCCTGGGCGGTCCGGGTGAGCCGGTCCAGGGCCGGGGCCAGTTCCTGCGCGGCCCGGGCCACGGCGGCCGCCGGATTGTTCAGCTCGTGCGCGAGGCCGGCGGCGAGGGTGCCGAGCGCCTCCACGGTGGCCCGCTTGCGGGCCTGCACCTCGGAGGACTTGATCCGCCAGGCGAGGACCGGGATCAGGACGGCGGCCACCCCGTGGCAGCGGGTGAGCATCTCGAAGAAGACCGCCTTGGGGTACGCCACGACGGTGGTCGACGGCCCGCTCGCGGCCGCGGTGGCCACGTAGGAACCGTCGGTCAGCAGGGGCAGCTCCCCCGTGAACCGGTGGGCGGCCGACGGTTTGCCGTCGTGTTCCTCGGCGGAAGCGCTCTCTTCTTCCGTGGAGTGGCGGGTGAGCACCTCCTCCCGCCCGTCGACGACCTTGGTGACGACCAGCCCGCCCGAGAGCAGGACGTGGAAGCCGACGGCCTCCTCGCCGTCCCGGAAGAGCACCTCCCCGTCGCCGAGGATCCTGGGTCCGGACACCGAGACCAGCCAGTCCAGCTGGTCCTCGGTCAGCCCTGCGAAGATCTCCAGCGAGCGCAGGGCGGAGCGCAGTTCCGCCGGTTTCATACCGTGCCCTCCTCTGCCCTGGTGCGGGCGGCCAGTCGCAGGGTGGCCAGCAGGGCCAGCGCGCACACCCCGGCGACGGCGGCCATGAAGCCGACCGAGGTGCGGTGCAGGCCGTGGATGTTGGTGAGCATCCCGGCGAGGACGGCCGGGACGCTCATCGCGAGGTACGCGAAGACGTAGACGGCGGCGGTCAGTTCACCGCGGTGCGCCGGCTCGGCGAGTGCGCTCAGCGCCCGGAAGGAGCCGAGGAAGGCGGCGCCCCAGCCGCTGCCGAGGACCGCGGTGGCCACCAGGAACACCGCGGCCGAGCCGAGGCCCAGCGCGAGCAGCACCAGGCCGAGCCCGGCGAGCAGGCCGAGCAGGCCCAGTACGGCGGTGCGCAGCGCCGCGGTACCGCCGAGCATCAGCTGGGCGACGGTGGCGGCGCCGGCGAGCAGCGCCACCGTGGCGCCGCCGACGAGGTAGTTGGTGGTCTCCAGCAGCGACAGCGCCAGGTGCGGGCCGAGCGAGAGGTAGAAGCCGCCCACCGACCAGACGGCGACGATGGTCAGCACGAGGACGGCGAAGCGGCCGCGGGCGCCCTCGGGTACGCGGATCCGGTGCGGGACCACCCGGAAGCGGCCCCCGGCGCCCGGCGCGCTCTCGCGCATCCGGAACACCCCCACCAGGGTCACGGCGAAGGCCCCGACCAGCAGCAGGTAGCTGAGCACGGTCGGTGCGGGCGCGTACTGGACGAGCAGTCCGGCGCCGATCCCGCCGAGCCCGATGCCCACGGTCGGGCCCGCGCTGTTGACCTGGGCGCCGAGCGCGGGCCGCGACGCGGGGCTCAGTTCCAGCAGGGCCGCGCCCATCGCGCCGGTGGCGAGGCCCACGGCCAGGCCCTGGACGGCGCGGGCGGCGAGGAGCAGCCCGAGCCCCCGGGCCCCGGCGAACAGGACCATGGAGACGATCGCCAGGACCAGCGCGGCGGCCAGGACCGGGCGCCTGCCGAGGGTGTCGGAGAGGGACCCGAACAGCAGGAGCCCGGCGAGCACGGTGACGGCGTACAGGGCGAAGACCACCGTGATCGTGCCGGAGGACAGGTCCCACTCCTGCTGGTAGAGCACGTAGAGGGCGGAGGGCACGGAGGAGGAGAGCATCAGCAGGACGAGGACCGCTCCCACCACCCAGAAGCCGGTGCCTCTGGGCGCACCGGCCGCGGGTGCGGCCGGGTGCACGGTTACCCCCGTGGTCGTCTTCGATGATTCGGCCACTGCTTCACTCAACTCCCCCGTGATGGGGCCCTGCCCGGGCCCCGTGATGGGCGATCAGGCGAGTGCCTGCTCGGCCCTCTGCAAGGCTCGGGCCGTCAGTACCCCCGCGATGTGGCCGAGGTACTCGGCCGAGGTGCCGCGCCCGGGTACGAACAGCTCCCGGGGCTCGGCGCGGAAGGCCGCGAGTACGGCGTCGGTGCTGTACGGGCCCCCGCGCAGGCGGTCTTCGACCCCGCGCAGCCGCAGCGCGCGGGAGGTGGCTCCGGTGACGGCGACGCGCGGCCCGCCGGGAGTGATTCGTACGGCCGTGGCGCACACCGGGTAGCGGGTGGCCCGGTCGGCGGTCTTCTCGAAGGCGGCGGCCCGGCCGGCGGCGGGCACCAGCAGGGCGGTGAGCACCGCGGACGCGGGTGCGCCGGCGGCCGCGAACTCCTCAGCCGGCAGGACCGACCGCCCGTCGGGACCGGCCAGTTCGACCTCGGCGTCCGCGGCGATCGCGGCGACCGGCAGGTCGGTGGGCCGGCCGGAGGCGGCGAGGTTGCCGCCGACGGTGCCGAGGTTGCGGACCTGGGGGTCGCCGTTGGCGCGGGCCGCGGCGGCCAGTTCGGGTGCCTCGGCGAGCACCAGCGGGTCCGCGGCGAGTTCGGCGAGGGTGGTGAGGGCGCCGATCCGCAGCCGCCCCCCTTCGGGCTCGCGCCGGATGCCCCGCAGTTCCGCGAGCCGCCTGATGTCGACCAGCAGGCGGGCGTGGTCGGCGCCCGTGCGCAGGTCGGGCAGGAGGCTCTGTCCGCCGGCCAGGATCCGGGCTTCGCGCGTCCCGGTCAGCAGGGCCAGGGCCTCGTCGAGGCCGGCGGGCCGGACGTAGTCGAAATCGGTGAGGATCACTGGGATTCCCCTCTCAGGCGGCGCCAGACCTTCTCGGGGGTGAGCGGCATGTCGATGTGCCGGACGCCCAGGTCGGAGAGGGCGTCGACGACGGCGTTGACGACGGCCGCGGCGGGCGGGACGGTGGCGATCTCGCCGGCGCCCTTGGCGCCGAGCGGGTTGTGCGGGCTGGGCGTGACGGTCTTGTCGAGCGCGAAGAACGGCACGTCGGCGGCGCGCGGCAGGGCGTAGTGGTTGAGGTCGGAGCTGACGAGCAGCCCGTTCTCGTCGTATTCGGCGGCCTCCATGAGGGCCTGGCCGAGGCCGTGCACGATGCTGCCCTCGATCTGCCCGTGGACGATCTTCGGGTTGCCGATGTTCCCGGCGTCGTCGACGGCCGTGTAGGCCACGACCTCGGTCTCGCCGGTCAGTTCGTCGATCTCGACGACCGCGACGTGCGTCCCGAAGGGGTAGTTGAAGTCCGGCGGGTCGAAGTGGGTGGTCTCGTCGAGGGCCGGCTCGATCTCCGGGGGCAGCCCCCAGCCGTACCACATGGCCATGGCCAGCTCGGCGAAGGTCTTGGTGTTCTCCGGGTTGCCCTCCTCGTGGACCTTGCCGCCCTCGTAGACGACCTTCTCCTCGGGGACGTTCAGGAACACGGCGCCGGCCTTCACCAGCTTGGCCTTGATCTTGCGGGCGGTGAGGGCGACGGCGGGGGCGGCCATGCTGTAGGAGCGCGAACCGTAGGTGCCCTGCCCGTACGGGGCCTTCTGGGTGTCGCCCTCGAGGACCTGGATCGTGTCCGGGTCGATGCCGAGCTCGTCGGCGGCGACCATCGCGAAGACGGTGCCGTGGCTCTGGCCGGTGGAGGCGGAGCCCACCGTGACGGTGACCTCGCCGGTCGGGTGGACGCGGATGTTCGCGCTCTCCCAGGTGCCGCCGAGCATGCCCTCCTGGGACATCCGGGTGGAGGGGCCGACCCCGCAGATCGCGACGTAGGTGGCGAGGCCGACGCCGAGGCGCTTGCCGCGGGTGCGGGCCTCGGCCTTGCGGGCGGGCATGTCGGCGTAGCCGGACAGCTCGATCGCCCGGTCGAAGTTCAGCTCGTAGTTCCCGGAGTCGTAGGTCCAGCCCAGACCGTTGTCGTACGGGAACTTCTCCTTCGGCACCAGGTTCCTGCGCCGTACGGCCGCCGGGTCCATGCCGATCTCGGCGGCGTACCGGTCGACCAGGCGCTCCATGAGGAAGGCGGCCTCGGCCCGCCCGCTGCCGCGCTGGGCGCCGAGCGGGACGGTGTTGGTGAAGGCGGCGTAGACCTCGCAGAAGGCGGCGTCGATGTCGTACATGCCGCTGATGGAGCGGCCCATCAGGGCGGTGGCGACACCGGGGCCGATGGTCGAGGGGTACGCGCCGAGGTTGGCGTAGCTGGTGGCGCGCACGGCGGTGATGCGGCCGTCACGGGTGCCAGCGAGGGTGACGTGCTGGCGGTGGTCGCGGCCCTGGACGGTGGAGTTCATCAGGCCGGTGCGGGTGTCCACCCACTTCACCGGGCGGCCCAGCGCCTTGGAGAGCAGCAGGACCAGCGCCATGTCGGGGTAGAGGTAGCCCTTGGTGCCGAAGCTGCCGCCGACGGTCGGGGCGATCACCCGGAGCTTGTTGAAGGGGATGCCGAGGACCAGCGCGGAGAGCAGGAAGCGGTGGTTGTGCGGGCCCTGGGTCGAGGCGTAGAGCGTGTACTCGCCGGTGGCGGCGTTGAAGTCGCCGACGGCGCCGCGGGGCTCGATGGGGCTGTTGATGGTGCGCTGGTTGACCAGGTCGAGCTCGACGGTGACCTCTGCCTCGGCGATGGCCGCGTCGGTGCGGTCCTTGTCGCCGCAGGTCCAGTACGCGTTCAGGTTGCCGGGGACCGCCTCGTGCAGCTGGGGCGCGCCCTCGGCGAGCGCCTCGTCGGCCCGGGTGACCACGGGCAGCGGCTCGTACGCGACGACGATGGCGGCGAGCGCCGCGGCGGCCTGGCGCGGGGTCTCGGCGACGACCACGGCGATCGGGTCGCCGACGTGCCGCACGGCGTCGCCGGTGAGGACCGGGCGGGCGCCGGGAAGTCCGTAGGGGTGGGGCGGGAAGTGGCTCTCCACCCCGCCGGGTATCCAGATGCAGGGCAGCGGCATCACGTCGGTGAAGTCGGCGGCGGTGGCCACCTTCAGCACGCCGGGCAGCTGTTCCGCGGCCTTCGTCTCGATGGAGAGGATCCTCGCGTGGGCGACCGGGCTGCCCAGGATGGCCATGTGGGCGGTGCCCGGCAGGTCGATGTCCGCCACGTACGTCGCCTCGCCGCGCAGCAGCTGCGGGTCCTCGCGGCTGTCCAGCGGCTGCCCGAGCACTCCGCCTCCCACGGCAGGGGCGTCCCCCGTCACTGCGGTCATGTCCCTCACACCTCCTGTCCGGCAGCGGCGGGCGCGGCGGCGGCGCCGGCCGCGGAGAGGGCCCCGGGCTCTTCGGCGCGGGCGGCCGCGCAGGCGCGCTGCACTCCCCGTACGACGCTGTGGTAGCCGGTGCAGCGGCACAGGTTCCCGGTGAGCCACTCGCGGATCTCGGGCTCGGTGGGGGCCTCGCCGCCGGCGGTGGTGTCGACGAGTTCGCCGAGCGCCATGACCATGCCGGGGGTGCAGAAGCCGCACTGGGTGCCGTGCTCCTGGCGCAGTGCCTCCTGGAGGCCGGTCAGCTCACCGCCGGGGGTGGTGACGCCCTCGATGGTGGCCACCTCACTGCCGGCGGCCGAGGCCGTGAGGACCAGGCAGCTCTTGACGGACCTGCCGTCGAGCCGGACGACGCACGAGCCGCACTGCCCGGTGTCGCAGCCGACTTTGGTGCCGGTCAGTCCGAGGCCGTCGCGGAGCCGTTCCACAAGCAGTTCGTTCGGCTCCGCCGAGAACTGCTCCGGTCTTCCGTTCACATTCAGTGTGATATCCATGCCAGCGCCTGCGCTTCCGTGAGCGGCCGGTTGAAGAGGGGCCCGCCGGGCTGCTGGAGAATTCCTCCGGAGTGCAACGGGCCGGTGTCCACGGGCGCGAATCCCAGATCCGCGATGATTCCCGCGACGATTTCCTTCGCTTTCACGTCGTCGCCGGCCGTGTAATGCGCCAGGCGCTCTCCGGATGCGGTCCCGGCGACGGCGAGCGTTTCGAAATGCATGGTGTTCAGGGATTTCACGACCTGGGCCCCGGGGTACCACTCGGCGACCAGGTCGCTGGAGCCGCGCCCGCCGAGGTCGGCGGGCGCGGCGGGGCCGCCGAACGCGTTGGTGGCGTCCACCAGCACCTTGTCCTGCACGACGCGCGGCGGGAGCAGCCCCCGGACGCTGTCGAAGGGCACCATCAGCACCAGGAGTTCGGCCTGGCCGGCGGCCTCGACGGGGTGCGCCGCCGAGGCCGCCCGTCCCAGCTCGGCCACGAGCGGGCCGAGGGTCTGCGGGCCCCGGGCGTTGGCGAGGACGACCTGGTGGCCCGCCGCCACCAGGATCCTGGCCAGGGTGGAGCCGATCCGCCCGGTGCCGATGACGCCTGTGCGCATTGCCGCTCCTTCGGGAAGGGGGGTCTCAGTCCATGCCGATCCAGACCGACTTGGTCTGGGTGTAGCTCTCCAGGGACTCGGGGCCGCACTCGCGGCCGTATCCGGAGGCCTTGTAGCCGCCGTAGGGCACGGAGGGGTCGTACTGGTTGTAGCAGTTGACCCAGACCGTGCCGGCCTTGATCTGCGAGGCGACCCGGTGGGCGCGTCGGAGGTCCTTGGTGTGGACGCCGGCGGCGAGGCCGTACGCGCTGTCGTTGGCGATGCGTACGGCGTCCTCCTCGGTGTCGAAGGGGATGATCGACAGGACCGGGCCGAAGATCTCCTCCTGGGCGATCCGCATGCCGTTGTCGACGCCGGTGAAGACGGTGGGCAGGAAGTACAGGCCCTGGCTGGAGGCGCCCTCGGGGGTCCAGCCGGTGCCGCCGGTGCGCAGCACGGCGCCTTCCTTCTCCCCCACCTCGATGTAGGAGCTGACCTTGTCGAACTGGCCGCGGTGGGCCAGCGGCCCGAAGAGGGTGGCCGGGTCGCGCGGGTCGCCGGGCTTGAGGGCGGCGGCCCGGCGGACGAGGCGTTCGACCATCTCGTCGTGGATGGGGCGGTGCAGGAGCAGCCGGGAGCCGGCGGTGCAGATCTCGCCCTTGTTGTAGTAGATGCCGAAGAAGGCCAGTTCCTCGGCGGCGTCGAGGTCGGCGTCGGCGAAGACGATGTTGGCGGACTTGCCGCCGAGCTCCATCGTCACCTTCTTCAGGGTGCCGGCGGCCTTGCGGATGATCGACTGGCCGACCACGGTGGAGCCGGTGAAGGCGATCTTGTCGATGTCCGGGTGGTCGGTGAGGGTCTCCCCCAGTTCCACGCCGGGACCGGTGATCACGTTCAGCACGCCGTCCGGGATCTCCGCCTCCTGGAAGAGCTCGGCGATCTTCAGGGCGGTGAGCGGGGTGGCCGGGGAGGGCTTGTGGACCACCGTGTTGCCCGCCGCCAGGGCCGGCGCGATCTTCGTCATGGACAGCAGCAGCGGGAAGTTGAACGGGGTGATGGCGCAGACCACGCCCAGCGGTTCGCGCAGGGTGTAGGCGAGCTGGCCGCCGGCCGGGGCCCGGGAGGAGCCGTCGACCCGGGTCACGGCGCCGGCGTAGTAGTGCATGAGCTGAGCGGCCATGGGGGCGTCGACCGTGCTGGAGAAGGCGAACGGCTTGCCCATGTCCACGGTCTCCAGCAGGGCGATCTCCTCCAGGTCGCGCTCGATGAGCTCACCGACCCGGTTGAGGCGCAGCGCGCGTTCCTGGGCGGACAGTCTGCTCCACGGGCCTTCCTCGTACGCCGTGCGGGCGGCGGCGACGGCCGCGTCCGCGTCGGCGGCGGCGGCCTGGGCCACCGGCACGATCTCCTGCCCGTCCACGGGGCTGATGTCCGGTTCGGTACGGTCGTCCCGGGCCGGGACCCATTTGCCGCCGATGAACAGTTTCCCGGGGTTCGCGAGGGGCTGGCCGCTCAGCTCACGCTTGGTCATGGCTGCCTTCCGGTGTCGGGTGCGGGGCGGTTCTAGCCCTTCGCGAGCTGCCGTAAGAAGGTCTCGGCGAGGGCCTTGGAGGAGTAGGGGTTCTGGCCGGTCGTCAGCTTGCGGTCCACGACCACGTGCGAGTCCCAGATCGCTTCGGCCTTCTCGTAGCGCGCGCCGAGCCGGGTGAGCTCGACCTCCAGGATCAGCGGGAGCCGGCCGGCCATGTTGGTGACCAGTTCCTCGCTGTGCGAGAAGGCCGTCATCCGGTAGCCCTCGAACGGCCAGCGGCCTTCGCCGTCGCGCAGCGCGAGCAGCGAGGTGTGGCCGTGGCAGACGGTGGCGAGCGGCTTGTCCTGGGCGATGACCCAGCGCAGGATCTGGGCGAGCTCGTCGGACTTGGGGAGGTCGCCGATGGCTCCGTGACCGCCGCTGACGTACACGCCGTCGTAGTCGGCGATGTCCTTCTCGGTGAGGTCCTCCAGCGCGAGGGGCGCTCTCAGCTGGGGGGTTTCCCCGATGACGCGGACGTACTCGGCGGCGTTGGCCGCGTCCTCGTCCGGCGAACCCTGGGGGCGGACCCACTGGAGGAACTGCGGGTCGATGCTCGTCTGGTCGACCGTGGGCGCGCGGCCCGCGATCGTCGCCACGTCCACGTCGTGGCCCGCCGCCTTGAAGAGCGTGAAGGGCACGACGAATTCCTCGGCCCAGAATCCCGAGGGATGCTGTTCGCCGTCCAGCAGATGCAGTGTGGCCTTGGCCGTCATGACGACGAGAATCTTCATGATTCTCTCCTTGTTCTGGATTCGCTGCCGATTCAACACGCCCCCCGCAAGGGGCGTAAGGGGGTGACGTCAGGCACGCGATACTTCGTCACGTGCGTCCAACGCCGAGATGATGGTGCGGAATTCACCGACCAAGGGGTGGTCGGGGTGGGCGTCTGCGAATATGCGTTCCCCGTACAGCGCCGCCATTTCCGGCGAGTACGGAAGGATTCCGGCCAGCGGCGCCCCGTAGACCTCCTCGGCGCGCCGCCGGGCCCGGTCCCGGTCCGTGCCCTCGGGGGCCATGCTCAGCACCACGGTCCGCCGGCAGGTCAGCCGGCCGGCGAGGGCGATGGTCTCCTCGACCCCGGACAGGTCGATCCGGTCCGCCCGGGCCATGATCATCAGTACGTCGGCGCTCGCCATGGCGGTCACCGACTCGTTGTTGAGTCCGGCGTGGGTGTCGAGCAGCAGCACGTCGAGCGCGTAGTGCTCGGCGAGCCTGTCGAAGCCCTCCGGCAGCAGCCCCACGTCGTAGCCGCTGGTCATGATCTCGCGCAGGGCGGCCGTCCCGGTCCGGGCCGGTACGACGTACAGCCCGGGCACGCCCGCCTGCTGGGCGGTGGTCTCGATCTCGCAGCGGCCGAGGAGGTAGTCGGCCAGGGAGGCGCCGGGGCCGAGCCGGAACAGCAGGTCCAGGGTGGGTGACTGGATGTCGGTGTCCACCAGTCCCACCCGGCGCCCCCCGGCCGCGATCAGCAGCGCGAGGTTCGCCAGTACCGAGGACTTCCCGGTGCCACCGCGGTGCGAGTGCACCACGATGGTGCGGGCCATCTAGGCCACCACCCGGTGACCGGTACCGTCCGCGTGCGGCCCCCGCGCCGCGCGTGGCCGGTGCAGGGCCAGCATGGTGACGTCGTCGTGCTGTTCCGCGGTGCCGGTGTGCTCCAGCACCGCCAGGTCCATCCTGTCGACCACGTCCTTGCCGCTCACCGGCGGGCCCGCGAGCAGTTCCAGCATGCGTTCGTCGCCGAGGAAACTGCCGTTCGGGCAGCGGGCCTCGGGCACTCCGTCGGTGAAGGCGAAGAGGGTGTCGCCCGGGTCCAGCTGGGCGTAGCCGAGGGTGTAGACGACCTCGGGCAGGACCCCGACGGCCGGGCCGGTGACGTCCAGGGCCCGGGGCGGGCTGCCGTCTGCGGGCAGCAGCAGGGGCGGGTTGTGGCCGCCGTTGATGTAGACGAGGCTGCCGGTGAGCGGGTCCAGCACCCCGAAGAACAGGGTGGCGAAGTAGCCCTGCCGCAGGTGGTTGCGGGTGAGGTAGCCGTTGGTGGCGGTGACCGCGTTGAGCAGCGGTGTGGCGCCGACGACCGGGATGCGCCGGCTGCCTCCGGCGCGTCCGGCGGCGACCAGGTGCTGGAGGCCGCTGTTCTGCGCGGTGTGCCGGAGCAGGGAGCGGATGAGCGCCATGAACAGCGCGGCGCCGACCCCCTTGTCGCAGACGTCGGCGACGACGAACGCCAGCCGGCGGCCGCGGGATATCTCGAAGACGTCGTAGAAGTCACCGGCGACCTGGCGGGCGGGCCGGAAGCGCACGTCGATCTCCCAGCCCGCCGGTACGGGCAGCGATTCGGGCAGGAAGCCCGCCTGGATCTCCCGGCCGATCTCCAGTTCCTTCTCGTAGCCCATGAGTTCGGCGCGGGCGTCGGCCTCCCGCAGGGTGCGGCCGAGTCCGGCGCGCTCCGAGCAGCTGTGCAGCCGGGCCCCGACGAGGGCGGGCAGGAAGGGTGGTACGAGGTAGTCGTGCCCGATCCGGACGTGCGCCTCCAGGGCGGCGAACTCCGTCACGGTCCAGACGACCACGATGGGCGCGCCGGCCCAGCGGCGCAGCCGGCGCACGGCGGTCCGGACGGACTCCCCGTCGGACTCGGCCGGAGCCAGCAGCACGTCCGCGACGGGCAGCAGTTCCAGCGGCCCTGCGAGCAGCTCCGTCAGCGTACGGGGGACGAGTTCCGCGTCCATGATCCGCAGTGCCCGCAGGAGCTCGGGCGGCGGTGACGGGTACGCATCGAGGATGATCACGGTCGTGGAGGGCATCGGTCCGTCTCCTCCGCCTTCACAGTCAGCGTGCTGATGTTGCGGCCGTCCCGGTGCGCGTAGCTGAACTCGTCCACACTGGTCAGCGCCAGGTGGATGCCGAGGCCGCCGATCCGCCGGTCCTCCGGGGGGACCCCGGGGGCGGGCGGCAGACGGCCTTCGACGGGGTCGAAGGCGGGTGCGGCGTCTTCGATGGTGATCTGCACCCGGCCCGGGCCGGAGCGGCCGCGGACGGTGATCCGTCCGCCACCGCCCCGGTACCCGTGCATCACGATGTTCGTGGCCAGTTCGTCCACGGCCAGCCGGATCCGGTACGTGGCCCTCTTGTCCAGGCCCGCGCGGCCGGCCAGCCGCAGGACGAACGCGGCGATCTCGCCCAGTGCCCCCACCGTCGCGGGCACCTCCAGGAGGGAGGACGTCCGCGCCAGTTCGGCCATCTCAGTCACGGTGGTCACTCATCGGAGAGGACGATGCTCCTGTCGAGACCGGCCGTCCGGATGGTCCGGGACACGGGCTCGATGGCACCGACCACCTTGATGGTGACGTCGTTCGCGACCTTCTGCTGGGCGAAGACCAGGGAGCGCAGTCCGGCGCTGGCCATGTAGCCCACGCCGGCCATCCTGATCTCGACGGTGCTGGTGCCGTGCCCGGCGGCCTTCTCGATGGTCTGGTGGAAGTCCGGCGCGGTCTTGGCGTCCAGCTCGCCCGTCAGCTCGATGACGGTGGTGTCGCCCTCGATGCTCAGGGACACGGAAAGCGGCATGTCAGGTCTCCTTCGGTCACAGCATCTCAGTCGTCTCGGAAAGCGGGGTGTTGGTCCGGCCCACCAGGATCACGACCGAGCGCGGGCCGATCAGGTACTTCCCGGCGTTGTCCAGTTCCTGCTCGCCGCCGGGGGTGCGGATGTCGTGCGGTGCCTCGGCCCCGGTGTCGGCGAACAGGTGCCAGCTCCGGCCTCCCGGCAGGGCGGGCAGTTCCAGGTCGTGCGACTCCCAGTGCGCGTTCATGGCCACGTACACCACGTCGTCGTCCCCGGTGCCGCAGCGGGCCACGGCGATCAGCCGGCTCTCGGACGACCAGTCGGGCTGCCAGGCCCGCTCCCCGTGCCAGCTGATGTCCGGCAGGCCCAGGTGCTCGCGGACCTGTCCGGTGGGGTGCGCGGTGGAACGCAGCTCGCGGTGGTGCTTGCGGAAGGCGATCATCTCCCGCGTGAACCGGAGCAGTTCGGCGTTCTGGTCGACCTGGTCCCAGTCGAACCAGGAGAGTTCGTTGTCCTGGCAGTACGTGTTGTTGTTGCCCTGCTGGGTGCGCGCGACCTCGTCGCCGGACAGCAGCATCGGGATGCCCTGGCTGGTGAAGAGGATGGCGAGGGCGTTCTTCATCTGCCGCGTCCGCAGCGCGTTGATCCCGGGGTCGTCGGTGGGCCCCTCGGCGCCGCAGTTCCAGCTGTTGTTGTCGTTGGCGCCGTCGTTGTTGTTCTCGCCGTTGGCGTCGTTGTGCTTGTCGTTGTAGGACACCAGGTCGGCGAGGGTGAAGCCGTCGTGCGCGGTCAGGAAGTTGACCGAGGCCGCGGTGCCGCGGCTGGAGTACAGGTCCGGGGAGCCGGCGATGCGGGTGGCCAGTTCGCCGGTGACGCCGGCGTCGCCCTTGAGGAAGCGGCGCACGGTGTCGCGGTACTTCCCGTTCCACTCCGCCCAGCGGCCGTACGCCGGGAAGTTGCCGACCTCGTAGAGGCCGCCGGCGTCCCAGGCCTCGGCGATGAGCTTGGTGTGCCGCAGGACGGGGTCGTAGGCGAGCAGTTCCAGCAGCGGCGGGTTGGGCAGCGGGGTGCCGTCCAGGGCCCGGCCGAGGATGGCCGCGAGGTCGAAGCGGAAGCCGTCGACGTGGTAGTCGGCGACCCAGTGGCGCAGGCAGTCGAGCACGTAGTTGCGCACGACGGGGTGGTTGCAGTTGACCGTGTTGCCGGTGCCGCTGAAGTTGAAGTAGTACCCCTCGGGCGTGAGCATGTAGTACGTGGCGTTGTCGAGCCCCTTGAAGGAGATCGTCGGGCCCTGCTCGTTGCCCTCGGCGGTGTGGTTGAAGACGACGTCGAGGATGACCTCGATGCCGGCCGCGTGCAGGTCCTTGATCAGCGTCCGGAACTCGTCGCCCTGCATCCCGTACCGCCCGGTGGCCGCGTAGCCGGCCTTGGGGGCGAAGAAGGAGACGGTGTTGTAGCCCCAGTAGTCGAAGAGCCGCTCGCCCGTCTCGGGATTGGTGCGCGGGTTGTCGCTCTCGTCGAACTCGAACACCGGCAGGAGCTCGATGCAGTTGACGCCGAGTTCCTTGAGGTACGGGATCTTCTCGCGCAGCCCGGCGAAGGTGCCGGGCGCGGTGACCTGCGAGTTGGGGTGCCGGGTGAAGCCGCGCACGTGGGCCTCGTAGACGACGAGGTCCTCGGCGGGGATGCCCAGCGGTGTGTCGTCGCCCCAGTCGAAGTCCTGGAGGCAGACGCGGGAGCGGTACTGGTAGCCGCGGCTGTAGTCCGGCTCCACGCCCCACACGTCACGGCCGGCGATCAGCCGGGCGTACGGGTCGGAGAGGACCTGCCGGGCGTCGAAGCGGTGGCCGGTGACCGGGTCGTAGGGGCCGTCGGCCCGGTACCCGTACTCGATGTTCTCGTGGTCGAGGCCGAAGACGGTCATGGCGAACACGCTGCCGGTGCGGAATTCCTCCGGGAACTCCAGTTCGGCCATCGGTTCGGGCTCTCCGCGCTTGTAGATGACCAGCGTCATGGAGGTGGCCTGGTCGGAGAAGACGGAGAAGCTGACCCCGCCGGGGACCACGTTGGCCCCGAAGGGGAACGGTTTGCCGGCGCGGACGCGGTACCCGCCCACCTCGTGGGTCGGGTACGCGTCGACGCGCAGGACCTGCTCGGACCGGGTCTCGGTCATCGCGCGGCCTTGGCCTTGGCGGCGGCCGCGACGGCCTCGCCGGTCTCGAAGAAGTCGAGGAATCCGGTGGCCGACATGACGAACCGGACTTCCTCACTCACCCCGTAGAGGGTGACGGCGACGCCGGCGTGCTGCGCCTCGCGGTAGACGACGAGCAGCGTGCGCAGGCCCGCGCTGGAGACGTAGGTGACGGCCGTGAGGTCGATCTTCAGCGGCTTGCCCTCGCGGACGAGCGGCAGCAGGGCCTGGAGCAGCGAACCGGACGTCTCGCTGTTGATCTCACCGGTGGCGACGAGCACGGTGCCCGTCTTGTTCCGGCGTTCCTTGACGTTGAGAGTCATTGCCTTCCCCTCTGGTTGGGGCGCCCCCCGTTGAGCGCTACTTCTTTGCCGTCGGCCGCAGCCGGACCTTGACCTTCACCCGGCCCTGGACGTCGGGGAGGTGCACGGTCAGCTCGTCCGCGTCGAACTCCTCGTACGGCTTCTCGTCGATCTCCACGGACGCGATCCGCACCGAGCCGGCCGGGAGCAGGTCGGGCGAGACCCGCAGGACGCGGTCGGGTAGGTTGGTCGGGTCGGGCTGGAAGTGGAAGTCCATCTCCCGGCCGTTGACGAGCAGGTTGTTGTAGACGGCGGAGAGGTAGCAGAGCTCCGCCGAGTGGTACATGGACATCGAGTGGCTGCCCTTGAGGCGCTCGGTGCCGAGCAGGTACGGCGTACCGCTGGCGAGCACGTTGAAGTAGACGGCGCCCTCGTCGTGGTCGAGGAAGAAGGTGTTGTAGAAGGCCTGCGCCTGCCGGGCCTCGCGCAGGTTCGCCTCGCCGCCGACCGTGCCGTTCAGGATGAGGTAGGCGAGGATCGCCTGCTCCTGCTGCCACCAGGCCTTGCGGTCGTGCCAGGCGAAACGATACGTCTCCTCGTCCCCGGACTTGATCCGCTCGACGACGTCGTACCAGCCGCCGCGCTGCAGGTCGCTGCCGACCGCCGGCATGATCTCGCCGATCTTCTTGGCGAGGTCCTCGTACGCCGGCTTGGCCTTCAGCGAGTTCATCCGCATCAGGTTCCAGGCGATCTTCAGGTTGTGGCCGACCACCGCGCGGTTCTGCTGCCAGCTGTGGGCGGTGTCGTGCGACCAGTCGCGGAAGAAGCGCTCCTGGACGAAGGGGCTGTTCTTGTAGTCCGGGAACTTGTCCGCGATGGTGTCGAAGGTGTACTCGAGGAAGTCGGCGTACTTCTGCTCCCCCGTCGCCAGGTACAGGTTGATGAGGTAGGCGGGCGCGTGGTCGCCGACCGAGTTCCAGTTCTTGCGCTCGGCGTTCTCGCCGAGGGACTCGTGGTCGGCGCTGAACAGGATCGGGTCGATGTGCGAGTAGTAGCCGCCCTGCTCCGGGTCGAAGAAGAACTTGTCGAACAGCCGGATGGTGGCGTCCGCGTCGTTCTTGATCCGGACGTCACCGGTGACCCGGTACGTCTGGATGGGGCCGGCCAGCGCGTAGATCTGCTCGTACATCGGGATCGCGTCGTAGTCGTCGGAGAACTCCGAGGTGAACAGCTTGCGCTCGCTGTCCCCGTCGACGCTGATGCCGTGGTACCAGAAGACCACGTCCTCCTCGCTGTCCACGACCCGCATGTGCTTGCGCAGGTACTCGGTGCCGCGCTCGGCGACCTCCAGGTACTCGTCCTTGCCGGTCAGCAGGTAGGCCGAGGCCATGCCGTAGACCAGGCGGGAGATCGTGTCCGTCTCCTGCACGTGGCTGGCGGTCTTGTCGCCGCCGAGCCGGATCTCGGTGCGGTACTCGGTGAAGTCCACCGGCCCGTCGCCGAACTGGGCGCGCTTGTAGAAGTCGGCCAGCGACTCGATCTGCTTGATCCACCAGCTGGGCTCCTCGAAGCGGAAGTCCTCGGCGCCGCGGCCCAGGAAGACCAGCCGCTTGGCGTCGAACCGCCCGCCGTGCTCCGGGTAGTGGATTCCGTAGACGAAGAGGAACCGGCCCGGCGAGAGCATCTCGTCGATGTGTCCGGAGGCGTCGATGTAGGGCTCGTCCAGGTTGCGGACCAGCTCGGCGCTGGGGTCGCCGGCGAGCGAGACGTCGAACCCGCGCCCGTCGGAGGTCTTCAGACGCAGCACGCGCGACCCGGAGTCGAAGCGTTCGACGTAGCCGGCGATGGTGTCGGAGAAGGAGAAGCTCACGGCGTCCGCCATGTCAAGCACCGTCCTTGTCGTGAGAGCCCTCGTGAGAGCGGTCGTGAGAGCGGTCGTCCTCATATCCCTGGCTGACCTCGACGATCACCCCGTCGGGATCGCGGACCCACACGGTCCGCCAGCCGCAGATGAAGTCGTCGAAGTCCAGCGGCCCCAGGGTCACTTCGGCCGCGTCGCCCAGCTCGGCCAGGAACGCGTCCACGCTGTCGGTCTGGAAGGCCAGATGGCGCATCCGGCCCGGGGCCTGCGGCCCGTCGTCGTGAGCGGGCCGGGCCGGCTCGGTGTCCGCCGCGAAGAGTTCGAGGTACGCGTCCCCCTTGCGCAGGAACACGATCTGCGACTCCCCGAGGTCGACCACCCGGGCCCGGGAGAAACCGAAGTAGCGGGTGTAGAACTCCTCGGTGGTCTTCTGGTCCACGCAGTTGAGGCCCACGTGCGACCAGACCGGGCCGGCCATCAGGCCGCCCCCCGGCCCCGCCCGGCCGCGATCAGCTCGATGATCCGGCGGGCGAAGAGGTGGTGGTGGGCTCCGGTGCGGCCGGTGACCAGGTCCCCGTCGACCACCACGTCCTCGTTGACGTACTCGGCGCCCATGTTGCGGACGTCGCCGATGAGGTTGTTGTGGCAGACCACCTTGCGGCCCTGGATCTTGTCGGGGATCGAAGCGGCCAGCCACATGCCGTGGCAGATGATCCCCTTGAGGACCGTCGGCTCCTCGAAGGCCCGCCGCAGCAGCTCCGTCGCCGGAGCCAGCACGTCCACGTCCTCGGTGTAGCGCAGCCGGTCGGCCACCATGCCCGAGGGCACGATGATCGCCGCGTACCGGCGCAGCTCCTCGTCGCTCAGCCCCTCCAGGGACTTGTCGGCGGTGAACGGCGCCCGGTACTCGTGGCCGGAGAAGGTGATGGAGTCGTTGCCCCACAGCCGGGTCAGGAAGTCGACCTCGGCGCCCTCCTCCGCGAACCGGTGCTGGTAGTAGAAGATCTCCGGCTCGTAGTAGTCGCTCTCGACCAGGACCGCGATCCGGGTCCCGGACAGCGCGCCCTCGCGCAGGACGGCATCAGGCACGGGAGGTCCCCCTCAGGAAGTCCGCCGCGCGCTCGGCGATCATCGCGATGGCGGTGTGGCAGTTGCCCGACGGGACCGCGGGCATCACGCTGGCGTCGACGACGCGCAGGTTCCGTACGCCGTGCACCCGCAGCTCGGGGTCGACGACGGAGAGGTCGTCGATGCCCATGCGGCAGGAGCCGGCCTGGTGGTGGTAGCTCTCGGACTTCTGCTTCGCGAAGGTCCGCAGGTCCTCGTCGGAGGCGTAGCCGGGGCCGGGCTGGAGCTCCTGCTTGTACCAGGGCGAGAAGGCCGAGGTCGCGAAGATCTCCCGGGCCAGCTTGATCCCCTGGACCATCCGCTCCAGGTCCCAGCGGTCACCCAGGTAGTTGGGGTTGATCAGCGGGTGGGCCAGCGGGTCGGCGCTCGCCAGCCTGATCCAGCCGCGCGAGACCGGCCGTACGACTCCGGGCAGGATGGACACCGTGTGCGGGTGGTCCTGGCCGACGATCACGTCGAAGGGCACGTGGACGAAGGCGATCTGCAGGTCGGGGGCCGGCAGTCCGGGGCGCGAGGACAGGAAAAGAGCGCTCTCGGAGAGGTTCTGCGCCGGCGGCGGGAGCTCCTGGGTGACCTCCGCCATCAGCCCGGTCAGGACGTGGTTGTGGAAGTTCTCGCCGACCCCGGGCAGGGCCGCGGTGACCTCGATGCCGTGCTCGCGCAGCTGCTCGGGGTGGCCGATGCCGGAGAGCAGCAGCAGCTTCGGGGACTCGATCGCCCCGGCCGCCACGATCACCTCGCGGCGGGCCCGTACGATGTGCGGCCCGGGTTCCGCGGCGCTGCTGTGCCCGTCGCCCACGGTCCGGCCGGGAAACTCGGCGGGGGCCCGGAGCTGGGCGTACTCGACGCCCGTGCAGGTGTCCCCGTCGAAGAGCAGCCGGGTGCTCTGCGCGTTGGTGCGCAGGGTCAGGTTCGGCCGGCCGAGCGCGGGCTCCAGATAGGCGGCCAGCACGCCCTGGCGGCGGCCGTCGGCCACGTCGATGTGGTGCCATCCGGTGCCGAACAGGCCGCGCCGGGGCCCGTCGGTGTTGAAGTCGGCGATCTCCTCGTGGCCCAGCTCGACGGCGGCGTCGATGAAGGCCCGGGAGACCGGGTTGGGGCCGTGCCGCCCGGCGTGGGTGATCCGCTGCGGACCCCGGGTGCCGGTGGTGGCGGCGGTGGCGTCCTCCTGGCCCTCCAGCAGGGCGAAGTACGGGAGCACGTCCTCGTACGCCCAGCCGGCCGCGCCCTGGTAGGCCCAGTTGTCGAAGTCCGAGGCGTGGCCCCGGATGTGCATCATGATGTAGAGGTTGCTGCTGCCGCCCGGGGCCTTGCCGCGCGGTTCGTACGTGCGGCGGCCGTCCAGGCCGGGCTGCGGAGTGCTGGTGTAGCCCCAGTCCACGGGACCGCCGAGGAGCTTGTACCAGGAGGACGGGTCGTCCACTTCGGGCGGGATCCTGGAGCCGCCCGCCTCCAGGACGAGGACGGAGACGTCCGGGTCCTCGGAGAGCCGGGCCGCGAGGACACTGCCCGCGGTGCCGGATCCCACGACGATGTAGTCGTACTCTTCCGCGCTCACGGATCCCCCTCAGCCCTGGCTCAGCACCTGGAAGGGAACCGTGTCGTGGTAGTTCGCCATGTAGGCGATCTTTCCGTCCACGATCCGGAAGAAGTTCATGACCTCGGCCTCGATGGGCTCGCCCGAGGCGCTGACCGCGGTCAGGTGCGAGACGGCCGCGGCCTTCTCCCCGTCGACGAGGAAGTGCACGGGCTCGTTGCGGAAGACCCGGTACATCGTGCCCATGCCCTTCATCATCGAGCGCAGGACGTCGAGTCCCTCGATGTGGCCGGCCAGCTGCTCGTCCATGACCTGGTCGTCGGCGAACAGGTCGCACCAGCGGTCCCAGTCCCCGGCGTTGGCGTACTCGTAGTACTTCTGAAGGATCTGTCGTGCGTCCATCGCGCTCATCCCCTATCGGTCCCTGCGGGTTCCGTCCGGCGCGAACGGCGCCCAGAACTGGCTGAAGGCGGCTGCCGAGTCCCCGAAGAGCCCGTCGCGGCCCTCGACGATCCGGCCGTCCTGCCAGCGCATGTAGTGGAAGACCGGGTAGTCCATCCGCTCGTACGGGGACCCGCTCGTCTCGGCCGCGCCGGCCCGCAGGGCGACGTTGCGGCACACGTCCGCGGAACAGTCCTCGCCGACGAGGACCGCCTCCAGGTCCATCCGGAAGGTGCCGCCCGTGAGCTTGTGGGTCTGCCCCATCAGCTCCAGGAAGGCGTCCAGGCTCTCGTACCAGCCGGCCAGCGGGTGGTTGCCCGGCACCAGCCAGCGCAGGTCCTCGGAGTAGTACTCCAGGATGCGCGCCCGGTCGCCGGAGCCGAGGGCGGCGTAGGCCGCCCGCACCCGCTCCTGCGTCACTTCGGTCATGGTCGCTTCTCCTTCGCGGGCGGTCAGAGCGAGCCGGAACCGGGCATCGGTGCCAGGTCGTTGACGGTGTACTGCTTGATCAGCGGTCCGTCCGGACCGGCGACCACGGTCCACGTCTGATCGGCTTCGAAGCCGAGCCACTCGCTGCGGGCGGCCGGCGGGTTCCAGATCTTGGCCTGCCAGTTGACGAGGACCCGCACGACCGCCCGGTCGCCCTCGATGACGGGCTCCACCTTCGTGACCGTGTGCACCTCGTCGAAGAAGCGGTGGGTGACGGCCTCGTACCAGCGTCCGAAGCCCTCGTGTCCGAGGAAGGTGTCCTCGGGGACCTTGAACTCCAGGTCCTCGGTGATCAGGGCGAGCACCTCGGCCGCCCCCACGTGCCGGTCCAGCGCCACGTACCACTTCTCGGCGAAACTGCGGATCGCGTCCTCGGTCAGCTGCCGCTCGGCGGGCATGCGGTCTCCTCCTGTCCGTGCTGGGACTTGCGTCGGATGGCTGTCGGCTGTCAGATCTGGACGTCGACGAGGAAGGGTCCGGGGTGGGACAGCATCCGGCCCACGGCGGAGACCGCCTCGTCCGGCTTCTCCACCCGCATCCCGCCGGCGCCGAGCGACCGGGCCAGCCCGGCGAAGTCGATCTCGGGGTGCGAGAGGTCGAAGGAGCCCGGGTACTCGTGCGCCGGGATGTCCCGCTCCCGCCAGTACTCGGCGATGTTGTCGTCCAGCAGCCGGTACTTGCGGTTGTTGCAGACCACGAACTTGGCGTCGATGCCGTGCCGGGCGGCCGTCCACAACGCCTGGTAGGTGTACATCGACCCGCCGTCGCCCGCGAAGCCGACGACGAGCCGGTCCGGGCGGGCCAGCTTGGCGCCGACCGCTCCGGGGAAGCCCACCCCGAGCGAACCGCCCCGGGTGAGGTGGTAGTCGCCGGGGCGCTCCGCCGGCAGGAACCGCGTGACCAGCGGTGAGGTCGTCAGCGCCTCGTCGAAGACGATCAGGTCCCCGCCGGTGCGCTCGGCCAGGGTCTTCAGGAAGACGGCCATCGGCGATCCGTCGTCCGTGGCCACCTGCGCCTCGCGGGCCCGCTCCCGGGTGCGTACGTCGAGCCGGGAGGCCGCCGCCGCCCGCTGCTGCGGGGTGAGCAACCGGTCCAGTACCCCGGCCAGCGCGCGCAGCGCCTGCCGGGGGTCGGCGGCCAGGCCCAGGTCCACCGGATGGTTCTTGGCGATCTCGTAGGCGTTGAGGTCGATGTGGACGACCTTGGCGCCGGCCCGGAAGGGGCTCTCCAGCTCGGGGAACACCTCCGGGAAGACGTAGGTGCCGACGATCAGCACCCCGTCCGCGTCCCCGACCAGCTCCTTGCTGTGCGGACCGAACATGTGACCCGTCTGTCCGCGCCGCAGCGGGTGCGAGGCCGCGATGTTCACCTCGGACGAGTCGACCTCGTACACGTCGGCGCCCAGCAGCTCGGCGACGGCGGCGAGCTCGTTCTGCGCCCCGGAGAGCGAGACCCCGTCTCCGACGAGGACCACCGGCCGCTGCGCCGTGGCGAGCAGCTCGGCCGCCCGTCCCACCGACGCCGGCGAGGGCGCCACGTCCGTGAGGGGCACCGTGGCCGGCAGGACCGGCTCGGAGTTGAGCTCGTCCAGCACGTCCATCGGCAGCGCCACGAACACGGGCCCCCGGGGCGGGGTGAGCGCGATCTTCACGGCGCGCCGGACGGTGCGGAGCACGGAGTGCCGGTCGGTGACCCGCGTCGCGTACTTGGTCACCGGCTTGGCCATCGCCACCAGGTCGGACGCCATCTGCGCGTCCATGGCGTCGTAGCGCACCCCGGCGTCACCGGCGACCACGACGAGCGGGGTGTGGCCGCGCAGCGACTGGTAGAGCATCCCGATTCCGTTGCCCAGCCCCACTCCGGAGTGCAGTTGGAGCAGGGCCGCGCCGCCGGTCGCCCGGGCGTACCCGTCGGCGATGCCGGCGGCGACGGTTTCCTGGAGGGCGAGGATGTAGGTGAAGTCCTCCGCCGCGTCCACCGCGTCGAGGAATCCCTGTTCCACCGTCCCCGGATTTCCGAACATCACATTCAGACCGTCGGCCTTGAACTGCTCGATCAGCCTTTCCCGTCCGGGAGTGGCTTCCATGAATTCCCCCTCTGCTCTCCGACTTCCCTGCGGCTGGTCCGCGACTTCCGGGATCACCAGCCGTATCGGGTGAGACCGTCCTCCAGGACTTCCACGATCTTCTGCCCCGTGAGATAGGAGTCGGGGGTGGAACGTCCGGTGACGAAGGGGAAGTCGACGATCACCGAGACCGGCTTGCCGAAGTTCCCGTGGTACGCGCCGCGCGGTCCCGTCGCGTCGCGCAGGATGTACTCCAGCGGATACGGCGGCGGCCCCATGTTGAAATCGGTACCGAGGAATCCGGTGCCGTCCTTGTAGTCGTACTCCTTGCAGTGGCCGGTCACGTGCTTGCCCCAGATGATGCTCCTGCGGTCGCTCCAGTCGCGGGCGAAGGCCAGGCAGGCGACCCCGTAGCACTCCGCGGCCACGACCTTGCCGGCCTTCTTGAAGGCCAGGATCAGGGCGTGCACGCGCTCGTTGTTGGCGAGGTCCGCGATCGGGCCGCTGCCGCCGACGACGAGGATCGCGTCGTAGTCCGCGATGTCGGCGTCGAGCTTGTCCAGATCCCGGTGGTACTGCTCCAGCTTGCGCAGGTAGCCCTCGTCGCTCGTGTACGGGCGCTCGGGGACCCACGCCTCGATGTCGAGCGGCGAGTCCAGTCGGCTCGACTGCTCGAACTCCCGCCCCAGCCGGGCGTTCTCCTCGGTGGTGACCGAGCGTCCCAGCGGGGGGTCGATGTAGTTCGCGTCGAGGCTCGGCGGAAGAGCGTGTGCACGCTTTCCGGTCGGCGTGGCGAATACGACCTCGTAGCCCCGCTCGTCGAACTTCGACACGGGGCCTATCAGTTCCTCGGCCCAGTAACCGTGTTCGGAGACAATGACCAGAATCTTTCTGCTCACGAATTCCTCCAGGCGCCGCCTGTTGTCGTTGGCGTCCCCCACACTGGCCGCGCCCGGGGCGTGCGTCAAAGCGCTGGTATGCGACTTCGTGAGGTAGCGGGCCAGGTCGTGGCGGCACCTCAGGAAGTCATCCGCGGACGTCATGAAGTAGCTTCAGGACTACCTGACTTCGGCCGATTCGATGAACCATTACCGGGTCCCCGCCCTATGGTCTGGACGCGCCGTGAATCACGGGCGCGCGGGCCGTGTTGGTGAACGAGCACGAGAGAGGGACGGGGACGATGACGATGGACCTGTTGTGCACACACATCGATCAGATACGTCCGGTGGAACCCACTGCCGCCGGCTGCGAGGAGTGCCTCGCCGCCGGTGACACCTGGGTGCACCTGCGGATGTGCCTCAGCTGCGGGCACGTCGGATGCTGCGACTCGTCGAAGAACCGTCACGCCACTCGGCACTACCGGACCACCGAGCACGCCATAGCCGCCTCCCACGAGCCCGGCGAGGCCTGGGCCTGGTGCTACGCCGACAAGCTGATGCTGGACCCGGCATGAGCGCGGCCCGGGAGAGCTCCGCCGCCCCGGCGGTGAGCGCGGCGGCCTCGGCGGCCGCCGCCGAACGCGCGGAGCACAAGAAGCCGGTCATCCTGGCCGTGGACGACGACCCGCAGGTCCTGCGCGCCGTCCGGCGCGACCTGCGCAGCGCCTACGGCGACCGCTACCGGGTGCTCGGCGCCTCGTCGGCGGCCGACGCCCTGAAGATCCTGGATTCCCTCGACGAGCGCGGCCACGACCCCGCGCTGTTCCTCGTGGACCAGCGGATGCCCGACGTCACCGGCGTCGAGTTCCTGCTGGAGGCGGTCAGCCGCTTCCCGGACGCCCGCCGCGTGCTCCTGACGGCCTACGCGGAGACCGACGCGGCGATCACCGCCATCAACCGGGTCCGGCTGGACTACTACCTGCTCAAGCCGTGGGACCCGCCGCACGAGCGGCTCTTCCCGGTCCTGGACGACCTGCTGTCCGACTGGCTGGCCACCTATCGCCCCGCGTACGACGGCATCATCGTCGCCGGCCACCTGGTCTCCCCCGGCACCCACGCCGTCCGGGACTTCTTCACCCGCAACGGCCAGCCGTTCCGCTTCCTCAACGTCGAGCGGGATCCCGAGGCGCTGACGCTGATCGCGGCCCAGCCCGACGGTGCGCTGCCCCTGGTCCGCTTCCCGGACGGCACGGTGCTCTCCGCCCCCACCGACACCCAGCTCGCCCAGCGCCTGGGCCTGGCCACGACCGCCTCGCGCCCGCACTACGAGTGCGTCATCGTCGGCGCGGGCCCGGCGGGCCTGGCGGCCGGGGTCTACTCGGCCTCCGAGGGCCTCTCCACCCTGATGCTGGACTCCCGCGCCCCGGGCGGGCAGGCCGGCACCTCCAGCCTGATCGAGAACTACCTCGGCTTCCCGTCGGGCCTCTCGGGCGGCGACCTGACCCGCCGGGCCACGATCCAGGCCTCCCGGTTCGGCGCCGAGATCCTGCACCCGGTGGAGGTGGTCTCGCTGACCCGGGACGACCCGGCGAAGATCCTGACCCTGGCGGACGGCACCGAGATCAGCGCGGAGACGGTGCTGCTGGCCACCGGCGTCTCGTACAACCGCCTGGAGGCCCCGGGCGCGGACCGCTTCGAGGGCGCCGGGCTGTACTACGGCGCGGCCACCACCGAGAGCTCCGCCTGCATCTCGCAGCACGTGTTCATCGTGGGCGGGGCCAACTCCGCGGGCCAGGCGGCGGTGCACTTCGCCAAGTACGCCGCCCGGGTGACCATCCTGGTCCGCGCGGCCTCCCTGGACGCGAGCATGTCCCGCTACCTCATCGACGAGATCGACCGCACCCCGAACATCGAGGTGAGGGTCCGTACGACGGTGGTCCGCCTCGACGGCGACGAGCACCTGGAGCGGCTGACCCTCCACGACGCGGACACGGGCGAGGACAAGGAGGTCCCGGCCCGGTTCATGTTCACCTTCATCGGCGCCCGCCCGCACACCGACTGGCTCGCCGGCGTCGTCGAACGGGACGAGTACGGCTTCGTCCTCACCGGCTCGGACCTGATCGCGAACGGCGGTGAACTCCCGGCGGAGTGGAGCCTGGAGCGGGCCCCCTACCCGCTGGAGACGAGCGTCCCCGGCGTCTTCGCGGCCGGCGACGTCCGCGCCCACTCGGTCAAGCGGGTCGCCTCGGGCGTGGGCGAGGGCGCGATGGCCGTCTCCCTGATCCACCGCTACCGCTCTATGGGCTGAGAGCGAACGTCCGAGTCCTTGCGATCAAGAAGGTATCGGATGCAACGTTGATTACATGATTACAGCCGAACAGAGCGAACAGCTCCGCGCGTGGTTCGCCGAGCGCCTGCCGGTGGACGTCTACGAGTCCCTCCTCTCGGTCACGGCCGACCGCGAGGAGATCACGGTCGTCGGCGTCATACCGGCGACCGAGTCGGTCAAGGAGTTCCGCGAACGCACCCGCGAACAGCGCATCGAGGTGGCCCGCGAGGCCGAGTCCCTCTACCGCCGCAAGGTCGCCTGGGGCGTACGGGTGGGTGAGGAGACGACGCTCTTCACCCACCTCGCCGTCCCGGTGATGACCCGCCTGCGCCAGTCCGAACGCCAGGTCCTCGACACCCTGGTCGCCGGCGGGGTCGCCCGCAGCCGGGCCGACGCCTTGGCCTGGTGCGTCCGCCTCGTCGGCCGCAACACCGACACCTGGCTGACGGAACTGCGCGACTCGCTGGACAAGGTCCGCCAGGTCCGTGAGCAGGGCCCGGACGTCTCCGGCGAGACCGACTCCAGGAAGTCCGGGTCCGAATGACCGATCGGCCCCACTCCGGCGCATGATCGCGTAAGGCTGGCCGAGACCACCATCCAGGGAGAGGCACGCACCCATGACCACCACCGTCGAATACATCCGCTACCGGATCGCATTGGACGACCAGCCGGCCTTCGAGGACGCGTACGCCCGGGCCGCCGAGGCCCTGGCCGCGTCGCCCGAGTGCATCGACTACGAACTGGCCCGGTGCGAGGAGGAGAAGGAGCGCTACATCCTGCGCATCCGCTGGACCTCGATCGAGGCCCACCTGGGCGGATTCCGCAAGGGCGAGCACTTCCCGGCGTTCTTCAGCGCGATCCGTCCGTACGTGACGGCCATCGAGGAGATGCAGCACTACCTCGTGACGGGCGTCGTGGGCACGGGAAAGGCCGCCGGACAGTCATGAGCACCACACCCACCATCTACGAGTGGATGGGCGGCGCGGAGGCGATGAACCGTCTCACCGACGCCTTCTACGCCCACGCCCTGCGGGACGAGATCCTGGCCCCGGTCTTCGCCGGCATGGACTCGGAGCACCCGCAGCACGTCGCGATCTGGCTGTCGGAGGTCTTCGGCGGCCCCTCGGACTACACCGCCCACCACGGCGGCCACCAGCACATGGCCACCAAGCACCTGGGCCGCGGGATCACCGAGGAGCAGCGCCGCCGCTGGGTGGACCTGCTGATGGACACGGCCGACGAGGTCGGCCTCCCGACGGACCCGGAGTTCCGCGGGGTCTTCGCCTACTACATCGAGTGGGGCACCCGCATGGCCCTGATCTACTCGGGCCCCAACCCGCCCCCGGTGGACGCGGCCAAGATCCCGGTCTGGTCCTGGGGCCAGACCCCACCGTGGATCCCGAAGGCGGACTGACCACCGAAGACCCGGGGCACCACCCCGGGTCTTCGCACGACCAGCCCCGCCGGCGTCCGGGGCGGAGCCCCGCTCTGCCGACTCCGCCGCACCCTCCAGCCCCGCCGGCGTTTGAGGCGCGGGGTCCGGGGCGGAGCCCCGCTCTGCCGACTCCGCCGCACCCTCCAGCCCCGCCGGCATTTGAGGCGCGGGGTCCGGGGCGGAGCCCCGTTCCTTCAGCCCCGCCGGCGTTTGAGGCGCGGTGTCCGCGGCGGAGCCCCGGCATCGGGCACGGCATCGGGCCCGGCATCCGGCCCGTCCTCGGCCAGCAACACCGTCAGCCCCGGCCCGGCCTCCTGCTCCCGCCAGAAGTCCACGGCCTCCTCCAGCACCTCCACCAACGTATCCCACTCACCGGGCCGCGCGGCCGCATAGCCGCGCCACGACGTCACCGCCAGCAGCCGCCCCGCGGCGTCCGGCAGCCACGACAGGTCCCGCAGCGCGTCCGCCAAAGCGTCCCAGTTCCCCCCGACCCACTCGGGCAGCCGCAGCGCGACCCCGCACCGCCGCATCAGCTCCGCCTTGCCCCGTACGCCGGCCAGGTCGAGCCGTAGGGTCGTCCAGCCGGCGGCGTCGGCCGCCGCGAGCGCGGGGGCGAGCGGCTGCGGGTCCAGGCTCATCGGATAACCGCCTTGAAGGTGTCGTAGTGGTCGTCCGTGTAGAAGAACTCCCCACCCTCGCCCGTCACGATCCGCCGGGCCCCGCGGTCCCGCTCGCCGGGCGTCGGCACCGTGAACTCGTGGTAGTAGCCGCGCTTCTGCCGGGGCAGGGCCTTCTCGAAGTTCCCGAAGACGGTGCCGTCCTGCCGGTACGGGTACGGGCCGCCCTTGTCGATGAGCGCGAGCACGTCGCGGGCCTGCTGCGGCAGCGCGTCGGCCCGTACGGCGGCCATCCCCTTCGCCCACGCGGGAGCGGTACTACTGCCGGGACCGACCCCGCGGGCACTGGCACTGGCGCTGGCGGCGGCGGGCGCGGGCTGCTGCCCGCCACAGCCCACCGCGCCGACCAGCGCGGCACAGAGGAACACGGCCCCCAGCAAACGCAGCAACGATCGGGGCACGTTCCGAAAGATCATGCACCGATCGTGCCAAATATCCGATTCGCTCGCGAATCGCCCGATGACCTCAGAGTGCGGCCATCTTGGTGTAGGGACTCAGGATTCGCTTCTGGACCGAACCGAAGTCGACGAGAACGGCGATCCCCTCCTCGATTCCGACGACACGGCCGAGGCCGTGCTCATCGTGAGTGACCCGATCGCCGACGTTGAACTGCCGGATGGGCTGTTCCACGGGGGCCTTGAACGGGCTGGACGGCAAATGGCGGCGAGGTACTGCGGACTTTGTCATTGGAACCAGTATGCGCCCAGCAGGCCGCCTCGCGGTCCGCCGTTCGGATCTCAATTCCGGCACCATCCGCACCAGCCGCCGCGACGGAGCGCCGAACAGCCTCTACAGGTCGTCGGGATCGGCCCGGTCCAGCGCGGGCCGCAGGCCGGGGGCCGACTCGGTCAGCAGGTAGTCGGCCACCGCCGTGTCCGTGACCAGGCTGGTCACCAGGCCGGACCGGAGCACCGCCCCGATCGCCGAGGCCTTGCGCAGCCCGCCCGCGATGGCCACGACCTCCGGGATCCGCCGCAGCCGGTCCGCCTCGACGGTGATGCACCGCTCGCCGAGGTCCCGGCCGACCCGCCGACCCTCGGAGTCGAACAGGTGCGCGGACATCTCGGCCGCGACGCCGAGCGAGGCGTAGTGGGCCCGCTCCTCGTCGGTCAGCATGTCGTGGACGGTGGAGATGCCCGTCTCCCACGACCCGATGGAGACGGCCGCGACCGTCACCTTGTCGAAGTACTCGAAAGCGCGCGCGATCCCGGTCTGGCTGCGCAGCGCGGCCGCCGTCGCCGGGTCGGGCAGCAGCATCGGCGCGTAGATCGGGTGCGCGTCGCCCCCCGACACCTGGGCGGCCCGGCGCACGGCCTCGACCGAACCGCGCTCGGCGGTTCCCGCGTCGTACACACCGGTCAGCTGGACCACGGTGCACTGCGGCAGCCGGTGCAGGGAAGCGGCCATGTGAATGGTCGACCGCCCCCACGCCAGGCCCAGTACGTCGCCCTCGTTGACCAGCTCGCCCAGCAGATCGGCGGCGACCGCGCCCAGGTTCTCCGGGTCGGGCGCGTCCTCGGTGGCGTCGGCGGGCGACTCCACCACGACGGCGTGCCGCAGCCCGTACCGGGCCCTGAGCGCGTCCGAACGCTCCGCGTCCAGTTCGGCCGGTACCCGGATCTCGATCCGTACGAGGTCGCGCTCCAGGGCGGTCTCCAGGACCCTGGCCACCTTGAAGCGGCTCACGCCGAACTCCTCGGCGATCTGGATCTTGGATTTGCCCTCGAGGTAGAAACGGCGCGCCATGGCCGCCGCCTGCACCAGCTCCGCGGGTCCCATCCGCAGGGCTGACCGTCCCGCCGACATTGCAGACACCGCGTTCTCCTCACTGCTGTTCACACTCTCGTGTTCACACTCTCGACTCGCCGTTCATCCTGTCAGATCCGACGGCCGTTGATCAGCCTGGACAGCTCCCGTTCACCGAGCTGTTCATCAACCCTTGGCTCAGTGGTCGCAAGCCCACGGCGCCGCGGCGATCGCCGCACCCGCCTGCTCACGGAGCGTGCGTACGGCGGCGGCCGGATCGACCGCGCCGTAGACCGCGCTGCCCGCCACGAACACGTCGGCGCCGGCCTCGGCACAGCGTTCGATCGTCGAGGCCGAGACCCCGCCGTCGACCTGCAGCCACAGCTCCAGGCCGTGCTTGGAGATCAGCTCCCGGGTCCGGCGGATCTTGGGGAGCATGATGTCGAGAAAGGGCTGGCCGCCGAAGCCGGGCTCGACCGTCATGATCAGCAGCATGTCGAGCTCGGGGAGGATGTCCTCGTACTGTTCGATGGGCGTCGCGGGCTTGAGCGCCATCGACGCCCGCGCCCCCTTGGCCCGGATCTCGCGCGCGAGGCGTACGGGCGCCGCCGCGGCCTCGGCGTGGAAGGTGACCGAACCCGCACCGGCCTCCACGTACTGCGGGGCCCAGCGGTCCGGGTTCTCGATCATCAGGTGGAGGTCCAGCGGGATGTCCGTGGCCCGGCTCAGGGACTCCACGACGGGCATGCCGAGGGTGAGGTTGGGGACGAAATGGTTGTCCATGACGTCGACATGCAGCCAGTCGGCCCCCTCGACGGCCCTCGCCTCTTCGGCGAGTCGGGAGAAGTCGGCGGACAGGATGCTGGGATAAATCTGCGCGGCCATGCCCCAAGCCTGCCATGCCTACGGCCGGTTCCGGCCACGACCCCGCAAGTCGGGGCGGGCGTAGCAACGCTTAACGCACCACGGGGGATGCTTCATCCGCCCTTAAGGGCCGACGGGCCCGGAGCCCGGTCCCGCCGGCCGTCACGCGTCGGCGGACGCGGGACCGTGGGCGGGTGCCGTCACCGCGACGCGCACCGCCCCGGTGGTCGAGGACGCGACCTGCGCGACCGTGCGGTCTCCGGGGTGGCCGGCGACGACGGCCGGGGTGCCCTCGACCATCGGCACCCGGCGCACGGTCCATCCCGCGCTCTGGAAGAACGTCTGCGCGCGTGCCACGGCGGCCGCCCTCTCCCCCTCCGGCAGCGGCTCGGTCGACCAGGCGTGGTGGACCGAGGCACCCGACTCGTCCCTGACCGTGCCGAGTCCCTCCCCGGGCTGCGTGGGCGCCGATCGGACCTGCAGCGCGTCGTAGATCCGGCTGGAGTGGGCGAGGGCCCGGCGTGTGGCGGGATCGTCGGGCGACGGGGCCTGGTACGCGGCAGGACCGGCCGGGGTCACCCCCGAGGCCTTGCTCTTGCCCGGCGGGAGGAAGCAGGGCGACACCACCTTGAGGGTGGCCACACCCTCGCCCTTGGCGCGGTCCAAGACCCCGGTGATGCCCTCCATCCAGAAGTCGTCCGGCTCCGTACGCATGCTGACCCAGGGGAAGGGGCCGGACATGTCCTCTTCGTTCGAGGAGTTGTACTTGTAGCCCTGCTTCAGCCAGGCGTCCCGCGCCTGCAGCACGAGGTTCCTGGCCTCGGTCCCGGGAACCCCGGTGAGCTTGTAGAAGAGGGTCGCCTGCAACCGGTCGTCTTTGCGGCTGTCGTTCCTGGCAATGCAGGGGCCGATGGTCGCGGGTCCGAACCGCTCCAGCGTCGGCTGGGGCGACATGGTGTCCACCGCCTGCCGGATGATCTCTTCCGCCCTGTCGATGGCCTGCTGCTCGTTCATGGTGACCTGCTTCGCTTTCTCTCCGTTGCCCGGCCCTCCCCCGCACGCGGTCACCGCGACCGTCAGTGCGAGCAGTGCGGCGACTGAGAATGCCTTCCGTAGATTCACGGCTTTCCTCCGGTGACGATCCCTGCCAGGCTCCTGAGGGGCGCGTCGTCCCAGTACTGGGAGTGCGCGGGCATCATTTCCCAGTCCTCGAGCGGCAACTTCCCGTCGGGGACCTCGAAGACCTGGCCCCCGAAGTCGTCGCTGGTCGGGTCCGTTCCGTGGACGATCGAATGGTCGTCAAAGAGCTCCATGTAAGCCTTCGGATTGAGGGGGGCCAAGGGCCCGGCCGGCGGCGGGGCGATGTTGATGAGGTCCCAACCCGCCGTGGCCGCGAAGACCCGGTCCGGCGGGATGTTCAGGTCCTTCGCGTGGTCCACTCCCACGCCCGGACTGCCCACCATGATCGCGTTGTCGACCGGTAGGTCCACGTGCATGCTCATCGCCTCGCCCACCACCAGGGACCCGTAGCTGTGCCCCAGGAGCGTCTGGTTCACGCCGCCCTCGCGGTGGTTGGATTCCTCGATCCCCTGGATGAAGTTACCGAGCGGCTCCCTGGCGTTGTCCGCCCACTTGGTCTCCGTCGCATCGGTCGTGATGCCCTGCGGGGCGTCGTAACCGAGCCACACGATCGAAGCCGTCGACTTCGAGAGGTCGGTGGCTTCCGCCTGTGCCTGGAGACGCTCGGCCCTGCCGAGGTCGCCGTCGATGGACTTCAGCTCGGCGAACGTCCCGGGCACGTACGTCACCACGTTGTCGGCGGTGTCCGGATTGCCTATGGAGACGATGGCACGCCCCATGTCCTTGCCGTCGAAGCCGAGGAGGTAGGGGCGGTTGCTCTCGCTCGTATAGGTGTCGAATCGTCTCTGTATGGCGTCCATGCCCTGGTAGCCGCCCTCGATCTCCTTCCGCTTCTCCTCCCACTTCTTCCACTCCTCCGTCGGGACCATCGCGCCCTTCACCTCGCGGCCCGTGACGGGGCTGATGTAGGGCCTGTAGTGCTCCGGCTCCTTCTTCAGCCAGGCGTCGTACTCCACCTGCTTGGCGCCGCGCTGTTCCGCGAGGACGATGCGGTTCGCGTCGTCGCGTACGGCGGAGGGGAGGCCGTCGAGTGCCCCGATGCTCGCGGGGTGCATGGAGACGTAGGCCTCGCGCTGTTCATCGGTGAGGCCGTTCCACCAGTTGGCGTTGTCCTGGGGCCAGTCGTTCTTGGGCGGTGGCTTGATCGTGCCGAGGTACCCGTCGGCCGCCCCGCGCACGCCGTCCGTGTCCGACGTCACGTCCTTCCAGTCGCTGCCGGACACGGTCAGGTCGTCGTCGGCCTTGAGGGCCCGGATCTTCGGCTCCCACTTGGCGTCCGCGTCGCTGGCTTCCTTGAGCGCGTCGGCGATACGGTTCGCGTACCCCATCGCCTTGCCGTAGTTCGGGTTCGGGTGGATGTTCGCCGCCTGGCGCTCCAAGGCGTCGGAGGTCTCGTTGCCTCCCGCGCTCCCGGTCACGGAGCCGCCCTCCGTGGCCTTCTCGGCGCCCGGCTTCTGGCCGGCCGGGAACGTGACCGAGCCGTCGTCGTTCACCTTGCAGCCGTCCGCCTGCGCGTCGGCGATCGCCGCCTCCAGCTTCCGCTTGGCAACCGCCATGTCGTAGGCGAACCCGTTGAGCGCGGTGCTGATCACACCACATTCGGTCTGCGTGTAGTGGAGGTTCTTCGCCAGGGCCTGGAGCTGTTTCTGCGCGGCGTCCACCGCCTCGCCCTTCAGCGACTTGCGCATGCCCGTGGCGACCGCGTTCTCGAGGTGCTCCCTGGCCGCCTGGGCCGAGTTGCCCATGGTGCGGTAGCCGTCGGCGGCTTCCTCGAACTCGGACGGTTTGAAGGCCTTGAGGGTGTCGTAGTCCATCGCGGCGTCACCGCCCCTTGGCCTGGCCGCCGACGGCGTCCGTGTCCGCGTAGGTGTGGTTCAGCCTGTCCATCTCCGCCCGGACGCCCTCGTCGGTCGTCAGCACGTCACGGCCGACCTGGTCCAGGACTCCCCGGAGCGCGCCGCAGCGCTCGCTGACGCTCTCGGCGTACTTCTTCCAGGAGTCGTACACGTCCTTCTGCGCGGCCGCGCTCAGACAGCCGGCGGTCGAGCCGATGCCCGTCTGCCCGGTCTCGAGCTTGGTGAGCGCGGTGCCGATGGTCGGGCGCAGGGATCCCACGCCCTCGGCGGCCGTGGTCCACGCCTTCTTGCTGGACTGGAGACCCCCCGTCACGGCGCTCGGGGCGCCGGTTCCGGGATCGGAGGGCACGTGGTTGAGCCTCATGCCCACGTGCCTTTCGCCCGCCCCGGCCTTCATCTGTTCCCACTCGTCCCACGCCATGCGCGCAGCCCCCGATTGTCCGATGATCACACCAATCGGGAACGCTACCTCGCGCCGTAGCACGGCTCATGAGTACGCGTACCTAGTGCTGCGGCCCCTTTCGAGGGGTGGGGAACCGGGGGCCGGCGCTACGCCGTGCGCCTCAGCAGGGCCAGGTACATCGCGTCCGTTCCGTGCAGGTGCGGCCACAGCTGGACATCCGGGCCGTCGCCCAGACCCGGTACGCCCGACATGTACGGCCGCGCGTCGATCAGCTCCGCGGACACCGGCGAGGCGCCCGCGCCGCGCCCCTTCAGGACGTCGTCCACGACGACCCGGGTCTCGGCCAGGTGCGGCGAGCACGTCGCGTAGCCCACGACGCCGCCCACCCGCACCGCCGACAGCGCTTCGCGCAGCAGTCCGCGCTGGAGCGGCGCGAAGCCCTCCAGGTCCTGCGGGCGGCGGCGCCAGCGGGCCTCCGGGCGGCGGCGGAGCGCGCCCAGGCCCGTGCAGGGGACGTCCATCAGGACGCGGTCGAAGGAGCCGGGCCGCCACGGCGGCCGGGTGCCGTCCGCCGCGATGACCTGGTAGGGGCCCGGGTTGCCGGCGAGGGCGCGCTCCACGAGGCGCGCCCGGTGCGGCTGCTTCTCCGAGGCGAGGAGGAAGGCTCCGCGCTGCGCGGCGAGCGCGGCGAGCAGCGCCGCCTTGCCGCCGGGGCCGGCGCAGCCGTCGAGCCAGCGCTCGTCGCTGCCTTCGACGGGCACGGCCGCCAGGGCCATCGCCACCAGCTGGCTGCCCTCGTCCTGGACGCCGGCGCGGCCCTCGCGCACCGCCTCCAGCGCGCCGGGCTCGCCGCCCTCGGCCATCCGCACGGCGTACGGCGACCAGCGCCCGGGCAGCGCCGAGTCCTCGCCGACCGCGTCCAGCAGCTCCTGCGGGGTGGAGCGGCCGGGACGGGCGACCAGGGTCACCTCGGGCCGCTCGTTGTCGGCCTCCAGCAGGTCCTCGATGCCGGCGCGGCCGCCGCCCAGCGCGTCCCACAGGGCGCTGACGACCCACCGGGGGTGCGAGTGGTACACCGCGAGGTGTTCCTCGGCGTCGTCCTCGTAGGGGGGTGCGACCCGCTCCAGCCAGCCGTCGAGATCGTGCGCGGCGATCTTCCGCAGCACGGCGTTCACGAACTTGGCGCGTCCGTCCCCGAGCACCACCCGGGCCAGCTCCACGCTCGCGGAGACCGCCGCGTGCGTGGGGATCCGGGTGCCGAGCAGCTGGTGCGCGCCGAGCGAGAGCACGTCGAGCACCGGCGGGTCCACCTCCCGCAGCGGCCGGTCGATGCACGCCTTGATGACGGCGTCGTAGGTGCCCTGCCGGCGCAGCGTCCCGTAGACCAGCTCGGTGGCCAGTGCGGCGTCGCGCGCCTGGAAGCTCTCGTCCTGGCGGGCCTTCTTCAGCAGCGGCGGCAGCACGAGGTTCGCGTAGGCGTCGCGCTCGTCCACCGCCCGCAGCACCTCGAAGGCCAGCATCCGGACGGGGTCCTTCTGGGGCCGCCGGTACGGCTTGGCCTGCCGCTGGCCTGCGGGGTTGCGACGGGGACGGGGCTGTTCGCTCACGTGAAAGGTGCTCCGGGTTTACGAGGTGCTGCGGTCATGAGGTGCTGCGGTGACGCGGTGCGGGGGCGGCGGGCGCCGCCCCGGCGGGGGGCCGTCCGCGGGTCCGGGGTCCCGCGCCGCCGCGAGGGCGGCGCGGCCGGATCCGGCTCGGCTGGATTCAGCCTACGTCGGCTCCGCCGAGTCGCTCGCCGGGCGCGATCCGCACCCCGCGGGCCCAGTCGGCGGCGCGCATCGGCTTCTTGCCCTGGGGCTGCACCCACAGCAGCTCCACGGCGTGCGAGCCGGTGCCGACGTGGACGTGGTTCTTGGCCGGGGCGAGCTCGCCGGGCGCCAGGTCGGTGCGGTCGGCCACCAGGCCCAGCGAGATCAGCTTGAGCCGCTCGCCGCGGAAGACGGTCCAGGCGCCCGGGGCCGGCGTGCAGCCGCGCACCACGCGGTCGGCGCGCATCGCGGGGGCCGTCCAGTCGATGCGGGCGTCCTCGACGGTGATCTTGGGCGCGAGGGAGATGCCGTCGGCGGGCTGCGCGACGGCGCGCAGGGTGCCGTCCTCGATGCCGTCCATGGTGGCGGCCAGCAGCCCGGAGCCGGCGAAGGCCAGCCGGGTGAGCAGGTCGCCGCTGGTGTCGGTCGGGCGGATCTCCTCGGTGAGGATGCCGTAGACCGGGCCGGAGTCCAGGCCCTCCTCGATGAGGAAGGTGGACGCGCCGGTGACCTGGTCGCCCGCCATGATCGAGTGCTGGACGGGCGCGGCGCCGCGCCATGCGGGCAGCAGCGAGAAGTGCAGGTTGACCCATCCGTGCTTGGGGATGTCGAGGGCGCTCTTGGGGAGCAGGGCCCCGTAGGCGACGACCGGGCAGCAGTCGGGGGCGATCTCGCGCAGCCGGGCCTGGAAGTCGGGGTCGCGCGGCCGTGCGGGCTTGAGGACCTCGATGCCCGCTTCCTCGGCGCGCTCCGCGACCGGGCTGGCGACGAGCCGGCGGCCGCGGCCGGCCGGTGCGTCGGGCCGGGTGACGACGGCGGCGACCTCGTGCCGCCCGGAGGCGATCAGGGCGTCCAGGGCGGGTACGGCGACCTCGGGGGTGCCTGCGAAGACCAGCTTCACTGGGTCCTACCTCGCTATCTCGGCTGTCAGCAGCGCACCAGTCTATGGGGCGGGCGCCCGGGGGCCGCCCGAAGGTGGCCGGCCCCGGCCCTCCGGCGCTCACCGTGGCCCACCTGCGCCGTCGAGGGGGCGTACGCACACGCGCGCGCCCCTCGCATATGCCGACACGCCCCCACAGCGTGACCTGGGCGACGGGTGACGCGTTGGTCAAGAGAGATTGACCGAAACGGGCCGCGTGTGAACGGTGTCTGCGGCCCGATCCGCCCTTCAGCACCGGTTCGAGAGGCTTCTTCATGGCCGACCACGCCACCCACGACGCCCAAGCCCGGGCCAGCCTGCACCTCCTGGTACGGGACATCGAACGGGTTCGCCGGCAAGTGGATGCCCTGCGTACGCTCACCGCCCAGCTCGGCAACGTGTACCGTCCGCGCCGCTCCGGTCCCTCCACGGGCTTCGTCGTCTACGGCCGGGCGCCCGCGCCCACCGTCCGCCTCGCGCAGGAGCTGCGGGACAGCGTCGAGACGCTGGTCACGGCGGCGGTGGACTTCGACCGCTCGCTCGGCTTCTCGTGGGACGCGGTCGGTTCGGCGCTCGGCGTCACGAAGCAGGCCGTGCACCGCCGCTACGGCGCCCGGCGGGCGCAGTCCGCCGAGTCGGCGGAGCCGCCGACCGAGGGGACGACCACCCGGACGATGGGGCCGCTGCCCACCGTGCCGGCCGCCCGCTCCGTGCCGCCGCAGCCGGTGCGCGAGGAGGCCCAGGCGGCGGCCGGGGGGAACCCCGCCCGGAGCCTCGGGGAGGTTCCGCGCTCCCCCGCCTTCCCCGGTCCGCGCAACGGCTGACCTCGTGTCCTGCCGCCGGGACGCCGACCCCCGACGGCCGGCCGCCGCCGCTCGCCGCGCCTGAATCCGCCCCCGGCGGGACGACCCAGCGTCTCCCGCCGGGGGCTTGCGCGTGCGCTGCCGGCCGGTCAGCCGATGTCCGGCGGGTCGATCCGGACCCGCACCGCGTCGGCCGCCGGGACGCCCCGTGCCATCCGGGCCGCCTGCGCGGTCTTCAGGGCGGCCGCCAGGGCCGCGCCGCTGCCCGGCGGGACCCGGACCAGCGCCCGCTCGCCCGGGGACCGCTCCCCGCGCCGTCCCGGTATCGGGACCGGGCCCAGGATCTCCGCGTCCGGCGGCAGCCCGGCGCCGGCCAGGAAGGCCTCCACCGCCTCGCCCCGCCCGGCCACGGCCGCCATCCGCGAGACGGGCGGGAAGCCCAGCTGGGCGCGTTCCGCGAGCTCCCGCACGGCGTGGCCCACCGGGTCCCACCTGACGAGCGCCTGGACCGGCCGCAGCGTCGGCTCGGCGACGACCACGACCTGCCCGTCGCCCCGGACCAGCGAGGCGGCCGTGATCCACCGCCGCAGCGCGTCCTCGCCCGCGCGCAGGTCGGGCCGGGTGAGCATGGCCCAGCCGTCGAGCAGCAGCGCGGCCGCGTACCCGGCGCCGGCCGCCACCGGCTCGGCGCCCGGCGTGCACACCACCAGCGCCGGCCGGTCCGGCACCTCGTCGAGCACGTGGTCGCGCCCGGAGGTCCGTACGGGCACGGCCGGGAAGGCCCGGCCCAGCTCCTCGGCCGTCCGCCGGGCGCCGACCACCTGGGCGCGCAGCCGGAACGAGCCGCATTCCTCGCAGTGCCAGGCCGGCTCGGCGCGCCCGCACCACCCGCACTGCAGGTCCCGCTCGTCGGGGGCCTCCAGGGGGCCCGCGCAGACCGTGCAGCGGGCGGGGGTCCGGCACCGCTCGCACGCCAGCCGCGGGACGTAGCCCCGCCGTGGCACCTGGACGAGCACGGGCCCGGTCTTCAGCCCCTCCCGTACGGTCTCCCACGCCAGGCTCGGCAGTCGCGCGGCGCGCGCGGCCTCGTCGCGGGCGAGCAGTTCGTCGCCCACGGTCCGGATCCGGGGGGCGCAGGCGCGTACGGTCTCGCGGCTGGCGACCAGCGGCCGGGCCCAGCCCGATTCGACCAGCTGCGCGGCCTCCACGGTGCAGCTGGTGCTCCCGGCCAGGAAGGCGCAGCCGTCGCTGACCGCGCGCAGTTCCAGCACCTCCCGGACGTGCGGGAAGGGGGCGTTGTCGTCGCTGTGGCTGGAGTCGCCGTCGTCCCAGACGGCGACCAGTCCGAGGTCCCGTACGGGGGCGAACATCGCCGCCCGGGTCCCGATGACGGCGCGCACCGAGCCCCGGTTCACGGCGAGCCACTGGCGGTAGCGCTTCTCGGGTCCGGACTCGGCGGTCAGCAGCGCGTGCCGTCCCTCGCCGAGCAGGGCGGTCAGCGCCTGGTCGAGCCGGGCGGCGGTGCGCCCGTCGGGGACCACGGCGAGGGCGCCGCGCCCGGAGGCGAGGGTGGCGGTCATGGCGCGGGCGAGTTCGTCGGCCCAGCCGGGGCCGGGCAGGGCGGTCCACACGGCGCGCGGGGCGGCGCCGCCGGCCAGGGCCCGCAGGAAGGCGGGCCCGGCGCCGTACCGCTCCCAGCCGGCGGGCTCGGGCGCGGCGGGCGGGGGCAGCGGCTCCGGCGAGGGCTTGGCCTCGGCGCGGGCGCTCCGCGCGGGCAGGGCGAGCTGGAGCACGTCGGCGAGGCTGCCGGCGTAGCGGTCGGCGACGGCCCGGGCGAGGGCCAGCATGCCGGGGGTGAGCACCACCTCGGGCGAGACCACCTGGGCGAGGGCGGCGAGGGCCCCGTTGTAGTCGGACTCGGCGCGGCGCTCCACGATGAAGCCGTCGATGAGGCCGCCGCCCTCGCGGCGGCCTCCGTGCACCTGGTGGGAGCCGGCGCCGAAGCGGACCCGGACGCGGACGCCGGGCTGTGCGGCCTCGGAGAGCTCGGCGGGCACGGCGTAGTCGAAGGTCCGGTCGAGGTGGAGCACGCCCTTGTTCACGAGGACCCGGGCGACGGGCAGCTCTTCGGCGAGGGCGGCCCCCCGCCAGGTGCGCGGCTTCGCCTTGGGCGCCTTGGCCTTCGCCTCGGCGACCATCTCCCGGATCAGTGCGAGCTGCTCCGGCTGGGAATCGTTCGCGCTGCTCACATCAGCATTCTTACCAAACCCCACCGACAGCCACGGCATGCGAACGGCCCCGGACCAGGAGGTCCGGGGCCGAACGCCTACGCGCGGGGGTGCTTACAGACCGGCGGCCGTGCGCAGCGCGTCGACGCGGTCGGTGCGCTCCCAGGTGAAGTCCGGCAGCTCACGGCCGAAGTGGCCGTAGGCGGCGGTCTGGGCGTAGATCGGGCGCAGCAGGTCCAGGTCGCGGATGATCGCGGCCGGGCGCAGGTCGAAGACCTCGCCGATCGCGTCCTCGATCTTCTGGACCTCGACCTTGGCGGTGCCGAAGGTCTCGACGAAGAGACCGACGGGCTCGGCCTTGCCGATGGCGTACGCGACCTGGACCTCGCAGCGCGAGGCGAGGCCGGCGGCCACCACGTTCTTGGCGACCCAGCGCATGGCGTAGGCGGCGGAGCGGTCGACCTTGGACGGGTCCTTGCCGGAGAACGCGCCGCCGCCGTGGCGGGCCATGCCGCCGTAGGTGTCGATGATGATCTTGCGGCCGGTCAGGCCGGCGTCGCCCATCGGGCCGCCGATCTCGAAGCGGCCGGTCGGGTTCACCAGCAGGCGGTAGCCCTCGGTGTCGAGCTTGATGCCGTCCTCGACGAGCTGGGCCAGCACGTGCTCGACGACGAACTCGCGGATGTCCGGGGCGAGCAGCGAGTCCAGGTCGATGTCCGAGGCGTGCTGCGAGGAGACCACGACGGTGTCCAGGCGCACGGCCTTGTCGCCGTCGTACTCGATGGTGACCTGGGTCTTGCCGTCGGGGCGCAGGTACGGGATGGTGCCGTTCTTGCGGACCTCGGACAGCCGGCGGGAGAGCCGGTGCGCGATGTGGATCGGGAGCGGCATGAGCTCGGGGGTCTCGTCGCAGGCGTAGCCGAACATCAGGCCCTGGTCGCCGGCGCCCTGCTTGTCGAGCTCGTCCTCGTCGCCCTCGACCCGCTTCTCGTAGGCGGTGTCGACGCCCTGCGCGATGTCAGGGGACTGGGCACCGATGGACACCGACACGCCGCAGGAGGCGCCGTCGAAGCCCTTCTTCGAGGAGTCGTAGCCGATCTCGAGGATCTTCTCCCGGACGAGCTGCGCGATCGGCGCGTAGGCCTTCGTCGTCACCTCGCCCGCGATGTGCACGAGACCGGTGGTGATGAGGGTCTCCACGGCCACGCGCGAGGTCGGGTCCTCGGAGAGGAGCGCGTCGAGGATCGTGTCGCTGATCTGGTCAGCGATCTTGTCGGGGTGGCCCTCGGTCACGGACTCCGAGGTAAACAGACGACGGGACACAACGCTCCCTGGGGTTGCAGCGGCTGCTGGCTGATCATTTGGCGGAACCACACCGGGGGCTGCGCCCGATCACGTTCCTTGTGCAGTTTATCGGTCGCCACCGTTTCCGGGACCACCCGTCTCGCCTTGTGGGAGCCGTGTGACCTGCGGCACCTCATTCTGACCCACGGAGGTGAGCAGGAGAAGGGCAATCGGCTCAGGCGCGTCGCGGCGCCAGCCGGACGGCCACCTGGTCCCACACGACCTCGGCCAGGGCTTCCTTCGGTCCATAGGGGACCTGGGTCTCCGACCCGTCAGAGGCCAGGATGACAGCTTCGTTCTCCTCGGAACCGAAGGTGCGGGCTTCGCCGACCTCGTTGACGACGAGAAGATCACATCCCTTGCGGAGGAGCTTGGCCCGCCCGTTGGCGAGGACGTCGTCGGTCTCGGCGGCGAACCCCACCACGATCTGCCCGTCCCGGGCCCGGTCGGCCGAGATCTCCGCCAGAACGTCCGGATTGCGCACGAGGACGACCGGCGCGGGGTCCTGCCCGTCCTTCTTCTTGATCTTCCCGCCCGCGTACTCGGCGGGCCGGAAGTCGGCCACGGCGGCGGCCATCACCACGACGTCGGCGTCCGCCGCCGCCTTGAGCACGGCCTCCCGCAGCTGCACCGCCGTCCCCACCCGGACGACGTCCGCCCCGGCCGGGTCGGCCAGCGCGGTGTTGGCCGCCACCAGGGTGACGCGGGCCCCGCGGGCGACGGCCGTACGGGCGAGCGCGTAGCCCTGCTTGCCCGAGGAGCGGTTGCCGAGGAAACGGACCGGGTCCAGCGGTTCCCGCGTGCCGCCGGCGCTGATCACCACGTGCCGCCCCGCGAGGTCCGGCTCGCCCACTCCGCGCGCCAGGACCCTGCGGCACACCTCGTAGATCTCCGCCGGGTCGGGCAGCCGCCCCTTGCCGGTGTCCTTGCCGGTGAGCCGGCCGACCGCGGGCTCGATGACGAGGGCGCCGCGCCGGCGCAGGGTGGCCACGTTCTCCTGGGTGGCGGGGTGCTCCCACATCTCGGTGTGCATGGCGGGGGCGAAGACCACCGGACAGCGGGCGGTGAGCAGCGTGTTCGTGAGGAGGTCGTCGGCGAGCCCGTGGGCGGCCTTGGCCAGCATGTCGGCGGTGGCCGGGGCGACGACGACGAGGTCGGCGGACTGCCCGATGCGCACGTGCGGCACCTCGTGGACGGACTCCCACACCTCGGTGGAGGCCGGGTTCCCGGACAGGGCGGCCCAGGTCGCCTCGCCGACGAAGTTCAGGGAGGCCGCGGTGGGCACCACCCGCACGTCGTGTCCGGACTCGGTCAGCAGGCGGAGCAGCTCGCACGACTTGTAGGCGGCGATCCCGCCGCTGACCCCCAGCACGACCTTCGGCTTACCCACCACGCACTCCCCTTCGAGCCTTGTCCACGTTCACCGTCGCTCCCCATGACACACCACAGGCCCGGCAGATGTTCTGCCGGGCCTGTGGTGAAAGGATTTCTCGCGCCTTACTGGGCCGGGGCCTCGATGGCCTCGGAGGTCAGCAGACCCGCGTTGATCTCGCGCAGCGCGATCGAAAGCGGCTTCTCGTGGACGTGGGTGTCCACCAGCGGGCCGACGTACTCCAGCAGGCCCTCACCGAGCTGCGAGTAGTACGCGTTGATCTGACGCGCGCGCTTGGCCGCGTAGATCACGAGGCTGTACTTCGAGTCGGTAGCCTCGAGCAGCTCGTCGATCGGCGGGTTGATGATGCCCTCGGGCGCGGTGATGGAAGAGGACACGCTCTACCTTCCGAAGAATGTGGGAAAGATCGAATCGATCACGATTCGTTCGATCATGAAAAATCGACCAACGAATCAGACGACTTCCATCAAGGCTAGCAGCTCACGCGCCACGTCCTCGACGGAGGTGTTGACCAGGGTGGTGTCGAACTCCGACTCGGCAGCGAGCTCGATCTTGGCGGAGGCGAGCCGACGCTCGATCACCTCGGCCGATTCGGTGCCGCGGCCGGTGAGCCGACGGACCAGTTCGTCCCAGCTCGGCGGGGCCAGGAAGACGAGCTGGGCGTCGGACATGGACTCGCGGACGAGCCGTGCCCCCTGGAGATCGATCTCCAGCAGTACCGGCTCGCCGTTGTCCAGGCGCTCCAGCACCGCGCCGCGCGGTGTGCCGTAGCGGTTGCCCGCGAACTCGGCCCACTCCAGCAGCTCGCCATTGGCGATCAGCTTGTCGAACTCGTCGTCATTGACGAAGAAGTAGTGGACTCCGTGTCGCTCACCGGGCCGCGGCTTGCGGGTGGTGGCCGACACCGAGAGCCATACCTCGGGGTGAACCTTGCGCATATGCGCGACGACCGTGCTCTTGCCGACCCCTGAGGGGCCGGAGAGCACGGTCAGCCGCGGACGAACCTCTGCTGCCATAGAGCGATTATCCAGGTTCTCGGGACTGCCTGAGAACGCCGGGAGAACTTCAGTCGACGCCTCAGGCGCCGGTGCTGCCGAACTCGCGCTCCAGAGAGGCGATCTGGTTGGAACCGAGACCTCGGACACGCCGGGACTCGGAGATGCCGAGACGCTCCATGATCTGCTTGGCGCGCACCTTGCCCACGCCAGGCAGCGACTCCAGCAGGGCGGAGACCTTCATCTTGCCGATGACGTCGTTCTCCTGGCCCGTCTTGATGACCTCTTGGAGCGAGGCGCCGGAGTGCTTGAGTCGATTCTTGACCTCGGCCCGCTCCCGGCGAGCCGCGGCGGCCTTTTCGAGCGCGGCTGCGCGCTGTTCAGGGGTAAGGGGCGGAAGAGCCACGCCTACGTCACCTCGGATGTCGAACTGTCGGATACGGACCGGTGGGCAGCCCGAAGGCACCACACCTGGCGAGCTCCCGAACAGCGGTCGAAACGCGTTCGCTGCACGTTCACTCTGCTCGGAGACTAGCGGCCAACACCGCTCCAGTCAGCGAGAACGGACGAAAAGTCCTGGTCAGCCTCCACTGAACCGTACATCACGGACAAAATACCTCTGTTTTGTCCGATGAAGAGCGTTCGGGTTTCGCCAGAAACCACGAGAGGCCGCACCGCGGGAGACGCGGGCGGCCTCCACGGGCGGGCGATTACGCGGAGACGGCCTCGCCGATCTCGTCGGCGAACCGACGTGCGGAGTCGCGCAGCGCCGTGACGTCCGGACCGTGCTGGAGGACGCCCCGCGACACGTTCGGGACGACGTTGCGCACGGCCTTGCCGAACACCGCCGGCAGGTCCGCCGCCGTCGCGCCCTGCGCGCCGATGCCGGGGGCCAGCAGCGGCCCGTTGATGTCCAGGTCGAAGGAGGACAGGTCGCCCAGGGTGGCACCGACCACCGCGCCGAAGGACCCCATCGGGGAGGCGTCGGCGTTCTCCGCCGCCAGGTGCGCCAGCATCGTCGCGCCGATGGTCCGGCCGTCCTCCCGGACCGCCCGCTGGACCTCCGCACCCTCCGGGTTCGAGGTCAGGGCGAGCACGAACAGGCCGGCGCCCGAGGCACGGGCCAGCTCCACCGCGGGCTTCAGCGAGCCGTAGCCCAGGTACGGGGAGACCGTCAGCGCGTCCGAGAACAGCGGCGAGGCCGGGTCCAGGAAGGCCGAGGCGTACGCGGCCATGGTCGAGCCGATGTCGCCGCGCTTGGCGTCCATGACGACGAGGGTCCCCGCCGCCCGGGCGTCCGCGACGGTCCGCTCCAGGACGGCCACGCCCTTCGAGCCGAACCGCTCGAAGAAGGCCGCCTGCGGCTTGAAGACCGCCACCGACTCCGCGAGCGCGTCCACGACGGTGCGGGAGAACCGCTCCAGGCCCGCGATGTCGTCGGACAGGCCCCACCGGGCCAGCAGCTCGGCGTGCGGGTCGATGCCCACGCACAGCGGGCCACGGGTGTCCATCGCCTGGCGCAGGCGGGTGCCGAACGGGGTCACAGGGCTCACTTCGCGGCCTTTCGGGTCTCGGCGCCCACCGCTTCGGCGAGGGTCGCGTACGGGCTGAGGGCCAGGCGCGCGGCCAGGCCCTTGTGGATGGCGCGGGCGTAGCAGGGTCCCTCGTAGATGAAGGCGCTGTAGCCCTGGATCAGCGTGGCCCCGGCCAGGATCCGCTGCCAGGCGTCCTCGGCGTTCTCGATGCCGCCGACCCCGACCAGGACCAGCCGGTCCCCCACGCGGGCGTACAGGCGGCGCAGCACCTCCAGCGAGCGCTCCTTGACCGGGGCGCCGGACAGTCCGCCCGTCTCCTTCACCAGGGACGGGGAGGACTTCAGGCCGAGGCCCTCCCGCGCGATGGTGGTGTTCGTCGCGATGATGCCGTCGAGACCCAGCTCCAGGGCCAGGTCGGCGACGGCGTCGACGTCCTCGTCGGCCAGGTCGGGGGCGATCTTGACCAGCAGCGGGACCCGGCGGTCGGTCACGGTGCGGTCCGCGGCCTCCCGTACGGCCGTGAGCAGCGGGCGCAGCGACTCGGTGGCCTGGAGGTTGCGCAGGCCCGGGGTGTTGGGCGAGGAGACGTTCACGACGAGGTAGTCGGCGTGGCGGGCGAGCCGCTCGGTGGAGGCGACGTAGTCCGCGACCGCCTCCTCCTCCGGCACGACCTTCGTCTTGCCGATGTTGACGCCGACGACCGTCCTGAAGACGGGCCGGCGGGCCGCCAGGCGGTCCGCGACGGCCGCGGAGCCCTCGTTGTTGAAGCCCATGCGGTTGATCAGCGCGCGGTCCGGCACGAGGCGGAAGAGCCGCTTCTTGGGGTTGCCGGGCTGCGGCTCGGCCGTGACCGTGCCGATCTCGACGTGGTCGAAGCCGAGCATCGACATGCCGTCGATGGCCACGGCGTTCTTGTCGAAGCCGGCCGCGAGGCCGAAGGGGCCGTGCATGCGCAGGCCGAGGGCCTCGGTGCGGAGCTCCTTGTGGCGGGGGGCGAGGTAGGCCGCGACGAAGGTGCGCAGCACGGGGGTGCGGGCGGCGAGGCGGATCCAGCGGAAGGCCGTGTAGTGGGCCTTCTCCGGGTCCATCCGCTTGAAGACCAGGTTGAAGAAGAGTTCGTACATCGTCGAGAGGATCCCTCTGCGCTCATGGAAAGGGGGACACCCGTCGTGAAACCGGTGTCCCCCCTCCCGTTTCCGGGCTGTACGGGCTGCTTAGTCGCGGGCCGCGGTCAGGTGCTCCGCGTGCTCCTGGAGGGAGCGCACGCCCACGTCGCCGCGGTTGAGCGCGTCGATGCCCTGGACGGCCGCGGCGAGTGCCTGGACCGTGGTGAGGCAGGGGACGCTGCGGGCCACGGCCGCCGTGCGGATCTCGTAGCCGTCGAGGCGGCCGCCGGTGCCGTACGGGGTGTTGACGATCAGGTCGACCTGGCCGTCGTGGATCAGCTGGACGATGGTCTTCTCGCCGTTCGGGCCCTCGCCCTCGCTGAGCTTGCGCACCACGGTGGCGTTGATGCCGTTGCGGCGCAGCACCTCGGCGGTGCCGGAGGTGGCCATCAGCTCGAAGCCGTGTGCGACGAGCTCGCGCGCCGGGAAGATCATCGAGCGCTTGTCGCGGTTGGCGACGGAGATGAACGCCCGGCCCTTGGTGGGCAGCGGGCCGTAGGCGCCGGCCTGCGACTTGGCGTAGGCGGTGCCGAAGACGGCGTCGATGCCCATGACCTCGCCGGTGGAGCGCATCTCCGGGCCGAGGACGGTGTCCACGCCGCGGCCGTGGATGTCGCGGAAGCGCGACCACGGCATGACGGCCTCCTTGACGGAGATCGGCGCGTCGATCGGCAGGGTGCCGCCGTCGCCGGTCTTCGGCAGCAGGCCCTCCTCGCGCAGCTCGGCGATGGTGGTGCCGAGCGAGATGCGGGCGGCGGCCTTCGCGAGGGGGACGGCGGTCGCCTTCGAGGTGAAGGGGACGGTCCGGGAGGCGCGCGGGTTGGCTTCCAGGACGTAGAGGATGTCGCCCGCCATCGCGAACTGGATGTTGATCAGGCCGCGGACGCCGACGCCCTTGGCGATGGCCTCGGTGGAGGCGCGCAGGCGCTTGATGTCGTAGCCGCCGAGGGTGATCGGGGGCAGCGCGCAGGCCGAGTCGCCGGAGTGGATGCCGGCTTCCTCGATGTGCTCCATGACGCCGCCGAGGTAGAGCTCGTGGCCGTCGTAGAGGGCGTCGACGTCGATCTCGATGGCGTCGTCGAGGAAGCGGTCGACCAGCACGGGGCGGGTCGGGGAGATCTCGGTGGACTCGGCGATGTACGACTCGAGGCGGGCCTCGTCGTAGACGATCTCCATGCCGCGGCCGCCGAGCACGTAGGACGGGCGGACGAGGACCGGGTAGCCGATCTCGTCGGCGATGGCCTTCGCGCCGGTGAAGGTGGTGGCGGTGCCGTGCTTGGGGGCGGGCAGGCCGGCCTCGGCGAGGACCTGGCCGAAGGCGCCGCGGTCCTCGGCGGCGTGGATGGCCTCCGGGGAGGTGCCGACGACGGGCACGCCGTTGTCCTTGAGCGCCTGGGCGAGACCGAGGGGGGTCTGGCCGCCGAGCTGGACGACGACACCGGCGATGGGGCCGGCCAGCGACTCCGCGTGGACGATCTCCAGCACGTCCTCGAGCGTCAGCGGCTCGAAGTACAGGCGGTCGGAGGTGTCGTAGTCCGTGGAGACGGTCTCCGGGTTGCAGTTGACCATCACGGTCTCGAAGCCGGCGTCGCTGAGCGCGAACGAGGCGTGGACGCAGGAGTAGTCGAACTCGATGCCCTGGCCGATGCGGTTCGGGCCGGAGCCCAGGATGATCACCGCGGGCTTGGTGCGGGGCGCGACCTCGGACTCCTCGTCGTACGAGGAGTAGAAGTACGGGGTCTTCGCGGCGAACTCGGCGGCGCAGGTGTCGACCGTCTTGTAGACCGGGCGGACGCCCAGCGCGTGGCGGACCTCGCGGACGACGTCCTCGCGCAGGCCGCGGATCTCGGCGATCTGGGCGTCGGAGAAGCCGTGGCGCTTGGCCTCGGCGAGCAGCTCGGGGTGGAGCTTGTCGGCCGCGGTCAGCTCGTCCGCGATCTCCTTGATGAGGAAGAGCTGGTCGACGAACCAGGGGTCGATCTTCGTGAACTCGAAGACCTCCTCCGGGGTGGCGCCGGCGCGGATGGCCTGCATGACGGTGTTGATGCGGCCGTCGGTCGGGCGGACCGCGGTGCGCAGCAGCTCTTCCTTGTCGCCCGGGTCGCCGACGAAGGTGAACTGCGAGCCCTTCTTCTCCAGGGAGCGCAGGGCCTTCTGCAGCGCCTCGGTGAAATTGCGGCCGATGGCCATGGCCTCGCCGACCGACTTCATCGTGGTGGTGAGGGTGGCGTCGGCGAGCGGGAACTTCTCGAAGGCGAAGCGCGGGGCCTTGACGACGACGTAGTCGAGGGACGGCTCGAAGGAGGCCGGGGTCTTCTCGGTGATGTCGTTGGGGACCTCGTCGAGCGTGTAGCCGATGGCCAGCTTCGCGGCGATCTTGGCGATCGGGAAGCCGGTGGCCTTCGACGCGAGCGCGGACGAGCGGGACACGCGCGGGTTCATCTCGATGACGATGACGCGGCCGTCGGTCGGGTCGATCGCGAACTGGATGTTGCAGCCGCCGGTGTCGACGCCGACCTCGCGGATGATCGCGATGCCGATGTCGCGCAGCCGCTGGTACTCGCGGTCGGTCAGCGTCATCGCCGGGGCGACGGTGATGGAGTCGCCGGTGTGGACGCCCATCGGGTCGAAGTTCTCGATGGAGCAGACGACGACCACGTTGTCCTTGGTGTCGCGCATCAGCTCCAGCTCGTACTCCTTCCAGCCGAGGATGGACTCCTCCAGGAGCACCTCGGTGGTCGGGGAGAGCGTGAGGCCCTGGCCGGCGATGCGGCGCAGCTCGTCCTCGTCGTGGGCGAAGCCGGAGCCGGCGCCGCCCATGGTGAAGGAGGGGCGGACGACGACGGGGTAGCCGCCGAGGGTGTCGACGCCCTTGATGACGTCGTCCATCGAGTGGCAGATGACCGAGCGGGCGGACTCGCCGTATCCGATCTTGGCCTTGACGGCCTCGACGACGCCCTTGAAGAGGTCGCGGTCCTCGCCCTTGTTAATGGCCTCGACGTTGGCGCCGATGAGCTCGACGCCGTACTTCTCCAGCACACCCTGCTCGTGCATGGAGATCGCGGTGTTGAGCGCGGTCTGGCCGCCGAGGGTGGGGAGCAGCGCGTCGGGGCGCTCCTTCGCGATGATCTTCTCGACGAACTCGGGGGTGATCGGCTCGACGTACGTGGCGTCGGCGATCTCCGGGTCGGTCATGATCGTCGCGGGGTTGGAGTTGACCAGGATGACCCGCAGGCCCTCGGCCTTGAGGATGCGGCAGGCCTGGGTGCCGGAGTAGTCGAACTCGGCGGCCTGTCCGATGACGATCGGGCCGGAGCCGATGACCAGGACGGACTGGATATCGGTGCGCTTAGGCACGCTCGGCCTCCATCAGGGTTACGAAGCGGTCGAAGAGGTACGCGGCGTCGTGCGGGCCCGCGGCTGCTTCGGGGTGGTACTGGACGGAGAAGGCCGGCTGGTCGAGCAGCTGGAGGCCTTCCACGACGTTGTCGTTCAGGCAGACGTGCGAGACCTCGGCGCGGCCGTAGGCGGTCTCGGACACCTTGTCGAGGGGCGCGTCGACGGCGAAGCCGTGGTTGTGCGCGGTGACCTCGACCTTGCCGGTGGTGCGGTCCTGCACCGGCTGGTTGATGCCGCGGTGGCCGTACTTCAGCTTGTAGGTGCCGAAGCCGAGCGCGCGGCCGAGGATCTGGTTGCCGAAGCAGATCCCGAAGAGCGGCGTCCGGCGCTCCAGCACGCCCTGCATGACGGCGACGGGGCCGTCGGCGGTGGCCGGGTCGCCCGGGCCGTTGGAGAAGAACACGCCGTCCGGGTTGACCGCGTACACGTCCTCGACGGTCGCGGTGGCGGGCAGCACGTGCACCTCGATGCCGCGCTCGGCCATCCGGTGCGGGGTCATGCCCTTGATGCCGAGGTCGACGGCGGCGACGGTGAACTTCTTCTCGCCGATCGCGGGGACGACGTACGCCTCCTTGGTGGCGACCTCGGCGGAGAGGTTCGCGCCCTTCATCTGCGGCTGGGACTGCACCTTGGCCACCAGGGCCTCGTCGCGGATGCCCGTCCAGGCGTCGCCGGAGAAGATGCCGACCCGCATGGCGCCGCGCTCGCGCAGGTGGCGGGTCAGGGCGCGGGTGTCGATTCCGGAGATCCCGACGACGCCCTGCTTGACGAGCTCCTCGTCCAGCGAGCGCTGCGAACGCCAGTTGGAGGGGACGCGGGCGGGGTCGCGGACGACGTAGCCGGCCACCCAGATGCGGGAGGACTCGGGGTCCTCGTCGTTGACGCCGGTGTTGCCCACGTGCGGGGCGGTCATCACGACGACCTGCCGGTGGTACGACGGGTCGGTGAGGGTCTCCTGGTATCCGGTCATGCCGGTGGAGAACACGGCCTCGCCGAAGGTCTCCCCCACAGCGCCGTAGGCACGGCCGCGGAAGATCCGACCGTCCTCCAGGACGAGTACGGCGGGAGCTTTGGCTGCTCCCCTGGTGGAGGTCGTCATCGTTCGGCGCCTTCCGTCGTGATGGATTGGTTCATGAGGTTGATCGCTTCGACCCAGGCGGCGTGTTCGGCCGCGCGGTCGGAGCGGAATCCGGAGTCGATCAGCTTGTCGCCGTGCGCCCAGGTGACGACGAGCAGTCCGCCCTCGGTGAGTACCTTGCCCGCGATTCCCTTGTCGAGGCGGGCGCCGCGCAGTTGCGCGGCCGGTACGAAGAAGTCGTTGGCACCCGGTCGGACCACGTCGAGGCCCGCGTCGGTGAGCGTGAGCTCGACCCGGCTGCGCAGGCCCAGACCGTGGGCGACGATCCGGTCGAGCCACTGCCCGGCGGTGGTGGACCCGTGGTACCGGCCGGTCAGGGCCAGCCGGTGCTCGGGAAGGCCGTCGGGGGCGGCGGGCAGCTCCGGCAGATCGTTCTGCAGAGCGCCGCGCCATTTCCAGCCCTGCCGCATCAGCCAGTAGACGAACGCGACGAAGACGGCCAGGCCGATCACCCACGCCATGCGGGCGCCGAAGCTGGTCACCTCCGCCGACTGTCGTTCGGCGGCCTCGGCGGCCAGTTGGATTACTGCAGGTGTCACGCCAGTTTCCCGTCCACGACCGTTGCCCGGCCCCGCAGGAAGGTGTGAGTGACGCGCCCCGGCAGCTCACGGCCCTCGTAAGGCGTGTTGCGGCTGCGGGAGGCGAAGTGTGCGGGGTCCACGACACCACGGTACGAGGTATCGACCAAGGTCAGGTTCGCGGGTTCACCTGCCGAGACGGGTCGGCCGTGGTTCTCCAGGCTGCCGATGCGCGCCGGGGCGAAGGACATCCGCTCGGCGACGCCCGCCCAGTCGAGCAGTCCGGTCTCCACCATCGTCTGCTGGACGACGGAGAGCGCGGTCTCCAGGCCGACCATGCCCATGGCGGCGGCGGCCCACTCGCAGTCCTTGTCCTCGTGCGGGTGCGGGGCGTGGTCGGTGGCGACGATGTCGATCGTGCCGTCGGCGAGCGCCTCGCGCAGGGCCAGCACGTCGCGCTCGGTGCGCAGCGGCGGGTTGACCTTGTAGACCGCGTTGTACGAGCGCACGAGCTCCTCGGTGAGGAGGAGGTGGTGCGGGGTGACCTCGGCGGTGACGTCGATGCCGCGGGACTTGGCCCAGCGGACGATCTCGACGGAGCCGGCGGTGGAGAGGTGGCAGATGTGGACGCGGGAGCCGACGTGCTCGGCGAGGAGGACGTCGCGGGCGATGATCGACTCCTCTGCGACGGCCGGCCAGCCGCCGAGGCCCAGCTCGGCGGAGACGACGCCCTCGTTCATCTGGGCGCCCTCGGTGAGGCGGGGCTCCTGGGCGTGCTGGGCGACGACGCCGCCGAAGGCCTTCACGTACTCCAGGGCGCGGCGCATGATCACGGCGTCGTCCACGCACTTGCCGTCGTCGGAGAAGACGGTGACGCGGGCGGCGGAGTCGTGCATGGCGCCCAGCTCGGAGAGCTGCTTGCCCTCCAGGCCGACGGTGACGGCGCCGATGGGCTGCACGTCGCAGTAGCCGGACTCCTTGCCCAGGCGCCAGACCTGCTCGACGACGCCGGCGGTGTCGGCGACCGGGAAGGTGTTCGCCATGGCGAACACGGCGGTGTAGCCGCCGGAGGCGGCGGCGCGGGTGCCGGTGAGGACGGTCTCGGAGTCCTCGCGGCCGGGCTCGCGCAGGTGGGTGTGCAGGTCGACGAGGCCCGGGAGGAGGACCTGGCCCTCGGCCTCGATGACGGTCGCGCCCTCGGCGGACAGGCCGGTGCCCACCTCCGCGATGGTCTCGCCGTCGATCAGGACGTCCTGCGCCTCGCCGCCGAGTACCTTCGCGCCACGGATAAGGATCTTGCTCATGGTTACTTGCTCTCCTCGGTGCGCGGGGCGGCGGGGGTGGTGGTGACGGCGGGCTCGGACCCTCCGAGCAGCAGGTACAGGACGGCCATCCGGGTGGAGACGCCGTTGGCGACCTGCTCGACGGCCGTGCAGCGGTCGGAGTCGGCGACCTGGGCGGTGATCTCCATGCCGCGGTTCATCGGGCCGGGGTGCATCACGATGGCGTGCTCGGGCATCTTCGCCATGCGGTCGCCGTCGAGCCCGTACCGGCGGGAGTACTCGCGCTCGGTCGGGAAGAAGGCGGCGTTCATGCGTTCGCGCTGCACACGCAGCATCATGACCGCGTCGGACTTGGGCAGCACGTCGTCGAGGCTGTACGAGACCTCGCAGGGCCAGCTCTCGACGCCGATCGGGACCAGGGTGGGCGGGGCCACGACGGTGACCTCGGCGCCGAGGGTGTGGAGCAGCTGCACGTTGGAGCGGGCGACGCGGCTGTGCAGGACGTCGCCGACGATGGTGATGCGGCGGCCGTTCAGGTCCTTGCCGAGGCCGGCGTCGCGGCCGACCAGGCGGCGGCGCATGGTGAAGGCGTCCAGCAGGGCCTGGGTGGGGTGCTCGTGGGTGCCGTCGCCGGCGTTGACCACGGCGGAGTCGATCCAGCCGGAGGTCGCGAGCCGGTAGGGCGCGCCGGAGGCGTGGTGGCGGATGACGACCGCGTCGGCGCCCATGGCCTCCAGGGTCAGCGCGGTGTCCTTCAGGGATTCGCCCTTGGAAACGGAGGAACCCTTGGCGGAGAAGTTGATGACGTCGGCGGAGAGCCGCTTGGCGGCCGCCTCGAAGGAGATCCGGGTGCGGGTCGAGTCCTCGAAGAAGAGGTTGACGACCGTGAGACCGCGCAGGGTGGGCAGCTTCTTGATCGGCCGGTCCGCGACGCGGGCCATCTCCTCGGCGGTGTCGAGGATCAGGACGGCGTCGTCGCGCGTGAGATCGGCGGCCGAGATGAGGTGGCGCTTCATCTGGATGGCTCCGTAGGTCGGGAGGGCAGGCGGGCGGACGGACGGGCAGAGGTGCGGGCGGGCAGGGCAGGCCTCGGCGCGGACCCCCTCGGGGGGCCCGTCACTCGGTGGGGGCTACAGCCCTGCTGCCTGGGCGGTCCGCTGGCCGAGCAGCACGGCGTCACGGCCGTCCTCCTCCTGGAGCTGGACCTTGACGGTCTCCCGCAGCGACGTGGGGAGGTTCTTGCCGACGTAGTCGGCGCGGATCGGGAGCTCTCTGTGGCCCCGGTCGACGAGGACGGCGAGCTGCACGGCGCGCGGGCGGCCGAGGTCGCCGAGGGCGTCGAGCGCGGCGCGGATCGTGCGGCCGGAGAAGAGCACGTCGTCGACGAGGACGACGAGGCGGCCGTCGAGGTCGTCACCGGGGATCTCGGTGCGGCCGATCGCGCGGGCGGGCTTCATCCGCAGGTCGTCGCGGTACATGGTGATGTCGAGGGAGCCGACCGGGATCTTCGTGCCGGTGATCTCTTCGAGCTTGGCGGCCAGCCGGCGGGCGAGGTACACACCGCGGGTGGGAATGCCGAGGAGCACCACGTCGTCGGCGCCCTTGGCGCGTTCGACGATCTCGTGGGCGATGCGGGTCAGGACCCGCGCGATGTCCTGCGCTTCGAGTACCGGGCGCATGGAATCGGGCTGCTGCTGGGTGTCCATGAAAAGGACCTCCTTCTCCGCCTCACGGGACGGACCTTAAAGGACGTCTGATGTACGTGTCCCACGGTACCAGGGTGCGGCCGGTCGTCCGGCACCGGCCTGGGACGCAGGGGCTCCCAGGGGGCTGCTGGGGCCCCTCGTGAGGGGGCGACGAAGACCATTCGGCTTGACGCATCCAAGTAACGCTGCGTAACCTCACAGTGAGTTACCAGCCGCGCGGCGGAGCCGCACGTGGTCAATGTCGTCACAGCGTCCATGTCGTCACAGCGTCACAGCGTCCGGGAGCGTTATGTCCAGCGAATACGCCAAACAGCTCGGGGCCAAGCTCCGCGCCATCCGCACCCAGCAGGGCCTCTCCCTCCACGGTGTCGAGGAGAAGTCCCAGGGCCGGTGGAAGGCCGTGGTGGTCGGGTCCTACGAGCGCGGGGACCGCGCCGTGACCGTCCAGCGTCTTGCCGAGCTGGCCGACTTCTACGGGGTTCCGGTGCAGGAACTGCTGCCGGGCACGACTCCCGGTGGAGCGGCCGAGCCGCCGCCGAAGCTGCGCCTCGACCTGGAGCGCCTGGCGGGCGTTCCCGCCGAGAAGGCCGGCCCGCTGCAGCGTTACGCGGCGACCATCCAGAGCCAGCGCGGCGACTACAACGGCAAGGTGCTGTCGATCCGCCAGGACGACCTGCGCACCCTGGCCGTCATCTACGACCAGTCCCCCTCGGTCCTGACCGAACAGCTGATCAGCTGGGGCGTGCTGGACGCGGACGCGCGCCGCGCCGTGGCGCACGAGGACATCTAGTCCCCGGTTCCAGGACCAGCAGAAACGTTACCGGCGGGGGGGGGGGGCCCCCCCGGGGGGGCCGGCCCCCCCCGGGGGGGGGGGGGGGGGCGCAGCGGGGGGGGGGGGCGCCCCCGCCGGCGGCCCCCCCCCCCCGGGGCCCCCCCCCCCCGCGGGGGCGGCCCCCCCCCCCCCGCCCCCCCCCCCCCCCCCCGCCGGTTTTCGTCGTTCCGGAAAAGCGGAGGGGCCGCAGCGCACGCGCTGCGGCCCCTCCGCTGTGCCGAACCGCCGGAGGCTACTCGCGGCGCAGGCTCGGCTTCAGGTCCTTGAACCGGGCCAGCAGCCCGTTCACGAACGAGGGGGACTCGTCCGTCGAGAACTCCTTGGCCAGCTGGACGGCCTCGTCGATGGCCACGGCGTCCGGGGTGTCGTCCACCCAGATCAGCTCGTAGGCACCGAGCCGCACGATGTTCCGGTCCGCGACCGGCATGCGGTCGAGCTCCCAGTCCACGGCGTAGGTGACGATCAGGTCGTCGATGCGGTTGACCTTGTCGGCGTACCCCTCGACGAGATCCATCGTGAAGGCGCTGACCGGCGGCTGACGGTCGTCCGACCGCGAGTGGCGGATCCAGTCCGCGAGGACCTCGCGAACGGGCACCCCGCGCTGGTCGGCCTCGAAAAGGATCTGGAAGGCGCGCTTGCGCGCATTGCTCCGAGCAGCCACGGGTTAGTTGCTCTTCCGGCCGAGGTAGTCGCTGGTGCGGGTGTCGACCTTGACCGTCTCGCCGGTGGTGACGAAGAGCGGGACCTGGATCTCGTAACCGGTCTCCAGGGTGGCGGGCTTGGTGCCACCGGTGGAGCGGTCGCCCTGGACGCCCGGGTCGGTGTGCTCGATCTTGAGCTCGACCGCGGCCGGGAGCTCGACGTAGAGCACCTCGCCCTCGTGCTGGGCGACCGAGGCGGTGAAGCCCTCGATCAGGAAGTTGGCGGCGTCGCCGACAGCCTTCTTGTCCACCATCAGCTGGTCGAAGGTGGTCATGTCCATGAAGACGAAGTACTCGCCGTCCATGTACGAGAACTGCATGTCGCGGCGGTCGATCGTGGCCGTGTCGACCTTGGTGCCGGCGTTGAAGGTCTTGTCGACGACCTTGCCGGAGAGCACGTGCTTGAGCTTGGTGCGCACGAAGGCCGGGCCCTTGCCGGGCTTGACGTGCTGGAACTCGACGACGGACCAGAGCTGGCCCCCGTCGAGCTTCAGCACCATGCCGTTCTTGAGGTCGTTCGTGGAAGCCACGGTTGCGGAATCTCCTGCACTGGAAGACCACGGGTGCGCGCACAGCCCGGCAGTGCGGGCTAGAGCGCGAGCAGCTCCTTGGTCGTAATGGTGAGTAGCTCTGGACCGCCGTCCGCCTCGGGGCGTACGACGAGCGTGTCATCGATCCGGACACCTCCCCGGCCCGGGAGGTGAACCCCCGGTTCGACGGTGACCGGCACGCAAGCGTCCAGTTTACCCATTGCCGTAGGTGCAAGCTGCGGGTCCTCGTCGATTTCGAGGCCCACACCGTGTCCGGTCGACGGAGCGAGGGCTTCCGCGTGGCCCGCGGAGTCCAGGACGGAGCGTGCGGCATGGTCCACGTCCCGGTAGGCCGCACCGGGCAGCAGGGCCTCGCGGCCGGCCCGCTGGGCGCTGAACACGAGGTCGTACAGCGCGATCTGCCAGTCCGCGGGGCTGGTGCCGATCACGAAGGTCCGGCCGATCTCGCAGCGGTAGCCGCGGTAGTTGGCGCCGAGGCAGACCGAGAGGAAGTCGCCCTCCTCCACCCGTCGGTCGGAGGGGCGGTGGAGGGAGCGGCCCGAGTGCGGGCCGGTGCCGACGGAGGTCGGGAAGGCCGGACCGTCCGCCCCGTGGTCGACGAGGCGCCGCTCCAGCTCCAGCGCCAGGTGCCGTTCGGTGCGCCCGACGAGGATGGACTCCAGCAGCTCGCCGAGCGCCTGGTCGGCGATCTCGGCGGCGATCCGCAGGCAGGCGATCTCCTCCTCGTCCTTGACGAGGCGCTGCTGCTCCACCGCGCTGCCGAGGTCGGCGAGGCGCAGCCTGGGTGCCACCGAGCGCAGGGCGCGGTGCCGGCCGACCGTGAGGTGGTGTTCCTCCACCGCGAGCGAGTCGGCCCGTACCGCGGCGGCCATGTCGGCGGCCGCGACGGCCGGGTCGGCGCCGGGGTTCCCCAGGACGGAGACCCTGAGGTGCTCGTCGAGCCGCCCCTCGTCGGCCTCCCCGGTGGGCGCGCCGGCGCAGAACAGCACGTCATCGGTGGGCCCGACCAGCAGTACGGCGCCGAGCGGGGACGCCCCGGAGAGGTAGCGGACGTTCGCCGGACGCGTGATCAGTGCGGCGGCGTTTCCCGCGGCGGCGCATCGGTCGCGAAGCAGGCCCCGGCGGGCGGCGTACACGTCTGACATGTCTTCGAGCGTACGAGCGCGCCGCGGATCCGGCCTGGTGAGCGCGTCCGGACGGGGCGTGGGCGGCCGCGCCTACGGCCCTGTCAGGGCCCGGGCCAGCGCCTCGTCGAGGGCGCGCGCGGTGCCTTCGACGTCGAGGTGGGAGTTGTCGATGATCGGCAGGCCGGAGCCGTACCAGCCGGCCATCCGGCCGTGGATCCGCGCGACCTCCTCGTCGGAGAGCCGGCGGTTGCCGGAGCGGGCCGCGTTGCGTTCCAGCACGATCTCCAGACCGGGCAGCAGCACCACGGGCAGCAGCGTGGGTCCCACGTGCCGCTTCCAGCCGCCCAGCCCGACCACGGGCCGGTCGGGGAAGACCGCGTCGTCCAGGATGCAGGAGATCCCGTTCGCCAGGTAGTTGCGTGCGGCGAAGCCGCAGGTGCGGCGGGCGAGCCGGTACTGGGCCTCGGAGTGCTCGTTCCAGCCCGCCTGCGGGTCCGCGAAGCCCGAGCACACCCACTCGCGGACGTCGTCGAGGCTGACGTGGGCCGTCGGCACGGGCCGGGTGCTCGCCCAGTGCCGGGCCACGGTGGTCTTGCCGGCACCCGCCGGGCCGATCAGGAGCACGGCGAGGACGGCCCCTCCGGTCCCCGCCACCGCGGGCGGCAGCGGGATGTGACCGGTGGCCTCCGACAGGGACGGCATCGCAAGCGGCGGGGGCTGGTGGCCCTGCTGCGGCGGGGGCTGGTGCCCGGGCTGGCCCGGCCAGCCCTGCGCCGGGGCTATGGGTGGCTGCGGGGGCGCCGCCGGGTGCGGTCCCTGCTGACCCCAGCCCGCTCCCCCGCCCCCCACTCCTTGCTGCATCCGCTGCCACTCCGTCTCGTTCCGGCGACTGATGCGAGAACGTTATATGACCGCGGAGGCCAGACCGTCCACCAGCACCGTCAGGCAGGGTGTCAGGCGGAGATCTCCTCCGCCAGTGCGCGCAGCGCCAGCCGGTACGAACCGATCCCGAAGCCCGCCACCGTGCCGGTCGCGACGGCCGCGATGACCGAGGTGTGCCGGAACTCCTCGCGGGCGTACGGGTTCGAGATGTGCACCTCGATGAGCGGGGCGGTGCGCTGCGCGGCCGCGTCCCGCATGGCGTACGAGTAGTGGGTGAAGGCCCCCGGGTTGATGACCACGGGGATCTTCCCGTCCGCCGCCTCGTGCAGCCAACGCACGAGCTCGCCCTCGTCGTTGGTCTCCCGGACCTCGACGTCGAAGCCGAGCTCCCCGCCCAGCGAGCGGCAGCTCTCGACCAGTCCGGCGTACGAGGTGGCCCCGTACACGTCGGGCTCGCGCGAGCCGAGCCGGCCCAGGTTCGGGCCGTTCAGCACGAGCACCGGGCGGCTCACGCCGACACCTCGCCGTAGGCGGCGATCAGGTGCGCCGGGTCGGGGCCCTCCAGGACGGTCGGCTTGGCCAGTCCGTCGAGGACGATGAAGCGCAGCAGGTTGCCGCGGGACTTCTTGTCGACCTGCATGGTCTGGAGCAGCTTGGGCCACTGGTCGCCGCGGTAGGTGAGCGGCAGCCCGACGGCGGCGAGGATCTCCTTGTGCCGGTCGGCGGTCGCGTCGTCGAGCCGGCCCGCGAGCCGGCCGAGTTCGGCGGCGAAGACCATGCCGACCGAGACGGCCGCGCCGTGCCGCCACTTGTAGCGCTCGTTCTTCTCGATGGCGTGCGCGAGGGTGTGGCCGTAGTTGAGGATCTCCCGCAGCCCCGACTCCTTGAGGTCACTGGAGACCACGTCGGCCTTGACCTGGATGGAGCGCACGATGAGCTCGGCCGTGTGCGGGCCGTCGGGGGTGCGGGCCGCGGCCGGGTCCGCCTCGATCAGGTCGAGGATCGCCGGGTCGGAGATGAATCCGGCCTTGATGATCTCGGCGAGGCCGCTGACGTAGTCGTTGACCGGCAGCGAGTCCAGCGCCGCGAGGTCGCACAGCACGCCGGCCGGCGGGTGGAAGGCGCCCACCAGGTTCTTGCCCTCGGCGGTGTTGATGCCGGTCTTGCCGCCGACCGCCGCGTCCACCATCGCGAGGACGGTGGTCGGCACCGCGATCCAGCGCACCCCGCGCAGCCAGGAGGCCGCGACGAAGCCCGCGAGGTCCGTGGTGGCTCCGCCGCCGACGCCGACGATGACGTCGGTGCGGGTGAAGCCGGACTGGCCGAGCGCCTTCCAGCAGTAGGCGGCGACCTCGATGGTCTTGGCCTCCTCGGCGTTCGGCACCTGGATGGCGACCGCCTCGTAGCCCTGCTCGGCGAGGTCGTCGCGCAGCGCCTCACCCGTCGAGGCGAGCGCCTCGGGGTGGATCACGGCGACCCGCTGGGCCTTCGTACCGATCAGGGAGCCGAGCTCGCCGAGCAGTTGCCGCCCGACGAGCACGTCGTACGCGTCGTGTCCGGCACTGGCGCCGACCTGGATCCGCGTCACCTGGTCTGTCATACGTCCTTCAACTCCAGAGCGTCGAGGACCGCCTGGGCGACCTCTTCGGGGGTGCGGTCGTCGGTGGCCACCACGACGCGCGCGACTTCGGTGTACAGGGGGCGCCGCGCGTCCATCAGCTCGCGCCACTGGCGGCGCGGGTTGACGGCGAGCAGCGGGCGCGCGGCGCCGAGGCCCACGCGCCGTACGGCTTCCTCGACGTCCATCGACAGGTAGGCGACGGGCAGGCCGGTGAGCAGCTCGCGGGTGCCCTCGTCGAGGACGGCGCCGCCGCCGAGGGCGAGGACTCCGGTGTGCTCGGCGACGGCGGCGGCGACCGCCCGCCGTTCCCGCTCACGGAAGTACGGCTCGCCCTCGTCGACGAAGAGGTCGGAGATCTCCCGGCCCTCGGCCGCGACGATGTCGGCGTCGGTGTCCCGGTAGGGGACGCCGAGCCGCTCGGCGAGCAGCGCCCCCACCGTGGACTTGCCGGACCCCATGGGGCCGACGAGGACGACCAGCGGTCCGCCCGTCACCGGATCTGCAGGTGGTCGAGGTACGACTGCACGTTGCGACGGGTCTCCGGGACCGAGTCGCCGCCGAACTTCTCGACGACGGCGTCGGCCAGGACGAGGGCCACCATGGCCTCGGCGACGATGCCGGCGGCCGGCACGGCGCACACGTCGGAGCGCTGGTGGTGGGCCACCGTCGCCTCTCCGGTGGCCACGTCCACGGTGGCCAGCGCGCGCGGGACGGTCGCGATGGGCTTCATCGCGGCGCGTACGCGCAGCAGCTCGCCGGTGGTCAGACCGCCCTCGGTGCCGCCGGAGCGGCCGGAGGTGCGCTTGAGGCCCTCGGGGGTGGAGACGATCTCGTCGTGGGCCTTCGAGCCGGGCACGCGGGCGAGCTCGAAGCCGTCGCCGACCTCGACGCCCTTGATGGCCTGGATGCCCATGAGGGCGGCGGCGAGGCGGGCATCGAGCCGGCGGTCCCAGTGGACGTGCGAGCCGAGGCCGACGGGGACGCCGTAGGCGAGCACCTCGACGACGCCGCCGAGGGTGTCACCGTCCTTGTGGGCCTGGTCGATCTCCGCGACCATCGCCTTGCTCGCGTCGGCGTCGAGGCAGCGCACCGGGTCGGCGTCGAGCTTGTCGACGTCGGCCGGGGTCGGGTAGACGCCGTACGGGGCCTTGGCCGCGGCCAGTTCCACCACGTGCGAGACGATCTCGATGCCGGCGACCTCCTTGAGGAAGGAGCGGGCGATCGCGCCGAGGGCGACGCGGGCGGCGGTCTCACGGGCGCTGGCGCGCTCCAGGATCGGCCGGGCCTCGTCGAAGCCGTACTTCTGCATGCCGGCGAGGTCGGCGTGGCCGGGCCGCGGGCGGGTGAGCGGCGCGTTGCGGCCGGTGTCCTTGAGCAGCGAGGGGTCCACCGGGTCGGCCGACATGACCGTCTCCCACTTGGGCCACTCGCTGTTGCCGACCATGACGGCCACGGGAGAACCCAGCGACAGGCCGTGCCGGACGCCGCCCAGGAAGGTGATCTCGTCCTGCTCGAACTTCATCCGGGCACCGCGGCCATAGCCGAGCCGGCGCCGGGCCAGGTGGTCGGCCACCAGCTCGGTGGTGACCGGGACGCCGGCGGGAAGGCCCTCCAGCGTCGCTACCAGCGCCGGTCCGTGCGACTCCCCGGCGGTCAGCCAACGCAACCTGCTCAACGATGCTCCTCATGCTCGCGCCTGGTACAGCGACGGCGCGATCGGGGTGCGCGGCCCGGACCCGCCTGACCCGATCCTCCCATGTCCGGACGGGTTTGCCGGGCCCCGGTCCAGCTATCGGACGCCTGATCCCCCCGCTTCCCGGCCAGACGCCCGAAATTGACGGTGTCCTGACACACTGCGAGGGCCATCCGCGCTTCGCGAAAGATCGTTTCCTTTTGCTCGCCGGGGATCCTGCGCAGCACGCAGTACCGGGGCGGCAGGGTGATGTACGACGAGTACGTCAGCCCGTTCGGTCACCGGTGCCGGGGCGAGCGGCCCGGCGCCGCTCGCGGAGCCAGGTGATCCCCGTCCACCCGGCGAGGGCCACCACCAGCCCGAACACGATCGCCTTCACCCAGAGGGGCAGGTTGGCGAACGCCACCCGGACCACCCCGAACACCACGAAGGGGATGTCCCACTTCGACGCCAGTATCAGCTCCGTGCCCGACTCGCCCATGCCGCCCCCTGTGAATACGCGCAGGTCGAAAGCCTAGCGGGCGGCGAGCGCCCGCTCTCCGGCGGCCCGCATGGCGGCGAGCGGGCCCGGGGCGCGCCCCGTCATCTGCTCGACCTGGAGGACCGCCTGGTGCACCAGGAGGTCCAGGCCGCCGAGGAGCTTGCCGCCGCGACGCGACCAGGCGGCCGCGAGGGCCGTGGGCCAGGGCTCGTACAGGACGTCGAAGAGGGTGCCCGGGGCATCGGGCACGGCGGCGGCCAGTGCGTCGGTGGCCCCGGCCGGGGTGGTGGCGATGACCAGCGGCGCGGACAGTGCCCCGGCCGCCTCGGACCAGTCGGCCGTGCGGACGGGAACCCCGAGCCGCTCGCCCCACTGCCGCATCTCGTCGGCGCGCGCCCGCGAGCGGACGTACGCCGTGACCTCGCCGGAGCAGATCCGCGAGAGCGCGGCGAGCGCCGAGGAGGCGGTGGCTCCGGCGCCCAGGACGGCGGCCGAGGACACCTTCTCGACGCCGCGTTCGCGGAGCGCTGCGACGATGCCGGGGATGTCGGTGTTGTCGCCGAGGCGCCGGCCGTCCTCCGTGAGGACGACCGTGTTGACCGCCTCGACGGACGCGGCCGTGTCACTGACGCCGTCCAGCAGCGGGATGACCGCCCGCTTGAGCGGCATCGTCAGCGACAGCCCGGCCCACTCGGGGCCGAGTCCGGCGACGAACCCCGGGAGCGCGGCCTCGTCGATCTCGAAGCGGTCGTACGACCAGTCGTCGAGGCCGAGCTCCTGGTAGGCGGCGCGGTGCAGCACCGGTGAGAGGGAGTGCTCGATGGGCGAACCCAGCACCGCGGCCCGTATCCGTGACATGTCCTGCTACCCGCCGTTCTTCTGCTTCTGCCGTTCCTGGAACTCGTCGACGAGCTTGAGGTGCTCTTCGTAGGTCTTGGTGAAGGTCGTCGTGTTGCCGTCGACCGACACGAAGAACATCCACCCGCCGTGATCCGGGTTGAGCGTAGCGGTCAGCGCGTCCAGGCCGGGGTTGCCGATCGGGCCGACGGGCAGTCCCTTGATGAAGTGCGTGTTGTACGGGTTGTTGAAGGCCTGGGCTTCCTTGAGGTTGAAGTTGATCTCGCTCTGGCCCTTGGCGTAGTTGTACGTCGAGTCGAACTCGATCTTCTGGTTCGTGACGTCGTTGGTCTTCTTCAGGCGGTTGTAGACCACCTCGGACATCTTCCGGAAGTCGTCGTGGTTCTTGCCCTCGGCGTTGACGAGGCTGGCGACCGTGATCACCTGGAGCGGGTTGTCCAGGCCGAGCTCCTTGGCCTTGGCCTCGACGCCCGCTTCCGCGTACTTGTCGCTCGCGTTCTTGACCATCACCTTGAGCAGCGACTCGGGGGTGCTGTCCTTGCTGAGGTCGTAGCGCATCGGGTACAGGAAGCCCTCGAGCGGGTCCATGAGCTTCGGGTTGTTGCCGGCCCAGGCCGGCAGTCCCAGGTTCTTGGCATCGCGCAGGGCGATCTCCCGGGTGGTGCCCTCCGGCTTGCCCAGCTTCTTGTCGATCGCCTCGTACACCTTGGCGTTGCGCATGCCCTCGGTGACGGTGATGACGTTCAGCTTGCTGGGGTCGATCATCAGCGCGACGGCGGCGGCACCCGACATCTTCTTCTTCATCGGGTAGATGCCGGGCTGGATCGACTTGCTCTTGGTGTTGGTGTTCGCGGCGTCGACGAAGGCCTGGGCGCTGGCGACCACGCCGGCGTCCTTGAGGATGCGGCCCATCTGCCCCAGGAGCGCGCCCTTGGGGATCTCCACGTCGACCAGCTCGTCCGTGCCCTCGCCCGCGAAGTCCTCGGCCGCGCCGAATTTCGCCTTGATGTACGAGTAGCCGTAGTAGCCGCCACCGCCGACCACGCCGAGGATGACCACGGCCGCGACGAGGCAGGCCATGCCACTGCGCTTCTTCGGCTTGCCGCCCTTCGAACGGCTGCCGCGGCGGCCGGGCTCGTCCCCGTCGTCGTCGCCGTCGCCACCTGCGAGGAAGCCGGTCTCGGGCTCCTCCGCCTCCTCCTCGACCGGTTCCGCTTCCAGGTGACGCCGGCCCGGGGGCTGCGGCGGCGGGTAGGCCTCGGGCGTGGTGTAGAGGTCGGGGGCCTCGCCGGGGTAGCCGGCGACGGTCTGCTGCGCGTACGGGTCCGCGCCCACGTAGGGGTCGGCCTGCACCGCGGCCGCGTACTGGCCCTGGCCGGTGTCCCAGCCCTGGTTGTCGTACACCGGCTGCTGGGGCTGGGCCTGCGGGTGCGGCTGCTGGGGCTGCTGCGGCTGCTGCGGGGCGTAGACCTGCTGCTGGGGGGCATACGCCTGCTGCGGGGCATAGGCCTCCTGCTGCGCGGCGTACTGCTGGTCGGGGTACGGCTGCGGGTACTGCTGCTGCTCGTACTCCGGGTACTGCTGGGGGTACTGCTGGTACTGCTCGGGGTACTGCTGTGGGTACTGGGGCTCCTGCGGGTACTCCTGCTGCGGGGCACCACCGTAGGGCGCCTGGCCCTGCTGGGTCTGGTGCCCGGTCCACCCCTGGTCCCCGTACAGGGGATCCTCGGGGTGCCAGGGTTCGGGGCCACGGCCCCGGCCATACTCAGTCATCGGTCCCCTAGAGCCGCGAGACGGAGGCCACGGACTCCGTCGTCCGTGGCACCCGGTTCCGCCTCTTTGACGGTGGGCGACGGCTGTTCGAATGCCGTCTCATCGCGCGGAACGTTACCGTATCGCGATCAGACAACCACTTCGACGCACTCACCGGGCGGATTACCTGATACCCGTTCGGTCTCAAGAGCGTTCTGAAGGATCACCACAGCGGCCGCCTGGTCGATGACCGACCGGCCCTTCTTCGCGTTCTTCCCGGAGGCCCGCAGCCCCTGGGCGGCGGTGACCGTGGTCATCCGCTCGTCCACCAGACGGACCGTCACCGGCTTGATGCCCTTGGCCAGTTCGTTGGCGAAGGCACGCACCTTGACCGCGGCCGGCCCCTCCCGCCCGCTGAGCGAGCGGGGGAGGCCGACCACGACTTCGAGGGGTTCGTACTCCTCGACGAGCTGCCGCAGCCGCCGGTGGGCGAAGGGGATGTCCCGGCCCGGGACGGTTTCCACCGGCGTGGCCAGCACCCCGTCGGGGTCGCACGAGGCGACCCCGATCCGGGCGTCACCGACGTCGATGGCGAGCCGGCGGCCGCGGCGCAGCGTCATCGTCAGGCCGTCTCGACGACGAGGCGCTCGACGGCGCTGATGGCCTCCGGGACGGCGCCCGGGTTCTGGCCGCCGCCCTGGGCGACGTCCGGCTTTCCGCCGCCGCCGCCACCGAGGGTCTTGGCGGCCGTACGCACCAGGTCACCGGCCTTGAGGCCGCGCTCGCGGGCGGCCTCGTTGGTGGCGATGACGGTCAGCGGACGGCCGCCCGCCACCGTGAACAGGGCCACGACGGCCGGGCGGTCGCCCGGGATGCGGCCGCGGACGTCGAGGACCAGCTTGCGCAGGTCGTCGGCGCCGATGCCGTCCGCCACCTGGCCGACGACAAGGGCGACGCCGTGGATGTCCTGGGCGTTCTGGGCGAGCCCGGCGGCGGCCTGGAGGACCTTCTCCGCGCGGAACTTCTCGATCTCCTTCTCGGCGTCCTTCAGCTTGCCGAGCATGGAGGCGATCTTCTCCGGCAGCTCCTCCGGACGGCCCTTGACCAGCTCCTGGAGCTGGGCGACGACCGTGTGCTCCTTGGCGAGGAAGTTGTACGCGTCCACACCGACGAGGGCCTCGACGCGGCGCACGCCCGAGCCGATGGAGGACTCGCCGAGCAGCTTCACCAGACCCAGCTGGGAGGTGTTGCCGACGTGCGTGCCGCCGCACAGCTCCTTGGAGAAGTCGCCGATGGTGACGACGCGCACGCGCTCGCCGTACTTCTCGCCGAACTCGGCGATGGCGCCCTGCTTCTTGGCCTCGTCGATGCTCATGATCTCGGCCGTGACGTCGAGCTCGCGCGAGAGCACGTCGTTGATCTTCTGCTCGACGTCGGTGAGGACCGAGCCGGGAACGGCGTTCGGCGAACCGAAGTCGAAGCGGAAGCGGCCCGGCGAGTTCTCCGAACCGGCCTGGGCGGCGGTCGGGCCGAGGGCGTCGCGCAACGCCTGGTGGGTCAGGTGCGTGGCCGAGTGGGCGCGGGCGATGGCCCGGCGGCGGCTGACGTCGATGGCGGCGTACGCGGAGGCGCCCACCGTCACCTCGCCGACCTGGACGGAGCCCTTGTGCACGGAGACGCCCGGGACCGGCTGCTGCACGTCGCGGACGACGATGACGGCGCCCGAGTCGAGCTTGATGCGGCCCTGGTCGGCGAGCTGGCCGCCGCCCTCGGCGTAGAAGGGGGTGCGGTCGAGGACGACCTCGACGTCGTCGCCCTCGGAGGCGGCGGGCGCGGAGACGCCGTTGACCAGGAGGCCGACGATGGTGGACTCGCCCTGGTTGGTGGCGTATCCGGTGAACTCGGTGGCCCCGGCGCTGTCGGCGATCTCGCGGTACGAGGAGACGTCGGCGTGGCCGGTCTTCTTGGCCTTGGCGTCGGCCTTGGCGCGGTCGCGCTGCTCCTGCATCAGGCGGCGGAAGCCGGGCTCGTCCACGGAGAGGCCCTGCTCGGCGGCCATCTCCAGGGTCAGGTCGATCGGGAAGCCCCAGGTGTCGTGGAGCAGGAACGCCTTGTCGCCGGAGAGGACCGTGCCGCCGGCGGCCTTGGTCTCGGTCACGGCGGTGTCGAGGATGTTGGTGCCGCCCTTGACGGCCTTGAGGAAGGCGGCCTCTTCGGCGAGCGCGACGGTCTCGATGCGCTTGCGGTCGGTGACCAGCTCCGGGTACTGCTGCCCCATCGTGTTGATCACGACGTCGACGAGGTCCTGGACGACCGGGCCGGTGGCGCCCATGAGGCGCATGTTGCGGATGGCGCGGCGCATGATGCGGCGCAGCACGTAGCCGCGGCCCTCGTTGCCGGGGGTCACGCCGTCGCCGATGAGCATGACGGAGGTGCGGATGTGGTCGGCGACCACGCGCATCGAGACGTCGGTGCCCTGGGCGGCGCCGTACTGCACGCCGGTCAGCTCGGTGGCCTTGTCCATGACCACGCGCAGGGTGTCGGTCTCGTACATGTTCTGCACGCCCTGCAGGATCATCGCGAGGCGTTCGAGGCCGAGGCCGGTGTCGATGTTCTTCGACGGCAGGTCGCCGAGGATCGGGAAGTCTTCCTTCCCGTCGCCGGCGCCGCGCTCGTACTGCATGAAGACCAGGTTCCAGATCTCCACGTAGCGCTCGTCGTTGACGGCCGGGCCGCCCTCGACGCCGAACTCGGGGCCGCGGTCGTAGTTGATCTCCGAGCAGGGGCCGCAGGGGCCCGGGACGCCCATGGACCAGAAGTTGTCCTTCTTGCCCAGGCGCTGGATGCGCTCGGCGGGCACGCCGATCACGTCGCGCCAGATCGTCTCGGCCTCGTCGTCGTCGAGGTAGACGGTGATCCAGAGCTTCTCGGGCTCCAGGCCGTAGCCGCCGTCCGCCACGGAGCTGGTGAGCAGCTCCCAGGCGTACTTGATGGCGCCTTCCTTGAAGTAGTCCCCGAAGGAGAAGTTGCCGCACATCTGGAAGAAGGTGCCGTGGCGGGTGGTCTTGCCGACCTCTTCGATGTCCGGCGTACGGACGCACTTCTGCACGCTGGTGGCCCGGGGGGCCGGCGGCTTGGTCTCACCGAGGAAGTACGGCTTGAACGGGACCATGCCCGCGTTGACCAGCAGCAGAGTCGGGTCGTCCGCGATGAGCGACGCCGAAGGGACAACGGCGTGACCGCGCTCCTCGAAGAAGCTCAGCCAGCGGCGGCGAATTTCAGCCGACTCCATCAGTGGTCCTCATTCCGGTCGTACGAAAACGTTGGTCGGTGGGTGGTGTGGTCGTTCTCGATGGCCCGCAGCCGCCGCGGCCCGGGAAGGGCGGTGACGTTGTCGGGTCCGTCGGGGGCCTGGTGCAGCCCCAGTGCGTCGTTCAGCTCGTCCTCGCGCTGCGTCATTCCCGCTTTGACGTCGAGGGCGAAGTCCTTGAGGCGGTGGCCCGCCTCGACGGCCTTGTCGGCCGCCTGGGCCGCGAGACTCTCCGGTGTCAGCTTCTTCAGCTGACGGTTGACCTTGGTGGTGGCCCACACGCCGGCGGCTGCGCCTGCGGTGAACCAGAAGGCTCGGCGGAACATCGGCGGTCTCAGCCCTTCTGCTTCCGGCGCCGGGCGGGCGGCACCGTACGGCCAACGATCACGTTACGTCGGGATGTCTTCGGCGGCACGCCGCCCGACGCCGCGGCATCCCCCTTGCCCAGCGCCTTGCGGACGCCGTAGCCGAAGGCCGCGACCTTCACCAGCGGCCCGCCGAAGGCGGTGGCCACGGTGGAGGACAGCGCGGAGGCGTTCGAGGTGACCTCCTGGACGTCGCTCGCGATGGCGTCGACCCGGTCCAGCTGGGTGCGCGCGGAGCGGACGGTGGTCGAGGCGTCGGCGAGCAGCGGGACGGCCTGGTCGGTCACGTCGGCCACCAGCTTGGTGGTCGCCCTGAGCACCTGGGCCAGCCTCGCCAGCGCCACGGCGAGGAACGAGATCAGGATGGCCCAGAAGACGGCCACGATGATCCCGGCCACCTCTACACCGGACACGTCACACCGCTCTCTGTCTGTGCCTGAACTGCCGGCCGCACCGATTCCCCCATTGGTCCTCCGACCCTATCGCGCCGGGGATCCCCGGCCGTACCCGAATTGGGGGGTGCGGGGCACCGCCTTGAACGCAGCGCATCCGGAGCAGTACCCTCCGTGTCCCATGCGACACAGACCCCTGCGAGACGGGCCCTGGGGCAATCTTCCCTCGGAGCCGGGCCGGTTCATCGGGCGGGGTGCCGAACTCGCCGAGCTGGGAAGGCTCCTGGAGTCCTCCCGGCTGGTCACGGTGACCGGCGTGGGCGGGGTGGGCAAGTCGCGGCTGGTCCTCGCGGCGGCCTGGTCGGCCGCCGAGGCGGCGCGTGGTGCGCGGGGTGCCCGGGGGACCCTCGCGGGGCGGGCGGCGCGGGAGCGGTACGGCGACGGGGTGTTTCTGGCGGAGGCGGCCGCCGTGCGCGATCCCGCGCTGCTGGAGCTGACCGTCTCCGAGGCGCTCGGGTTGACCGACCACACCACCCGGACGCCCCGGACCGTCCTGGCCGAGCACCTGGCCGGGCGGCGGCTGCTGCTGGTCCTGGACGGCTTCGAGCAGGTGGTCGACGAGAGCGCCGCCCTGGTGCGGGAGCTGCTGCGCCGCTGCCCCGGCCTGCGGGTGCTCGCGGCGGGCCGGCGCCCCCTCGCCCTCGACGGGGAGCTGGTCCTCCCGCTGGCTCCGCCGGTCCCGGAGGAGGCGCTCGCCCTGCTGGCGGCGCGGGCCGGGGCGGCCGACCCGGGCTTCGCCGTCACGGCGGCGAACCGGGAGGCGCTGGCCGAGGTGTGCGCGCGCCTCGACGGGATCCCGCTCGCCCTGGAGCTGGCGGCGGCCCGGCTGCGGACCCTCTCCCCCGCTCAGCTGCTGGCCCGGCTGGAGGACCGGTTCGCGCTGCTGACGGGCGGTGCGCGCGGGGCGCTGCCCCGGCACCGGACGCTGCGCACGGCCATCGGCTGGAGCCATGAGCTGTGCACGCCCGCGCAGCGGCTGCTGTGGGCGCGGCTGTCGGTGTTCGCCGGGCGGTTCGACCTGGATGCCGCCGAATACGTGTGCGCGGGCCCGGACCTGCCGGTGGAGGACGTGCTGGACCTGGTCGGCGAGCTCCAGGAGCAGTCCCTGCTGGTCCGCGAGGAGACGGCCGACGGGGTGCGCTTGCGGATGCTGGAGACCGTACGGGTGTACGGGGCGGGCTGGCTGGAGTCGCTGGGCGACGCCCGGCGGCTGCGGCGGCGGCACCGGGACTGGTACCTGGGGCTGGCCACCTCGTGCGAGCTGGACTGGTTCAGCCCGCGCCAGCAGGAGGTGGCCGCGCTGGTGGAGACGGAGCTGGCGAACCTGCGGCTCGCCCTGGAGTGCTGCCTCGACGAGCCGGACGAGGTGCACCTGGGCCAGTACCTGGCGGGCACCCTGTGGTTCTACTGGGCGGGGTGCGGGCGCCTGACCGAGGGGCGGCACTGGCTGGACCGGGCCCTGGAGCCCACCGGCCGCGCGGTGACGGAGTACGAGAGCTCCCGGCTGAAGGCCCTGTGGGTGCTCGGCTACGTCGCGGCGCTGCAGGGGGACGCGGCGGCCTCGCTGGGCGCCCTGTACGAGTGCCGGGACGCGGCGGCGCAGAGCGGGAACCCCCTCGCCTCGGCCTACGCGGTGCACCGGCTGGGCTGCCTGGCGCTCGTCTCGGACGACATGGGCCGGGCCCGGGAGCTGCTGGGCTCGGCCCTGGAGCAGTACCGGGCGGTCGGGGAGCTGAACAGCAACGTGCTGATGTGCCAGGTGGAGCTGGGGATGGCGCTGGCCTTCCAGGGGGAGCTGGCGGGCGCGCTCACCCTGTGCCGGGAGGTCCGGGAGATCTGCGAGGAGCGCGGGGAGCGCTGGACGAAGGCGTACGCCCTGTACGTGCTCGCGTACGCGGCCCTGGACGCGGGGGACGCGCAGGAGGCCCGGCGGCTGCTCGACGAGTGCGTCGCGATCAACCACGCCTTCGACGACCTGGTCGGCCTGGTACTGGCCCTGGAGCTGCTGGCCCTGGTCACGGTCGCGGAGGGCGATCCGGCCGAGGCGGCGCTGCTGCAGGGCGCGGCGGAGCCGATGTGGGCCGGGGTGGGGCTGCAGCTGTTCGGCTCGGGGTACTTCAACGCCCCGCGGCTGATGTGCCGGGAGCGGGCCGGCGAGCTGTTGGGGGCCGAGCGGTACGAGGCGTACGCGGCCGAGGGGCGGGAGCTGAGCCGCGAGGCGCTGGTCGGGCGGGCCCGGCGCAGCCCCGGTGAGCGCGGGCGGGCGGCCCGGGTGTCCCGGCAGGCGGGACGGGGCGGCGGACCAGCCGTCGTGGGCGTTCGGCGGGCCGGGTGGGCCCGGGAACGGGAAGACCCGCCGCCCCCCGGAGGGGACGGCGGGTCGACCAGTCAGTGAGACCGGGCCTGCGTCAGCGGGCGTAGTACTCGACGACGAGCTGCTCGTCGCAGATGACCGGGATTTCCTTGCGGTTCGGGTCGCGGTCCAGGCGGAAGGCCAGGGCCTTCAGGTTGACCTGCAGGTAGCGCGGGGTCTCGCCCTCGCCTGCGTAGCCACCCTCACGGGCAACCTGGAACGGAACCTTCTCGCGGCTGCGCTCGCGCACGGTGATGACGTCGTCCGGGCGGACACGGAACGACGGCTTGTCGACCTTGTCACCGTTGACCTCGATGTGGCCGTGAACGACCATCTGGCGGGCCTGGTAGATGGTGCGGGCGATGCCCGAACGCAGGACCAGGGCGTCGAGGCGACGCTCGAGCTCGACGACAAGCGCCTCGCCCGTCTTGCCTTCGGCCTTCTTGGCGCGGTCGTACGCGCGGGCCATCTGACGCTCAGAGATGTCGTACTGAGCGCGCAGACGCTGCTTCTCCAGCAGACGGACCTTGTAGTCCGAGTTCTGCTTGCGGCCACGGCCGTGCTCGCCCGGCGGGTAGGGGCGGGCCTCGAAGTACTTGACGGCCTTCGGGGTCAGCGCAATGCCGAGGGCACGCGACTTCTTGACCTTGGGTCGCTTCTGGTTCACGTGGAACCTACCTCCATGTAAGTTAGGTGAGGCTTACCTTAGCGAGGAGGACGTAATGTCTCGACCACATGGGATCCCCCTGCCCAGTGCGCAGCGCAGTTCGGATTCAGACGTAACAGAATCCGCTTGCGCCGACGATAAGCAAGGTCAGCCGCGTCCCAGGGAAGGCGTTCGGCAGCTCACCGGAGCCGAACGCGTACGAACCCTCGTAGAGTCCAACGCCTCAGTATCCCTCACGCTCGTCGGTGCTCGTGACAGTCACGAGCACGAGGAGTTCGGGGCAGGGGTGCCGGCCGCACGGACCGTCAACCCGGACGGGGACGTGATTCTCCTGGTTTCCGGGGAATCCACGGCTGCCAGAGCAGCCGCTCACGCCCAGGACGACGACCTCACCGCCGTGATCGAGATCACGGATGTGGCGCCGGTGTCCGTGCCCCATCGTATCCGAGGTCGCGCCTGGCTGGCCGGGTGGCTGACACCGGTGCGCGGTGACGACCGCGCGGCCTGCGCGGCGCTGCTCGCGGAGCGCCACCCGGTGGGCGAGCTGCTGGGCCTGTCGGAGGCCTCGGAGCTGCCGTACTCGGCCCGCCCGGCGTGGATGATGCTGCGGCTGGAGGTCGGCGAGATCTCGGTGGACGACCTGTGGGGCGCCGAGCACGTGGACCCGGAGGACCTGGCCGCGGCGGAGCCGGACCCGATGGTCGCCCACGAGACGGAGCTGCTCCAGCACCTGCACGCGGCCCACGGCGACCGGATCGGCGAACTGTGCGGCCTGCTCGGCCCGCGCGGGGCCCGGGGCATGACCGCCGTCCCGCTCTCCCTGGACCGCCTGGGCCTGCGCGTCCGCTTCACGGGCGGCGCCGCCGGCTCCTTCGACGCCCGCTTCGACTTCCCGGAGCCGGTGGCGGACATCTGCGGCCTGCGGCGGGCGATGCGCACGCTTTTCTCGGCGGCCTCCCACTGAGGGGCAGGCGGCCGGCACCCGCCGGCGTACTCCCTGCCCGCGCAGGTCAGGACGGCCCGGCGCCCCGCAGCCGCTCCCGGACCTTCTCCACCACGTCCGCGTACCGCGCCTCCGCTCCGTACCGCGTCGGCTCGTAGTACCGCTTGCCGTGCAGCTCGTCCGGCGCGTACTGCTGGGCCGCGATCGCGCCCGGGACGTCGTGCGGGTACACGTACCCCTGCGCGTGCCCCAGCTTCGCCGCGCCCTTGTAGTGCCCGTCCCGCAGGTGGGCCGGGACCGTGCCCGCCAGCCCGGCCCGTACGTCGGCCAGCGCCGCGCCGATCGCGGTCGTGGCGGTGTTCGACTTCGGGGCCAGCGCCAGCGCGATCGTCGCGTGCGAGAGGGTCAGCGCGGCCTCCGGGAAGCCGATCATCGCCACCGCCTGGGCCGCCGCCACCGCGAGCGGCAGGGCGGTCGGATCCGCGAGGCCGATGTCCTCGCTCGCCGAGATCATCAGGCGGCGCGCGATGAACCGGGGGTCCTCCCCCGCGTCGATCATGCGGGCGAGGTAGTGCAGGGCCGCGTCCACGTCGGAGCCCCTGATCGACTTGATCAGCGCGCTCGCCACGTCGTAGTGCTGGTCGCCGTCGCGGTCGTAGCGCACGGCGGCGCGGTCGACCGCCTCCTCGACCGTCTCCAGGGTGATCTCCGCCTCGCCCTTGGCGAGGGCCGATCCGGCCCCCGCCTCCAGCGCGGTCAGGGCCCGGCGGGCATCGCCGCCGGCGATCCGCAGCAGGTGCGCCTCCGCGTCCGCCGGCAGGGTCACCGCTCCGCCGAGGCCCCGCTCCTCGGCGAGCGCGCGCCGCATCAGCGCGCTCAGGTCCTCGTCCGTCAGCGGTTCCAGCGTCAGCAGCAGCGACCGCGACAGCAGCGGGGAGATGATCGAGAAGTACGGGTTCTCGGTGGTGGCCGCGATCAGCGTCACCCAGCGGTTCTCGACGGCCGGGAGCAGCGAGTCCTGCTGGGCCTTGCTGAAGCGGTGGATCTCGTCGAGGAAGAGGACGGTCTCCTTGCCGTAGCCGCCGGCCGCGCGCCGGGCGCCCTCGATGACCGCCCGGACCTCCTTGACGCCCGCGGTGATGGCGGACAGCTCCACGAACCGCTTCTGCGTGGCCTGGCTGACCACGTACGCGAGGGTGGTCTTGCCGATGCCGGGCGGGCCCCAGAGGATCACCGACGAGGCACCGGCCGGGCCGCCGGCCCCTTCCCCGACCAGCCGCCGCAGCGGCGAGCCGGGCTTCAGCAGGTGCTGCTGGCCGACGACCTCGTCCAGGGTGCGCGGGCGCATCCGGACGGCGAGCGGGGAACTCGCGGGGTCCTTCTCCTGGCGTTCTTCGGCAGCGGCGGTGAACAGGTCTGGTTCCACACAGGAAGCCTAAGCGAGCCCACCGACAGGGCCGTCCGGACTACGAGGTCCAGAAGTCCCACCAGCGGGTCAGGATCAGCATGCCGATGATCCCGACGTGCAGCACCGGCAGCACCCAGGTGAACTCGTCGAGGAAGCCCCGCAGCCAGCCCGGAGCCGGCAGCAGGCCCTCGCGGACGTTGTGCGAGGTGACGTACCAGAACATGAAGATCGTGGCGACCCAGGCCAGGCAGCACCACAGGCAGAGCGAGTTGATGTTGTAGAGCGACTGGTAGGTGAGCCAGGCGCAGAAGACCACGCCGAAGAGGGTGCCGGCGTTCAGCGTCAGCCAGTACCAGGGGCGGAACCGGGCTCCGGCCAGCAGGCTCATCCCGACGCAGATCACGATGCCGTAGGCGACCAGTCCGAGCATGGGGTTCGGGAATCCGAAGACGGCGGCCTGGTCGCTCTTCATGATGTTGCCGCAGGAGACGACCGGGTTCAGGCTGCAGCCCGGCGTGAAGTTCGGGTCCTCCAGCAGCTTGAACTTGTCGATCGTGATCACCCAGGCGGCCAGCAGGCCCGCGGCTCCCGTGATCACCAGCAGCAGGGCCAGCGCCCGGCTGGCGCCGACGGTCCCCCGGGCGGTCTCCGCGTCCGTACCTCGTGTCGTCATACCGCCCGCTCCACATCTGCCAGGTGATCAAGCACGGGCCATTCTGCCGTACCGCGCCGGGGGTCCACCGTTCGATCCGCGTAAGGCCGTGGGGCCCGGCGGCAGTGCCGCCGGGCCCCACGGGCCGGAAAGATGGGGCAGCCGGCTCAGCCGAGCTTGGCCCGCAGCGCCTCGACCACGTCGGTCAGCGCCACCGGACCCTGCTCGCCGGACTCCATGTCCTTGACCTGGACCACGCCGTCCGCGAGGTCGCGGTCGCCCGCGACGATCGCGAAGCGGGCGCCGCTGCGGTTCGCGTCCTTCATGGCGCCCTTGAGGCCCTTGCCGCCGTACGACATGTCCGCCGCGACGCCCGCCTTGCGCAACTCCGTGACCAGCCCGAACACCCTCGGCTTGGACGCGCCCAGGGCCACCGCGAAGACCGCCGTGGGCGCGGGGATGTCCAGTTCGATGCCCTCGGCCTCCAAGGCCAGGACGGTGCGGTCCACGCCGAGGGCCCAGCCCACCGACGGCAGCGCCGGTCCGCCGATCATCTCGGACAGGCCGTCGTAGCGGCCGCCGCCGCCGACCGCGGACTGCGCGCCCAGACCGTCGTGCACGAACTCGAAGGTCGTCCGCGTGTAGTAGTCCAGCCCGCGCACCAGCTTCTCGTCGTCCTCGAAGGCGACGCCGGCGGCCGTGATCAGCTCGCGGACCTCCTCGTGGTACGCCTTGCACGCGTCGCACAGGTAGTCGCGCAGCATCGGCGCGCCGACCAGCTGCCGCTGCACGTCGGTCCGCTTGTCGTCGAGGACGCGCAGCGGGTTGATCTCGGCGCGGCGGATGGTCTCCTCGTCGAGGTCCAGCCCGCGCAGGAAGGACTGCAGCGCCTCCCGGTACACCGGGCGGCACTCCTTGTCGCCCAGCGAGTTCAACAGGATGCGGAAGTTCGACAGACCGAGGGTGCGGTACGCCTGGTCGGCCAGGATGATCAGCTCGGCGTCCAGCGCCGGGTCCTCGGCGCCGATGGCCTCGGCGCCGACCTGCGAGAAGTGGCGGTAGCGGCCCTTCTGCGGGCGCTCGTAGCGGTAGTACGAGCCGGAGTACCAGAGCTTGGCCGGCAGGTTGCCCTGCTTGTGCAGGCTGGCCTCCAGCGCCGCGCGCAGCACGGAGGCGGTGCCCTCCGGGCGCAGGGCGAGGTTGGTGCCGCCCTTGGTGGTGAGGGTGAACATCTCCTTGGTGACGATGTCGGTGGACTCGCCGACACCGCGGGCGAAGAGGTTCACGTCCTCGAAGCCGGGCGTCTCGATGTAGCCGTAGCCGGCCTTGCGCAGTGGGGCGGAGATGGCGTCGCGCACCGCGAGGTACTTCGCGGAGAACGGCGGGATCAGGTCGTACGTGCCCTTGGGGGCCTGGAAAGTAGCCACGGAACTCTCGTCACATTCCTCGTCGTGGAGCGGCTGTCGGGTCCGCTGCCAGGCCGGCGGCGACCTCCCGCAGGTACGGGTTGGTCGCGCGCTCGCGGCCGATGGTGGTCTGGGGACCGTGGCCGGACAGCACCACGGTCGAGTCGTCGAGCGGCAGGCACACGCGGCCCAGCGATGCGAGCATCTCGGCGTGGGAGCCGCCGGGCAGGTCGGTGCGTCCGATGGAGCCGGCGAAGAGCAGGTCGCCCGAGAAGAAGACCGGTGGGACGTCGGCCAGCTCGGGCATCCGGAAGGTCACCGACCCCTTGGTATGCCCCGGCGCGTGCGCCACGGAGAAGTCCATTCCGGCCAATTTCAGCGCGGCGCCGTCGGCCAGTTCGCGGACGTCGTCCGGCTCGCCCACGGTCAGCTCGCCCATGAGCGGCATCCCGATGGAGCGGCCGAGGGCCTTCTCCGGGTCGCTCATCATGTAGCGGTCCTCGGGGTGGATCCAGGCCGGTACGTCGTGTGCTCCGCAGACCGGGACCACCGAGGCCACATGATCGATGTGGCCATGGGTCAGCACGACCGCGACGGGCTTGAGCCGATGCTTCTTCAGCGTCTCCTCGACACCCTGGGCGGCCTGGTGGCCCGGGTCGATGATGACGCACTCCTCACCGGCGGCGGGGGCGACCACGTAACAGTTGGTCCCCCAGGCCCCGGCAGGGAACCCGGCAATCAGCACGTTCGTCCTCAATCGTCGTCCGGCGGGAGGCTGCAGGTCGGAATCCTGCTGCTCAGAGCCTACCGGCGCCGCTCATTACACAGCGAACCCATATACGGTACGGCCTATCCCAGCCCGGACAGCAGTACCAGACACGCACAAGGAGACGACCCCGTGGTCACGAGCGATCAGCGGCGGCGACAGCTCGCCAGGGAGAAGTTCGAGCGCCAGCAGAAGCGCCGCGCGGAGGCCCGCAGGAAGGCACGCCGGCGTACGGCGGTGATCGGCGCGGCGGTGGCCGTGGTGGTCGCGACGCTGGTCGGCCTGATCGTCGGCGGTGTCTTCGACAAGGACAAGAAGGACCAGGCAGCGGACCCGGCGGCGAACCCGTCGGCCTCGCCGTCGGCGCCCGAGCCCAAGCAGTCCCCCTCGCCGGAGATGGCGATCGACCAGAAGGCGAAGTACACCTTCGCCCTGAAGACGAGCGCGGGCGACATCAACTTCACGATGGACGCGGCGAAGACCCCGCAGACCGTGAACTCCTTCAAGTCGCTGGCCGACAAGAAGTACTTCGACAACACGAAGTGCCACCGGCTGACGGCCGGCGGGATCTTCGTGCTGCAGTGCGGCGACCCCGAGGGCACCGGCCGCGGCGGCCCGGGCTACAACATCCCGGACGAGAACCTGGACTCGCTCGGCAAGGCCAACGAGCAGGGTCAGGTGATCTACCCGGCGGGCACGGTCGCGATGGCCAACACGGGCCAGCCCGGCTCGGGCGGCAGCCAGTTCTTCCTGGTCTACAAGGACAGCCCGCTCGCGCCGTCGTACACCCCGTTCGGGAAGATCGACGCGGCCGGCCTGAAGGTCCTGGAGGACATCGCCAAGGCCGGTACGGTCGACGGCGGCCAGGACGGCGCGCCGAAGACCGAGGTCAAGATCGAGAAGGGCACGGTCACCCAGAACTGACCGGATGCGGCGGCCCCGGGCCTCGCCGGCCCGCCGCCCGTACGTCGATATTCCGTCGTGCGGGATGCGGACAGCCGGCCCGGCGGTCGCCTATGTTGGCGTTGTGCAGGGCGGGCGCTGCCCGCCCCAGGAAACTGTGGACGATGCCCAGGGGGTGAACCCCTCGCAAGGCATCAGGTGGAGGAGGCGCTGTGAGCAGCGACCCGTGGGGCCGCGTCGACGAGACGGGCACCGTGTACGTGCGTACTTCCGAGGGCGAGCAGGTCGTCGGTTCGTGGCAGGCGGGCACCCCTGAGGAGGCCCTGGCCTATTTCGAGCGCAAGTACGAGGGCCTGGTGGTCGAGATCGGCCTCCTCGAAAAGCGGGTGCGGACCACTGATCTGTCCGCCAAGGACGCGCAGACGGCGATCGACCACCTGCGCACGCAGGTCGACGAGCACCACGCCGTGGGCGACCTCGACGCGCTGCGCGTGCGGCTGGACAAGCTGGTCGGGACCGTGGAGTCGCGGCGCGAGGAGCGCAAGGCCCAGAAGGCGAAGCAGACGGACGAGGCCCGTGCGGCCAAGGACGCGCTGGTCGTCGAGGCCGAGCAGCTGGCGCAGAGCGACCAGTGGCGCAGCGCCGGTGAGCGGCTCCGTGCCCTGGTGGACATCTGGAAGGGGCTGCCGCGCCTGGACCGCAAGTCGGACGACGAGCTGTGGCACCGGTTCTCGCACGCCCGTTCCGCCTTCTCCAAGCGCCGCAAGGCGCACTTCGCCTCGCTGGACGCGCAGCGCGAGGACGCCCGCAAGGTCAAGGAGAGGCTGGTCGCGGAGGCCGAGTCGCTGTCGAAGTCGACCGACTGGGGTCCGACGGCCGCCCGCTACCGCGAGCTGATGGCGGACTGGAAGGCGGCGGGCCGGGCGCAGCGCGAGTCCGAGGACGACCTGTGGAACCGTTTCCGCGGTGCGCAGGACGTGTTCTTCGCGGCCCGCAGCGAGGTGTTCGCGGAGCGCGACGCCGAGCAGGTGGAGAACCTGAAGCTGAAGGAGGAGCTGGCCGACGAGGCCGAGAAGCTCGTCCCGATCACGGACCTGAAGTCGGCCCGTGCCACGTTCCGCTCCCTCAACGAGCGCTGGGAGGCCATCGGCCACGTGCCGCGGGACGCCCGGCCGAAGGTCGAGGGCCGGATGCACGCGGTGGAGCGGGCGATCCAGGAGGCCGAGGAGGGCGAGTGGCGCCGTACGAACCCGGAGGCGCGGGCGCGTGCGGCCGGTCTGACGGGTCAGCTCCAGGCGGCGGTCGACAAGCTGCGTGAGCAGATCGACGCGGCGCGGGCCGCCGGCAACAACGCGAAGGCCGACAAGCTGGCCCGGGAGCTGGAGGGCCGCCAGGCCCTGCTGGACCAGGCGCTGAAGGGCCTGGAGGAGTTCGGCGGCTGAGTGGCCGAGCGGACGCCGCACGACGTACCGGGCCCGGTGGTGAAGGATCACCACCGGGCCCCGGTACGTCGGTCGACAGCCGGATCTCCTACGGCCTGCGGGCGGAGGTCACCCGGTAGACGTCGTAGACGCCCTCGACGCCCCGGACGGCCTTCAGGACGTGGCCCAAGTGCTTGGGGTCGCCCATCTCGAAGGTGAACCGGGAGGTGGCCACCCGGTCGCGGGAGGTCTGGACGGCCGCCGAGAGGATGTTGACGTGCTGGTCCGACAGGACCCGGGTCACGTCGGACAGCAGTCGGGACCGGTCCAGCGCCTCCACCTGGATGGCGACGAGGAAGACCGAGGACTGGGTGGGCGCCCACTCGACCTCCAGCATCCTTTCGGGCTGCTGCGAGAGCGAGTCGACGTTGACGCAGTCCGCGCGGTGAACCGATACGCCACTGCCGCGGGTGACGAACCCGATGATCGGGTCGCCCGGCACCGGGGTGCAGCAGCGGGCCAGCTTGACCCACACGTCGTCGACGCCCTTGACGACCACGCCCGGGTCGGCGTTGCTGCGCCGCTTGCTGCGGGCACGCGCCGGCGGGATCGACTCCTCGATGTCCTCGTTGGCCGCCTCCTCGCCGCCGAGGGCCGCCACCAGCTTCTGTACGACGCCCTGCGCGGCCACGTGGCCCTCGCCGATCGCCGCGTACAGGGAGGAGATGTCGGGGTAGCGCATCTCGTGCGCGAGGGTGACGAGCGAGTCGCCGGTGAGGATGCGCTGGATGGGCAGGTTCTGCTTGCGCATGGCCCGCGCGAGGGCGTCCTTGCCGTGCTCGATGGCCTCGTCGCGGCGCTCCTTGGAGAACCAGCCGCGGATCTTGTTGCGGGCCCGCGGGGACTTGACGAAGCCCAGCCAGTCGCGGGACGGGCCCGCGCCCTCGGCCTTCGAGGTGAAGACCTCGACCAGGTCGCCGTTGTCGAGGGTGGACTCCAGCGGCACCAGGCGGCCGTTGACCCTGGCGCCTATGGTCCGGTGGCCGACCTCGGTGTGGACGGCGTACGCGAAGTCCACGGGGGTGGCGCCGGCGGGCAGCGCGATCACGTCGCCCTTGGGGGTGAAGACGAAGACCTCGTTGCGGGAGAGGTCGAAGCGCAGCGAGTCGAGGAACTCGCCCGGGTCCTCGGTCTCCTTCTGCCAGTCGAGCAGCTGGCGCAGCCAGGCCATGTCGTTCACCGTGTCCTGGCCGGCGCTGCCCTTGGCGGCCTGCGGGACGTCGGTGCGGACCTTGGAGGTGCCGGCGACGGTCTGCTGCTTGTACTTCCAGTGCGCGGCGATGCCGTACTCGGCGCGGCGGTGCATGTCGAAGGTGCGGATCTGGAGTTCGACGGGCTTGCCGCTGGGCCCGATGACCGTCGTGTGGAGCGACTGGTACATGTTGAACTTGGGCATCGCGATGTAGTCCTTGAACCGGCCGGGGACCGGGTTCCAGCGCGCGTGCACGGTGCCGAGGGCCGCGTAGCAGTCCCGGACGGTGTCGACGAGGACGCGGATGCCCACCAGGTCGTAGATCTCCGCGAAGTCACGGCCGCGGACGATCATCTTCTGGTAGACGCTGTAGTAGTGCTTCGGCCGGCCCGTGACGGTGGCCTTGATCCGGGCGGCCCGGAGGTCGACCATCACCTCGTCGGTGACGAGAGCGAGGTACTCGTCGCGCTTGGGCGCCCGCTCGGCGACCAGGCGGACGATCTCGTCGTACATCTTCGGGTACAGGATCGCGAAGGAGAGGTCCTCCAGCTCCCACTTGATCGTGTTCATGCCCAGCCGGTGCGCCAGCGGGGCGTAGATCTCGATCGTCTCGCGGGCCTTCTTCTCCTGCTTCTCCCGCTTGAGGTAGCGCATGGTGCGCATGTTGTGCAGCCGGTCGGCGAGCTTGATGACGAGGACGCGCGGGTCCTTGGCCATCGCCACGACCATCTTGCGGACGGTCTCGGCCTGGGCGGCCTCGCCGAACTTCACCCGGTCCAGCTTGGTGACGCCGTCGACGAGGAGGGCCACGGCGTCGCCGAAGTCGCGGCGCAGGTCCTCCAGGCCGTATTCGGTGTCCTCGACGGTGTCGTGCAGCAGACCGGCCATCAGGGTGGCCGGGTCCATGCCGAGCTCGGCGAGGATGGTCGTCACCGCGAGCGGATGGGTGATGTAGGGGTCGCCGCTCTTGCGCTTCTGGCCGCGGTGCCAGCGCTCGGCGACCTGGTAGGCCTGTTCGAGCTGGCGCAGCGTCGACGTCTCGATCTTCGGGTCGTTGCTGCGGACTATGCGGAGCAGGGGCTCCAGCACCGGGTTGTACGGGTTCGAGCGCTGCACGCCGAGCCGGGCGAGACGGGCGCGCACCCGGTTCGAGGAACCGGCCGACTTCGCCGACGCGGGCTTCACCGGCGGCGCCGGCGGAGCCGGCGGGGGCGTGGCGGGGACCGCCGTGGCCGGCTCGGCCTTCGGGTCGGGCTGCGCGGCGGAGATTGGCTGGACCTCGTCTGGCAAGAGCGCTCCTCTGGGGGTCCCCCCGGACGAAGCGTGGGGGAGCATCCGGTGCCCGTGTCCGGTCCGGACAACCCATGGTAGCGAGGGTTGCGCCGGCCCGTTCCCCGAGCCCACGCCTCGAACGCCCCGGCCGCCGCCGCTTCCGGGGCTCCGCCCCGCAGGCCCCCCGCACACGGAAGCGGCGGGCACCCGGAGGAACCGGATGCCCGCCGCTTCGGCACGGCAGAGGTCAGACCACGATCAGCGCGTCCAGCGGAGCCCCGCCCAGCGCCGGGGCCAGCTTGGCCCGCCCCGGCAGGAACGACAGTTCCATCAGGACCGCCACGCCCGCGACCTCGGCCCCGGCCCGCCGGATCAGCGAGAGCGAGGCCTCGGCGGTACCACCGGTGGCCAGCACGTCGTCGATGACCATGACCCGGTCACCCGCCGCCAGGTCCTCCGCGTGGACCTCGATCTCCGCGGTGCCGTACTCCAGCTCGTACGACTGCGCGAGCGTCGCACCCGGCAGCTTCCCGGCCTTGCGCACCGGCACGAAGCCGATGCCGGCCTGCACGGCCACCGGAGCCGCGAGGATGAACCCCCGGGCCTCCAGTCCGACGATCTTCGTCGCCCCGTACCGTCCGGCCAGCTCCACCAGCGTGTCCGTCAGGGCCGCGAAGGCCTTCGGGTCGGCCAGCAGCGGGGTGATGTCCTTGAACATCACGCCCGGCTTCGGGTAGTCCGGGACGTCCTTGATCCGTGCGAGCAGCAGGGCCCGTACGTCCTCGGACAGCGGCGCGGTCAACGTCGCCGCCCCGGCCGGCCCTGCGCCACGACCTGCGGCCCGTCCTCGGAGGCGTAGCCGTCGTCCGGGGACTCGCCCTTGGCCGCCGCGGCCGCCCGCTTCGCGAGCACCCGCTTCGTCAGGGCCTTCATCGCCGGCTCGCGCTCCTTGAGGTCCACGACCAGCGGGGTCGCGATGAAGATCGAGGAGTACGCACCGGCCGCGAGGCCGACGAACAGCGACAGCGAGATGTCGTTCAGCATGCCGGCGCCCAGGAAGCCGCCGCCGATGAACAGCAGCGCGGCGACCGGGAG
>NZ_JBIAJH010000025.1:0-132084 GCF_042871845.1 Streptomyces sp. NPDC005533 | reverse complement strand
CTTGACCCGCCGGAGAAGGCCCTGGTCCTCTGCGTGGACGAGAAATCGCAGATCCAGGCCCTGGACCGGTCCCAGCCCGTCCTGCCGATGATGCCCGGCGTCCCCGAACGCCGCAGCCACGACTACGTCCGGGCCGGCACGACCACTCTCTTCGCCGCCCTCGAGGTCGCCACCGGCAAGGTCATCGGGTCTCTTCACCGCCGCCACCGCGCCGCCGAGTTCAAAAAGTTCCTGACCAAGGTGGACAAGGCGGTCCCCGCAGGCCTCGAGGTGCACCTGATCCTCGACAACTACGCTACCCACAAGACACCGGACATCAAGAAGTGGCTGCTGGCCCACCCGCGGTTCCACCTGCACTTCACCCCGACCAGCGCGTCCTGGCTGAACCTGGTGGAGCGGTGGTTCGCCGAGCTCACACAGAAGAAGCTCAAACGGGGAGTCCACCGCTCCGTCCAGGCCCTCGAACACGACATCCGGGCCTGGCTCGCCGACTGGAACGAGCACCCACGACCCCTCGCCTGGACGAAAACAGCCGACGAAATCCTCGACAAGGTCGCCGCCTACTGCCACCGAATCTCTGACTCAGGTCACTAGGCGCCGCCCGTGTGGACCTGGAAGGCGGCCCGGCGGACGGCCTTGGCCAGGGCCGGGTCCGGATGGGCGGCGGCCAGCGCGACCAGGACCTGCACGGTGCGCGGATGGCCGACGGCGCGGACCTCGTCCAGCAGCCGGGGGACGGTGGTCCGGACGGCCGAGTCGAGGTGGCGGGCCAGCAGCTCGGCCTCGCCGTGGTCGGCGATGGCGGCGGCGGTGTCCACCCACAGCCAGGTGGACTCCTCGGCGGTGAGGACGTCCTGTGCCTCGTCGGGGTCGATCCCGTCGTGCTCGGCGAGCCAGAGCAGGGCGTAGGGGCGCAGGGCGGGCTCGCGCACGATGGCGCGCACCTCGGGTTCGGCGGGGGCGCCGACCACGCGCAGCGCCTCGAAGGCGAGGCCGCGCAGCAGGGCGTCCTCGCCGCGGGCGGCCTGGAGCAGCTCGGCGACGGCGTGGCCGACGGGCCGGGCGGCGAGCCAGGCCTGGTACTCGGCACGGGCCGGGCCGGGGGTGAGCCGGGCGCAGCCGTGCAGCATGGCGGCGGCGGACTGCTCGATGTTCCCGGCGGGGCTCTGCGCCGCGACGCAGATCTGCTCCAGCTTGACCCAGACGGCCCAGCTGCCGAGCGGGGTGAGCGCTGCCCGGGCGGGGCCGAGGGTGACGGCGTCCACGGCGGCGAGTCCGCCGAGCGCCCAGCGCAGCAGCCGGGCGAGGGGGACGGGGGCCGGGGCCGAGGCGGGGGCCGTGGTCGGGGTCGGGGCTTCCGGGTCGCCGGGGGCGGCCGTGCGGGGCGCGGGCTCGGCCTCGTACGGGATCTCGCACCGCTCGTCGCGCAGTTCGGTGACGCGCTGGCCGAGGAGGTCGAGCAGGTCGGGGACGGTCACCGGGCCGTCGGAGAGCTGGAGCAGGGAGAGGAGCTGGGGCATCGCCTCGACGACCTCGGCGACGGCCGCGGGGGCGATGTCGGCGGGGGCGGGGTGGACGAGCGACCAGGCGTCGAAGAGGGCGACCCAGCCGCGCAGCACGGCGGTGTCGTCGCGGTCCCAGGCCCGCAGCCGCCAGCCGGGCCGGGCGTGGCCGCCGTGCACCTCGACCAGTCCGGCGAGCCGAGCGCGGTCCCAGCCGACGCGGATCTGCCCGTGCGTCAGGCCCAGTTCCCCGGCGGCGCGTTCGACGTCCGAGGGCGGCAGGGCGCCCGTGGGGGCGGGCCGGCCGCCGTCTCCGGCGCCGAGGTTGCGTTCGGCCCAGCGGGTCAGGCGTACGGCGTCGGCGAGCGAGGCCCTGGCCCGGTTCGCGAGGTCGGCCGTGGCGGGGGTGCCCGCCGGGGGCCTCGGGGCGGGCCGACTGCGTCGGTCGGTCACCGCCTTGCGTGCCGTGGCGACGGAACGCGGGGAGACGAGTCGGAGTCTGGAGTCGCGAGCCAACTGCTCATCAGGCTTTCGGGACGTCACGGAAGCAGTCTCGCCCGTCACTGGCCGAAAGCCCAAACGGAACCAGCCGTTACCACCAGCTGCCCGCGGTGCAGACCGGGACAACACGCCCGCAGGACCTGGTCCGTCACACGGCCTTCACATGACAGGCCCTCACATGAGGGGGGTGAGGAAGCGGCGCAGGGCCTCCTCGTAGCCGGCGGGGTCGGCGTTCCACATGGCACCGTGCCCGGCCTCGGGCACGGTGTGCAGGCTCACGAGGTCGGGGCGGGCCGCGGCGAGCCGGCGGGAGGGGCCCCAGGGGGCGAGGGTGTCGTCCGGTCCGTGGAAGATCAGGACGGGGACGCGCAGGGCCCCCGGATCCGCCCCCGGCGGCCGGCGGTCGGCGCGCAGGCCCGCGCGGCTCTCGGCGGCCCGGACGGCCAGCGGCAGCACCACGGCGGGGGTGCGGCGCGCCGCGGCGAGCCGGCGCAGGGTCGTGTGCCAGTCGAGCACCGGCGAGTCGAGGACCAGTCCGGAGATCCGGTCGGCCAGCGCGGAGCGCTCGGCGGCGTGCAGGGCCATGGTGGCGCCGGTGGACCAGCCGTAGAGGATCACGCGGCGGGCGCCGTAGCGCACGGCATAGCGGATGGCGGCGTCCAGGTCCCGCCACTCCGATTCGCCGAGGTGGCCGATGCCGTCGGGGGAGGCGGGGGCGCCGAGGTCACCGCGGTAGGCCAGGTCGAGGACGGGCAGCTGGTGGCGGTGGAGGAAGGGCATGACCACCATCGGGTGCTCGCGGGTGCCGCCGAGCCCGTGCACGGCGATCACCCAGGTGTCCCGGGCGGCGGGCACGAACCAGGCGGGCAGCGCGCCGAGCTCCCCGGGGACGTCCACGTCGGCGTGGTCGAGCCCGAGGGCGGCGCTCGGGTTGCCGACGTACACCTGTGGCGTGAGGGTGACGCGGGTGCCGGGGGCGAGGGCGCCGTGGTTGACCGTGAGGAGCCGCCGGACGACGGTGTCCGGGTAGTGGTCGGCGTCGGCGACCACGGGGCCGACCACGGCGTGCACCCCGGGTGCGACCAGGCCGTAGGTGCCGGGGCGCAGGGAGGCCGGCGAGCGGGTCAGCGAGACCCGGCCGGCGGCGGTGGAGTGGACGCTGAGCCGCTGCCCGCCGGGGAGCGGGCGCCCCGGTTCGCAGCGCAGGGCCGCGTCGGCGGCGTGCCGGCCGGCCGCGACCGCGGCCGCACCGGCGCCGAGGAGGGTCACGGTGACGGCTGCTGCCGTTGCTGTCGCGATACGCACCGTTCCAGTGTCCCGGCGGGGTGTGCGGCGGGCCACCGGAGCGCCACCGACGGCTCACCGGAAGGGATCGCTCCGTCATGCGCCGCAGGATCGCCGCGGGAGGGCCGGCGGATCGCCGCGGGAGAGCCGGGGACCGAGTGATCTAGGTCTCTTTCCGGGGTCCGGGCGGGAGGTCCCGTACACCTCGGCCGGGGTGCGGAGGAGGGTATTCACCCGGCTTTGACGTGCATTTATCGAGTTATCTCCGTCAGAATCAGGACGAATGTCCCGATCGCACCCCGGGGCAGTACACCGCTCCGCCCGAGTCAGTTCACCTTCCGTTCATCCAGGTTGCCTACGGTCGCCGAGCCACTGACGTCAAACAGAAGCCTGGGTAAATGGAGCACATAACGCTTCTCCTCGGGATCGTGATCATTACCGCTCTCGTGTTCGACTTCACGAACGGTTTCCACGACACGGCCAACGCGATGGCCACCACCATCTCGACCGGCGCCCTCAAGCCCAAGACGGCGGTGGCCATGTCCGCCGTGCTCAACCTCGTCGGCGCGTTCATGTCCGTGGAGGTCGCCAAGACGATCTCCAAGGGACTCGTCAACGAAGAGGGCATCCAGCCGGAAGTGATCTTCGCCGCCCTGGTCGGCGCGATCCTCTGGAACCTCGTCACCTGGCTGGTCGGACTGCCCTCCAGCTCCTCGCACGCCCTGATGGGCGGCCTGATCGGCGCCGCGGTGGCCTCCGCCGGCATCGGCGCGGTCAACGGCAGCGTCGTCGTCACCAAGGTGCTCATCCCCGCGATCGCCGCTCCCCTGGTGGCCGGCATCGCCGCCTTCCTGGCCGCCAAGCTCACCTACAAGCTGGGCGACAAGGTCGGGGAGAAGACCTCCGCCAAGGGGTACCGCGCCGGTCAGATCGCCTCGGCCGGTCTCGTCTCCCTCGCGCACGGCACCAACGACGCGCAGAAGACGATGGGCATCATCACCCTGGCGCTCATCGCCGGCGGCGCGATCGCGCCCGACGCGAACCCGCCGGTCTGGGTCATCGTCTCCGCCGGCATGGCCATCGCCATGGGCACCTACCTGGGCGGCTGGCGCATCATCCGCACCATGGGCAGCGGCCTGACCGACCTGCACCCGCAGCAGGGCTTCGCCGCCCAGACCTCGGCCGCGTCCGTCATCCTCGCCTCCTCGAACCTGGGCTTCTCGCTCTCCACCACCCACTCGTGCTCCGGTGCGGTCATGGGTGCGGGCCTGGGCCGCAAGGGCGGCGTGGTCCGCTGGTCCACCGCGACCCGCATGTTCGTCGCCTGGGGCCTGACCCTGCCGGCCGCCGCGCTGGTCTCGGCCGGTGCCGAGCTGGTCATGCGGATCGGTGACGTCGGCATCGCCGCGGTCACGCTCTTCCTGATCGGCTCCTGCCTGGCCATCTGGTTCATCTCGCGCCGCCAGGTCGTCGACCACCACAACGTCAACGACGTGGAGCCGGCCCGCGCCGAGGAGCCGGGTGTCGTCACCACGGCGATCGCCGCGGTCACCGTCCCGCCGACCGTCGCCGCCGCCGGCACCATCGCCGCGGTCACGGACGAAGACCTCAAGGCCACCATCCCGGCCGCGACGCAGACCCCGGCCGCTCCGGCCGCCGCGGTCTGACCGAGACAGACAGAGACCCGGACACTCAGAAAGCGGCAGTATGAAGATCGACTGGGAAGCGCTCGGCTCCGTCTTCGGGGTCAGCCTCTTCGCCACCGTCGCCCTCGTGGCCCTCTTCACCCTGGGCCTGGTGGGCCTGTCCAAGCACGAGACCGCCACCGAGCGGGGCGGCACCGCCACCCTCGCCCGCAGCGGCGCGTACGCCTGCTTCGCGGTCATCGCCGCGGCCGTGGGCTACGGGATCTACCTGATCGTCGCCTGATCCGCCGCCCCGCGGCCGACCAGGCGTGAAGGCTCCCTCCGGGTTTGTCCCGGAGGGAGCTTTTCGCATCCCGCGCCCGTGCCGCACCGCAGGTCAACGGCGAGTTGACGGGCCTTCTCGGAGCGTGGTGGACTGCGCGAGCCAATACGGCGGCATGGAGAGGAAGTCCGGTGCGAATCCGGCGCGGTCCCGCCACTGTCACCGGGGAGCCCACGCCGCGCGTGGGCCCCGGGAGCCAGGAACTCTCGCCGCCGGACACGTCGAACCAGGGCGCGGACCCTGAGTGAGGACATACCTGTCACCATGCGTGCCGATCGCGTTTTCGCGTACGGCGCCACGGCGGGCCTGATCGGCGACCGGATCCTCGGTGATCCCCGCCGAGGGCACCCCGTGGCCGCCTTCGGACGGGCCGCCGCCGCCGTCGAACGCGCCCTGTGGCGCGACGACCGCGCCCGCGGCCTCCTGCACACGCTGCTGTGCGCCGGAGGCGCGGCCGCCGTCGGTGCGCTGGGCGCCCGCGCCGTGCGCTCCCGGCCCGCCGCCGCCCGTATCGCCCTGACCGCCGCCGCCACCTGGGCCGTCGTCGGCGGTACCTCGCTGGGCCGGGAGGCCCGCGCCATCGGCGGGGCGCTCGCCGCCGGGGACACCGAGGTGGCCCGGGAGCGGCTCCCGCACCTGTGCGGGCGCGACCCGCAGTCCCTGGACGGGCAGCAGATGGCCCGCGCCGTCGTGGAGTCGGTCGCGGAGAACACCTCCGACGCGGTGGTCGGGGCCCTGGTGTGGGGCGCCGTCGGCGGCGTCCCCGGCCTGCTGGCCTTCCGCGCCGTGAACACCCTGGACGCGATGGTCGGCCACAAGTCCCCCCGCTACCTGCGCTACGGCTGGGCCTCCGCCCGCCTCGACGACCTGGCCGGCTGGCCGGGGGCCCGGCTGACGGCCGCCGCCGCCGTCCTGGCCGGTCCCGACCGGCGGGGAGCCGTACGCGCCTGGCGCGCGGACGCCGCCGCCCACCCGAGCCCGAACGCCGGGCCCGTCGAGGCGTCCTTCGCGGGAGCGCTCGGCGTACGCCTGGGCGGCACCCTCGCGTACGGCGGCCGCGTCGAGCACCGGGCGGTGCTGAACGGCGCGGCCGGCCGGCCGGTGGAGGTCGCGGACATCGAGCGGGCGGTACGGCTGTCGCGGCAGGTGACCTGGCTGGCGCTCGGGGCCTGTGTGGCCGCCCGGACGCTGGTCTCCGGCAGGAAGAGGAGGGGACGTCGATGAGCGGCGCGAAACTCGGCGGCGGACTCCTGGTCGCCGGTACCACGTCGGACGCCGGCAAGAGCGTGGTCACGGCGGGCATCTGCCGCTGGCTGGCCCGCCAGGGCGTGAAGGTGGCGCCGTTCAAGGCGCAGAACATGTCGCTGAACTCCTTCGTCACGCGGGAGGGCGCCGAGATCGGGCGCGCCCAGGCGATGCAGGCCCAGGCGGCCCGGGTGGAGCCGACCGCGCTGATGAACCCGGTGCTGCTCAAGCCGGGCAGCGACCGCACCAGTCAGGTGGTGCTGCTGGGCAAGCCGGTGGGCGAGATGAGCGCCCGCGGGTTCTTCGGCGGGTCCGAGGGGTCGGCCCCCGGAACGGCACTGCACGGCGGCCGGGAGCAGCTCCTCGGCGTCGTCACGGACTGCCTGGAGCAGCTGCGGGGCACGTATGACGCCGTGATCTGCGAGGGGGCGGGAAGTCCGGCCGAGATCAACCTGCGCCGGACCGACATCGTGAACATGGGCATCGCGCGGGCCGCGCGGTTCCCGGTGGTCGTGGTCGGGGACATCGACCGGGGCGGGGTCTTCGCGTCCTTCTTCGGGACGACGGCTCTGCTGTCGCCGCAGGACCAGTCGCTGATCGCCGGCTACCTGGTGAACAAGTTCCGCGGCGACGTGTCGCTGCTGGAGCCGGGCATGGAGATGCTGCGCGGTCTGACCGGACGGGCCACGTACGGGGTGCTGCCCTTCCAGCACGGGCTGGGCATCGACGAGGAGGACGGCCTGCGGGTGTCCCTGCGCGGTGCGGTGCGCGAGTCGGTGGTGGCGCCGCCCGTCGGCGAGGACGTGCTGCGCGTCGCCGTCTGCGCGGTGCCGCTGATGTCGAACTTCACGGACGTCGACGCGCTCGCGGCCGAGCCGGGGGTCGTGGTGCGGTTCGTGGACCGGGCCGAGGAACTGGCCGACGCGGACCTGGTCGTCGTACCCGGCACCCGGGGCACGGTGAAGGCCCTGGCCTGGCTGCGCGAGCGCGGGCTCGCGGACGCGCTGGTGCGGCGGGCCGCGCAGGGACGGCCGGTGCTGGGCATCTGCGGCGGGTTCCAGCTGCTGGGCGAGCGGATCTCGGACGAGGTCGAATCGCGGGCGGGCGAGGTCGACGGCCTCGGACTGCTGCCCGTACGCGTCCGCTTCGAACGGGAGAAGACCCTGGCGCGGCCGGTGGGCTCGGCGCTCGGAGAGCCTGTCGAGGGGTACGAGATCCACCACGGGGTGGCCGAGGTCCTCGGCGGTGAGCCCTTCCTGGACGGCTGCCGGGTCGGGTCGGTGTGGGGAACCCACTGGCACGGCTCGCTGGAGTCGGACGGCTTCCGCCGGGCGTTCCTCCGTGAGGTGGCGGCGGCCGCGGGGCGCCGGTTCGTCCCCGCCCCGGACACCTCGTTCGCCTCCCTCCGCGAGGAGCAGCTGGACCTGCTGGGCGACTTGGTCGAGGAGCACGCCGACACCGCCGCGTTGCTGAGGCTGATCGAGTCCGGGGCGCCCGCGGGCCTGCCGTTCCTCCCGCCGGGCGCCCCGTGAGCGCCGCGGCCCGGCGGGGGCTCTCCCCCACCGGCCCTTCCACCGTTCCGCAGGCCCACGCCCCGGACCCCCGTGCGTCCGCGGCGCCGCACCCACAGACTTCGGCCAGGCACCCGGCGCGGGTCCGCACCTTCCAAGGAGTGAGCAACGCATGAGCACGCCCTATCCGTTCACCGCAGTGGTCGGCCAAGCCGACCTGCGGCTGGCGCTCCTGCTCAACGCCGTGAGCCCGGCGGTCGGTGGTGTGCTCGTGCGCGGCGAGAAGGGGACCGCGAAGTCCACCGCCGTGCGCGCGCTGTCGGCCCTGTTGCCGCAGGTCGACGTCGTGCCCGGCTGCCGGTTCTCGTGCGCGCCGGCCGCGGCCGACCCGGCCTGCCCCGACGGCCCGCACGAGCCCGGCCCCGGCAGCGCCCGGCCGGCCCGCATGGTCGAGCTGCCCGTCGGCGCCTCCGAGGACCGTCTGGTCGGCGCCCTCGACATCGAGCGTGCGCTCGCCGAGGGCGTGAAGGCCTTCGAGCCCGGTCTGCTCGCCGACGCCCACCGCGGGATCCTCTACGTCGACGAGGTCAACCTCCTCCACGACCACCTGATCGACCTGCTGCTGGACGCCGCCGCCATGGGCGCCTCGTACGTGGAGCGCGAGGGCGTCTCCGTCCGGCACGCGGCCCGCTTCCTGCTCGTCGGCACGATGAACCCCGAGGAGGGCGAGCTGCGCCCGCAGCTGCTCGACCGGTTCGGGCTGACGGTCGAGGTCGCCGCCTCCCGCGAACCCGCCCAGCGGGTGGAGGTGGTGCGCCGCCGGCTCGCGTACGAGGACGATCCCGCGGGCTTCGCCGGCCGCTGGGCCGGGGACGAGGACGAGGTCCGCGCCCGGGTGGTGGCCGCGCGGGCGCTGCTCCCGCAGGTCGTGCTCGGGGACACGGCGCTGCTGCAGATCGCGGCGACCTGCGCCGGTTTCGAGGTCGACGGCATGCGGGCCGACATCGTGATGGCGCGCACCGCGACCGCGCTGGCCGCCTGGGCCGGGCGGACCTCCGTACGGAAGGAGGACGTACGGCAGGCGGCGTTGCTGGCGCTCCCCCACCGGCGGCGCCGCAACCCCTTCGACGCGCCCGGGCTCGACGAGGACATGCTCGACCGGATCCTGGACCGGTTCCCCGACGAGGAGCCCGAGCCGGACCCGGAGCCCGACCGGAACCCGGACGCCGATCCGGATCCCGAGGGCCCGGACGGCGACGGCGGTGGCCCCGACGGCGGTGGCGGGGTGCCCCCGCAGAGCGGCGGCCCCCAGGGCTCGGACGCCCCGGCGGACTCCACGGACACCGACGGACCCGCCGAGTCCCCGTCGGACGCCCCCGAGTCCCCGCAGCCCTCCCCTCAGGAGGCCGGCGGGCCCGAGCAGGCGGCGGTACGGGCCGCCGAGCCGTTCCGGACCAAGATGCTCAGCGTGCCGGGGCTCGGCGAGGGCGCGGCCGGACGGCGTTCGCGCGCCCGCACCGCCCACGGCCGGACCACCGGCGCCCAGCGCCCCCGCGGCCACCTGACGAAGCTGCACCTGATGGCCACCGTGCACGCGGCCGCCCCGCACCAGCGGGCCCGCGGCCGGGACGGGCGCGGCCTGGTCGTCCGCAAGGACGACCTGCGTCAGGCCACGCGGGAGGGCCGCGAGGGCAACCTCGTCCTCTTCGTCGTCGACGCCTCCGGCTCCATGGCCGCCCGGCAGCGCATGAGCGCGGTCAAGGGCGCCGTGCTGTCGCTGCTCCTGGACGCCTACCAGCGCCGGGACAAGGTCGGCCTGATCACCTTCCGGGGGGCCACGGCCGAGCTGGCGCTGCCCCCGACCTCCTCGGTGGACGCGGCCGCGGCCCGGCTGGAGCAGCTGCCGACGGGCGGCCGCACCCCGCTGGCCGCCGGGCTGCTGAAGGCCCACGAGGTGCTGCGGATCGAACGGCTCAGGGACCCCTCGCGCCGGCCGCTGCTCGTCGTCGTCACCGACGGCCGGGCCACGTCGGCCGGCACCATCTCGGGCCGGACGGACGGCACCCCGCGGGAGCTCGCGGGGCGCAGCGCGCGGCTGCTGCAGGCCGGGGGCGTCGCCTCGGTGGTCGTGGACTGCGAGTCCGGACCGGTCCGGCTGGGGCTGGCCGGCGTACTGGCCGCCGACCTCGGCGGGCCCGCCGTCACGCTGGACGGGCTGCGGGCGGACTCGCTGGCCGGGCTCGTGAAGAACGTACGTACCGCAGTGACATCCGACAGCAACAGGAGGGCCGCGTAATGCCTCAGGGACAGCCGTCCGTCGTTCCGGACGACGGGCTCACCACGCGCCAGCGCCGCAACCGGCCGCTCGTCTTCGTGCACACCGGCCCCGGTAAGGGCAAGTCCACGGCGGCCTTCGGGCTGGCGCTGCGCGCCTGGAACCAGGGCTGGTCGATCGGGGTGTTCCAGTTCGTCAAGTCGGCGAAGTGGAAGGTCGGCGAGGAGAACGCGCTCAAGGTGCTCGGCGCCTCGGGCGAGGGCGGCGCGGTCGCCTGGCACAAGATGGGCGAGGGCTGGTCCTGGGTCCAGCGGGATGCGCAGCTCGACAACGAGCAGGCGGCCAAGGAGGGCTGGGAGCAGGTCAAGCGGGATCTGGCCGCCGAGACGCACAAGCTGTACGTGCTGGACGAGTTCGCGTACCCGATGCACTGGGGCTGGATCGACGTCGACGAGGTCATCGAGGTGCTGCGGGACCGTCCCGGTACGCAGCACGTGGTGATCACGGGCCGCAACGCGCCGGAGAAGCTGGTGGAGTTCGCGGACCTCGTCACCGAGATGACCAAGGTCAAGCACCCGATGGACACCGGCCAGAAGGGCCAGAAGGGCATCGAGTGGTGACCTCGTACCGTTGTGACGTGCCGCGTCTGGTCATCGCCGCGCCCTCGTCGGGCAGCGGCAAGACCACCGTCGCCACGGGCCTGATGGCGGCCTTCTCGGAGCGCGGCCTCGCCGTGTCCCCGCACAAGGCCGGGCCCGACTACATCGACCCGGGCTACCACGCGCTGGCCACCGGCCGGCCGGGGCGCAACCTCGACGCCTTCATGTGCGGGCCGGAGCTGGTAGCCCCGCTGTTCGCGCACGGGGCGGCCGGATGCGACCTCGCCGTGGTCGAGGGCGTGATGGGGCTCTACGACGGGGCGGCGGGCCGGGGCGAACTGGCGTCGACGGCGCAGGTCGCGAAGTTGCTGCGGGCGCCGGTGGTGCTGGTGGTCGACGCCTCCTCGCAGTCGCGGTCGGTGGCGGCGCTCGTCCACGGCTTCGCGTCGTTCGACCCGCAGGTGCGGCTGGGGGGCGTGATCCTGAACAAGGTCGGCTCCGACCGGCACGAGGTGATGCTGCGGGAGGCCCTGGAGGAGGCGGGGATGCCGGTGCTCGGCGTCCTGCGGCGGGCCCCGCAGGTGGCCACGCCCGCACGGCACCTGGGCCTGGTGCCGGTGGCGGAGCGCCGCGCGGACGCCGTTGCCGCGGTGGCGGCGCTCGCGGAGCAGGTGCGCCAGGGCTGTGACCTGGACGCGCTGATGGCGTTGGCCCGCACGGCGCCGTCGCTGGACTGCGAGCCGTGGTCGCCGGCGAGTGCGCTGGCGCACACCCGGGGGTCCGGGGGCGGAGCCCCCGGCAGCGGCGCCGCACCTGTGATCGCCGTCGCCGGCGGAGCGGCGTTCACCTTCTCCTACGCCGAGCACGCGGAGCTCCTGACCGCGGCCGGGGCGGACGTCGTCACCTTCGACCCGCTCCGGGACGAGGCGCTCCCCGCCGCAACCACCGGCCTGGTGATAGGCGGCGGCTTCCCCGAGGTGTACGCGCCGGAGCTGTCCGCCAACGCACCGCTGCGCGCGGCCGTGGCCCGCTTCGCCGAGGCCGGCGGTCCCGTGGCCGCCGAGTGCGCCGGACTGCTGTACCTCGCGCGGTCGCTGGACGGCAAGCCGATGTGCGGGGTGCTCGACGCCGACGCCCGGATGTCGGAGCGGCTCACCCTCGGCTACCGCGAGGCGGTCGCGGTGTCGGACAGCGCGCTCGCCGCCAACGGCACCCGGCTGCGCGGGCACGAGTTCCACCGGACGGTGGTCGAGCCGGGCGCCGGGGCCGCGCCGGCCTGGGGGTTCACACACCCCGAACGCCGGGTCGAGGGCTTCGTACAGCAGGGCGTGCACGCCAGCTACCTGCACACGCACTGGGCGGCGGAGCCGTCCGTCGCGCTCCGCTTCGTCGCGGCGGCGGCGGCCCGGCCGTGAGATCAGTCCGCGATGCCCACCACAAGCCAGATCCCGGCCACCCCGCCCACCGTGCACATCAGCGTGGACAGGGCGGGGTGCTTGTGGTGGGCCTCGGGCAGGATCTCGGCGGCCGCGAGGTAGAGCAGGACGCCGCCGAAGAACCCGAGGTACGCGCCGAGCGGTTCCTCCGGAAGGGTGAACAGCAGAGTGGACGCCGCGCCGACGACCGGGGCGACGGCGTCCGCGAAGAGCATCATCAGGGCCTTGCGGCGGTCGTTCCCGTAGAGCCGGGTGAGCGTGTACGTGTTGAACCCGTCGGCGAAGTCGTGGGTGATGACGGCCAGTGCCACGGCCACGCCCATCCCGCCGCCGACCTGGAACGCGGCGCCCAGGGCCACCCCGTCGGCGAGGCTGTGGCCGACCATCGCGGCGGCCGCGGTGAGCCCGACCTGCGGGACGCGGGCGCCGTCCTCGGCGCCGTGCGCGGCCTGGCGGACCGCCAGGAGCCGCTCCACGACGTGGGCGACGAGGAATCCGCCCACGAAGAGGAGCAGGGCGAGCGGGACGCCGAACACCTCGTCGCCCGCGGCGTGCAGGGACTCCGGGAGCAGGTCGAGGCCGACGACTCCGAGCATCAGGCCGCCGGCCAGGCCCAGCACGAGGTGGCGGCGGTCGGTGACGCGCTGCGCCGCCCATCCGCCCGCCAGGGTCATCAGGAACGCGCCCAACGCCACGATCACGGCCATGTGCCCCTGAATACAGACTCCGCGCCCCGCGCGCACTTCCGCGCGCGGGTGGCGGGCATCGGAGTGTTGACGACGTACCGCTGCCGGTGAGACACGGGTGCGGTGACGTGCCGGTGATGGGCCGGTGATGGTGAGGGTGACGACGAGTACGGAGGGAGGACTCCCGGTGGGCGATTACACGACCCGTCTGGTGGTCGGGGTCGGCGGGCGCGCGGGGGTGTCCGTCGCGGAGGTCTGCGCCCTGATCGAGGAGACGCTGCGGGGGGCCGGGCTGACCGCGGCGGCGGTGACGGCCCTGGCCACGGTGGAGTCGAAGGTGGGCGAGGCGGGGATCGCGGGCGCGGCGGAACGTTTCGGCGTACCCCTCGTCGGCTATCCGGCCGAACAACTGGCCGCGATCGACGTGCCGCACCCCTCGGACACGGCGCGCACCGCCGCCGGGACCCCTTCGGTGGCGGAGGCCGCGGCCCTCGCGACGGGCGGGGAACTCCTCGTGCCCAAGCGGCGGTCGATGGCGGCCACCTGCGCGGTGGCCACGGCGCACGCGCACGACCTGCGCCACCACGGGGACGCCGAGGTGGTCGACGCGGGCTCCGCGCTGGTGGACCTCGCGGTCAACGTACGGGCCGACACCCCGCCGGCCTGGCTCAGGGAGCGGATAGCCGCCTCCCTCGGGGACCTCGCCGCCTACCCCGACGGCCGGGCGGCCCGCGCGGCGGTGGCGGCCCGGCACGGGCTGCCGGTCGAGCGGGTGCTGCTGACGGCGGGCGCCGCGGAGGCCTTCGTCCTGATCGCGCGGGCGCTGGGCGCCGTACGGCCGGTGGTGGTGCATCCGCAGTTCACCGAGCCGGAGGCGGCCCTGCGGGATGCGGGGCACCGGGTGGAGCGGGTGGTGCTGCGGGCGGCGGACGGGTTCCGGCTGGACCCGGCGGCGGTGCCCGAGGACGCGGACCTGGTGGTCGTCGGCAACCCGACCAACCCGACGTCCGTCCTGCACCCGGCGGCGACGCTGGCCGCGCTGGCCCGGCCGGGCCGGATCCTCGTGGTGGACGAGGCGTTCATGGACGCCGTCCCGGGCGAGCGGGAGGCCCTGGCGGGGCGGACCGACGTGCCGGGGCTGGTGGTGCTGCGGAGCCTGACGAAGACCTGGGGGCTGGCGGGCCTGCGGATCGGCTACGTACTGGCCGAGCCGGAGGTGATCGCGAAGCTGGCGGCCGCGCAGCCGCTGTGGCCGGTGTCGACCCCGGCCCTGGTGGCTGCCGAGGCCTGCGTGGCTCCGGCGGCGCTGGCCGAGGCGGAGGAGGCGGCGCGGCGGATCGCGGTGGACCGGGCCCATCTGGTGGCCGGGCTGGCGGAGTTCGACGAGGTGACGGTCGTGGGGGCGGCGGAGGGGCCGTTCGTACTGATCCAGGTGGTGGGGGCCGCGGAGGTCCGCACCCGGCTGCGCGCCCTCGGCTTCGCCGTCCGCCGCGGGGACACCTTCCCGGGGCTGGACCGCTCCTGGCTGCGGCTCGCGGTCCGGGACCGGGTGACGACGGGCCGACTGCTCCAGGCCCTGGACCACGCGTTGGCACTGGCCGCGCACTGAACCGGCCCGCCGGGACGGGGCGGCGGAGCGCGCCTACGATGGCGGGACAAGCGGCGGACGGGGGCGGTCCATGAAGGTGGCGGGGCGGATAGGGGTCGGCCTGGCGGGGCTGGTGGTGCTCGGCGGCGGGGTCCTCGCCGCGCCCCGGCTCCTCGACGACGGCGGCAGGGCGACGGCTCCGGAGCAGCGGCTGCGGGGCGCACCCGTACCGGCGTCGCCGAGCGCCGCGTCCCCCGCGCCCACCGGGCCGGAGCGCGGGCCCTTCACCCTCGTGGCGACCGGCGACATCATCCCGTACCCCTCGATCGTCCAGCGGTCGGCGGACGACGCCGGCACGGCCGGGGAGTACGACTTCCGGAAGATACTCGCCGGGGTCAAACCCCTGGTCTCCGCCGCCGACCTGGCGATATGCCACCACGAGATACCGTACGGGCGCCCCGGCGGCCCCTACACGGGCTATCCCACCTTCAAGGCCCCGCACCAGCTCGCGGACGCCCTCAAGGACGCCGGGTACGACGGCTGTTCCACCGCCTCGAACCACACCCTGGACGACGGCTACGAAGGTCTCGCCCGCACCCTGGACCACCTCGACCGGGTCGGCATCTCCCACGTCGGCTCGGCCCGCAGCGCGGAGGAGGCCAAGGCCCCGGCCCGGCTCTCGGCCGGCGGCGCGCAGGTCGCCCAGCTCTCGTACACGTACGGCACGAACGGCATCCCGCTCCCCGAGGACAAGCCGTGGGCCGTGAACCTGATCGACAAGGACCGGATCCTCGCCGACGCCCGCGCCGCCCGGGCCGGCGGCGCGAACGTGGTGGTGGTCAGCGTCCACTGGGGCACCGAGTGGCAGACGGCCCCGGACGAGCAGCAGAAGGAACTGGCGCAGGCACTGACCGCCTCCCGTGCGGCCGACGGCCTCCCCGACATCGATCTGATCATCGGCACGCACAACCACGTGCCGCAGCCCTACGAGAAGATCAACGGCACCTGGGTGGTCTTCGGGATGGGCGACCAGGTGGCCAGCTTCGTACCGGCCGACAAACTGCGCGGCAACCAGTCCTCGGTCCCCCGGTTCACCTTCGCCCCGGCTGCGGCCCACCCCGGCCGCTGGGAGGTGGTGAAGGCCGAATACCTCACGCAGTACTCGGACATGGGGCCGCCGTTCCGTGTCGTCTGCGCCTCCTGCGCGGCCTCCGACACCTCCCTGCCCGCCGCGAAGCGCAGCGAGTACGCCCGGATCGACCAGCAGGTCACCGAGGCCGTGATGTCGCGCGGCGCGGGCGGGCAGGGGCTGGAGCACGCCACCCGCTGAGCACTCCCCTCCGTGTGCTCCTCGGGGCGGCGGCCCGGTCGGGGCCGGCCGTGGTCCTACGAGGTCCTGCCCCGACGGGTCACGAGGAGCGCGACCCCGCCGATGCCGAGCAGGAACAGCGCCCCGCCGGCGACGTAGGGGGTCAGGGAACCGCCCCCGGTCTCGGCGAGGTTGGCGTCGGCGGTGCCGCCCGAGGCGATGCCGGAGCCGGTCCCGGTGCCCGTGCCGGTCTGGGGCTTGACGTCCGGGTCCGCCGCCGGCGGGGCCGACGAGGGCGCCGGGCCCGCCGGGGTCTCGCAGTGCGCCTCGGCGAGCACGATCTCGCCGTCCACCTGCGCCACGTTCAGGTTCAGCGGGTTCACCGAGACCTTGAGGCGCAGCGCGGCCGCGGCGGCCGTGGTGGAGGTGGTCTGCGTCCCGGACAGCTCCAGGGTGACCACGCCCACGCCCGGGACCTCCAGCTTGGTGGGGCCGCCGGCCGACAGGGTGACCTTCTTGCCGAGGGCCGTCACCTTCCCGAGGACGTTCGCGCCGGCCGTGGGCTTCTTGCCCGCCTGCAGACGGCTTTGGAGGTGACCTTCTCCACCTCGACGAGGGAGAGCAGGGGCAGCCCGGGCACGTGCACCGTGGCCTTGGCGAGGTTCGCCTCGGCCTGCGCCCGGTTCTTGTCCGCGGTCGCCTTGGAGGTGGCCACGTCGGCACGCAGGACGCTGACCGGCTGGTTCCCCTCGACCCCGTCGAGGGTGACCGTCAGCGCCGTCTTCTCGGCCGTCGCCGGGGCGTTGACCTCGTTGAGGGTCGCCTTCAGCGGCACGTGCACGGTCTTGTTCAGCAGGCCCACATCGAGTCCCGCGCGCAGGACGACGGCGCCGGCCCTGCCCTCGCCGCCCGCCCCGGCTCCGCCTCCTCCCGTGGCGAGGGCGGGCGGGGCGGTGAGGAGGGCCACCGCTCCCGTGGCGAGCAGGACGGCCGCGGGCATGCGGAAGGTGTTGCTGTTCAAGGTGGTGGAACCCCCGGGGAGATGGGTGCCGTCGCGCCGCCAATGGGGGACATTGCGCGCGCCGACGGCCTCGACCCCGGAATCTTTACGCACTGTGAGTGAACGGGCGGCAACCTGACGTGAGTTCACTCCAAAGGGTGGTTTCCATGCATGTATTCGATTTGTGACGCCTCAGGAGGAACGCGAGTTCCCTCCTGTCACGGCCGGTCGGCCCGTGCGGCCGTGTTCAACGACCGACGGGCCTTTGATGTCACGCGCCGTCAACAGGGCGCCGCCCCACGGCTCAGGCCCTGACCTCGCCGTTCACGACGACCCTGAGCGGCTGCGCCAGCGCGCGCACGTCGGCCCGCGGGTCGGCGCCGTAGACCACGAGGTCGGCCGGCGCCCCCTCCGTGAGCCCGGGCCTGCCGAGCCACTCGCGCGCCGCCCAGGTCGTGGCCGAGAGCGCGTGCAGCGGCGGGATCCCGGCCTTCACCAACTCCTCCACCTCCGCCGCGACGAGGCCGTGCGGCAGGGAACCCCCGGCGTCCGTGCCGACGTAGACCGGGATGCCCGCGTCGTAGGCGGCCCGTACGGTGTCGTACCGGCGCTCGTGGAGCCGCCGCATGTGCGCCGACCAGCGGGGGAACTTCGCCTCGCCGCCCGCGGCCATCTTCGGGAACGTCGCGATGTTCACCAGGGTCGGGACGATCGCGACCCCGCGCTCCGCGAACAGCGGGATGGTGTCCTCGGTGAGGCCGGTGGCGTGCTCGACGCAGTCGATCCCCGCCTCGACCAGGTCGCGCAGCGAGTCCTCGGCGAAGCAGTGGGCGGTGACGCGGGCGCCCAGCCGGTGTGCTTCGGCGATGGCCGCCTCGACCTCGGCGCGCGGCCAGCACGCGGTCAGGTCCCCGGCGTCGCGGTCGATCCAGTCGCCGACCAGCTTCACCCAGCCGTCGCCGCGCAGCGCCTCGCGGCCCACGTACGCGACCAGGTCGGCTGGCTCGATCTCGTGCGCGTAGTTGCGGATGTAGCGGCGGGTGCGCGCGATGTGCCGGCCGGCCCGGATGATCTTCGGCAGGTCTTCGCGGTCGTCGATCCAGCGGGTGTCGGAGGGCGATCCGGCGTCGCGGATGAGGAGCGTGCCGGCGTCCCGGTCGGTGAGGGCCTGCCGCTCGGCGGTCGCGGCGTCGACCGGGCCGTGGGAGTCCAGTCCCACGTGACAGTGCGCGTCGACCAGCCCCGGCAGCACCCAGCCGGTCACGGTGGTGACCTCCCGGGCCGCGGGCGGGCGCTCGTACGCGACCCGCCCGCCGACCACCCAGAGCTCGTCGCGGACATCGTCGGGCCCGACCAGCACCCGCCCCTTCACGTGCAGCACATCGCTCATGGCGGCACTGTACGTGCGCGCCGCACGGCCGCGCCGTCCGCCCTCAGGGCGCGGAGAGGACGTCCAGCAGCCGGTCCACGTCCGCCTCCGTGCTGTAGAGGTGGAACGAGGCCCGCAGGGAGCCGGCGCGGGCCGAGGTGGCGATTCCGGCCGCCTGCAGGCCGGGCTGCCGGTCCGCGAGCCCCGGCACCGAGACGATGGCGGCGTCGCCGGGCACCGGCTCGTGGCCCAGCCGGGCGAGACCGGCACGGTAGCGGGCGGCAAGGGCGGTGTCGTGGGCGTGGATGGCCTCGATGCCGATCCGCTCGATCAGGGCCAGCGAGGCCGCGGACGCGTGGTAGGCGAGGAAGGCCGGCGACTCGTCGTACCGGCGTGCCCCGTGGGCCAGTTCCGCGACCGGCCCGTAGGTGGAGTCCCACATGGACTCGGCCGCCACCCAGCCGGCGTGCAGCGGGGTCAGCGTGCGCTGGGCCTCCTGCGACACGGTCATGAACGAGGCCCCGCGGACGGCGAGCAGCCACTTGAAGCCGACGGCGACCGTGTAGTCGTAGGGCGAGGCGTCGAAGGGCAGCCAGCCCACCGCCTGGGAGGCGTCCACCAGCATCCGGGCCCCGTGCGCCGCCGTCGCCGCGCGCACCGCGGACAGGTCGGCCGTCCGCCCGTCCGCGGACTGTACGGCGCTCAGCGAGACCAGCGCGGTGTCGGCACCGACGGCCTCGGCGAGGGACTCCAGAGGCGCGAAGCGGACCTTGAGGTCGCCCCGCACCACGAAGGGGTTGATCACCGAGGAGAAGTCCCCCTCCACGCACAGGACTTCGGCGCCCGGCGGGAGCGAGGCCGCGACGAGGCCGACGTGGGTGGACACGGCCGAGCCGACGGCCACCCGTTCGGCGTCCACCCCGACCAGGCGGGCGAAGGACTCCCTGGAGCGGTTGACGCGGTCGAAGTCACCGAAGCCGGCGGGGACGCCGGCCCCCGCCGCCTCGGCCAGCTCACGTACGGCTGTGACGGCGGAACGCGGGAGCACCCCGCAGTTGGCGGTGTTGAGGTAGGCGGTGGAGTGGGCGAACTCGGCACGGGTCGCTTCCGCGAGCGAAAGATCCATGCCTCCAACTCTGCGCCAGGAACGACCCAAAGTCCATTGCCGAGATACCTGCGCCCACCCCAAGCCATCCTTATGCCTGCGGGACGGCGCAGGCCCCGTCGGGCTCGCACGCCTCGGCCCCGGCGGCCGGCTCCTCGATCTCCCGGCCGGCCCACGCCTGCTCCAGGGCCCGGGTGAACACCTCGGCCGGCTGGCCGCCGGAGATCCCGTAGCGGCGGTCGAGGACGAAGAACGGCACGGCGTTCGCGCCCAGCTCGGCGGCCTCGCGCTCGTCGGCCCGGACCTCGGCGGCGTAGGAGGAGTCGTCGGCGAGCACGGCGCGGGCCTCGGCCTCCTCCAGGCCGGCCTCGACGGCGAGCACGACCAGCGTCTCGGGGTCGAAGACGGAGCGCTCCTCGGCGAAGTTGGCCCGGTAGGCGAGGTCGAGCAGCTCTTCCTGCCGGCCCCGGGCGGCGGCCAGGTGCAGCAGGCGGTGCACGTCGAAGGTGTTGCCGTGGTCGCGGCCCTCGGTCCGGTAGTCGAGCCCCTCGGCGCGGGCGGCGGCGGCGACGTGCTCCTCCATGCCGCGCGCCTCGTCGAGGGTGCGGCCGTACTTCTTGGCGAGCATCTCCACGACGGGAGCGGTGACCCCCTTGGCGCCGCCCGGGTCGAGCTCGAAGGACCGGAACACGACCTCCACCTCGTCGCGGTGCGCGAACCCGGCCAGCCCCTTCGTGAAACGGGCCTTGCCGATGTAGCACCACGGGCAGGCGATGTCGCTCCAGATCTCGACGCGCATGATCCTTCTTCTCTCCGGGTTCGGGGGACAAAACGGTTTCCCCTTCAACCACCCCGGGCTCCGTCTCATTCCCCGGACAGGGCCGCGCGCGCGGGCAGCATGCGGGGACTGCACCGCCGGGTGGGCGGGCGCAGTCCCCGTGGGCATGCGGGTCCGTAGGCCGGTCGTCAGCGCTGGGGCGGCCGGGGGTCCCCGGGGGCAGGGGGTTCGTTGCCGCCGATCTGCTCGTTGAGCTTCTGCTGCGCCGTGTCAACCTGGCTCTGGTACTTCTTCCCGGTCCTCGCGTCGAAGGCGTCACCGGCCTTCTCGACGCCTTGGCGAGCCTGGTCAGGATGTCCCTTGATCAGGTCTTTGAGCTTGTCGAGCATGGACATGGAGCCGTCCTCTCTACGGAATGCCGGTCGCTTCAAGCTTCTCCGCGAAGGGCGCTGTCCGCACCCGGAGCGTCCGCGGACCCCCCGACGAGGTCCGCGGCGGCCGGGGGTCCTATCCGGAGCCAGAGGGTGCGGTGGGTGCCCGCGCGGGAGGTGGCGGGGTCCGGGCGCCAACCGTGGGTGGCGTAGAAGGCCTGGGCGCGGAGGTTGTGCGCGTACACCTCCAGGCGGACCTGGCTGACTCCCGCGCGGCGCCAGACGTCGAGGCAGGCGGCGTGCAGGGCGGCGCCGGTGCCGCGGCGCCAGTGCACCGGGTCGACGTGGAGCTGTGTGAGGGTGGTCTCGCCGTGCTCCGTGCGGAAGGCGGCGACCCCGGTGAGCTCGCCGTCCTGTTCGGCGCAGAGCACCGCGCCCTCGGCCGGGTCACGGGCGACGGCCCGGGACCAGCCCTCGCGCGTCCGGTGGAGCTCGACGTCACCCGCGTAGGCCTGCTCGGGGATGTGGCCCTGGTAGTACGTGGCCCGGGCCCGGGTGTGCAGGGCGGCGATGGCGTCGAGGTCTGCGGGCTCCGCGGCTCTGATCACGGGAAGGCAAACGCGCCGGAAACCCCTCGGGTTCCCGGCGCGTCGGCCGGCACCGCGGCGCGGCTACTTCTTCAGCCACGCCTCCATCATCTTCTGGGCGATGGGCGCGGCCAGCTTGCCGCCGCCGATCTCGGAGCGGTCGGTGTCCGAGTTCTCGATCACCACGGCGACCGCGATCTGCTTGCCGCCCAGCTTGCCGTACGAGGTGAACCAGGCCAGCGGGGCGAGGCTGTTGTTGACACCGCGCTGGGCGGTACCGGTCTTGCCGCCCACCTCGGCGCCCGTCACCTGGGCGGGCTTGCCGCCGCCCTCGGTGGCGACGGTGCGCATGGCGTCCCGGATCATCGAGGCGGTCTTCTCCTTCATCACCTGCTGGGACTTCGGGTCCTTGAAGCTCTCCAGCACGTCGCCGTTGCCGTCGGTGACCTCGGAGACCAGGTGCGGGGCGACGAGCTTGCCGCCGTTCTCGATCGCGGCCGTCACCATCGCCATCTGGAGCGGCGTGGCCTGTACGTCGAACTGGCCGATACCCGTCTGCGCGACCTGGTCGATCGACATCTTCTTCGACGGGTACTTGCTCGGCGGGTTGGTGCGGACCGGGGTGTCGATCTGCACGTTGAAACCGAGCTTCTCGGCCGTCGCGCGCATCTTGTCCTGGCCGAGCTTGGACGCGAGCTCGGCGAAGACGTTGTTGCAGGACAGGCGCAGCGCGGTGCGCACCGAAACGTTGTTGCAGGCCGCGGAGCCCGCCTCGCTCGGCAGCAGGGTGCGGGTGCCGGGGATCGTGTACGGGTCGGCGATGCCGGTCTGCTGGTCGAGGTCGGTGACGAGGCCGTTCTCGATGGCCGCCGCGAGGGTGACCAGCTTGAAGGTGGAGCCGGGCGCCTGCGGCTTGCGCAGCGCCACGTTCTCCAGGGCCTTGCCCTTGTCCGCGGAGAGCGCGGCCCAGGCCTCCTTGTCGGTGGCACCGGCGATGCTGCCCGGGTCGAAGGAGGGGTTGTTCACCACGGCGAGGATCTCGCCGGTCCCCGGGTCCATGGCGACGGCCGCGCCCTGCTTGCCCTGGAGCGCGTCGTAGGCGGCCTTCTGCACGTCCTTGTCGAGGGTGGTCAGGACGTTGCCGGGGGTGGCCCGCTTGTTGGTGAGCATGTCCATCACGGTCTTCAGCCGGTTGTCCGAACCGTTGAGGACGTTCTTGTAGATGCCCTCCAGCAGGGTCGTGCCGTAGGCCTGGGAGCTGTACCCGGTGACCGGCGCGTAGAGGGGGCCGTCGACGTACGTCCGCTTGTAGCCGAAGTCCTTGCCGCCCGTCTTCACCGAGCCGGTGATCGCCTCCCCGCCCACGATGATGTTCCCCAGCGGGTTCTCGTACTGCCCGATGAGGTTCCGGCGGTTGTGCTTGTCGTCTGCGAGGGCCTGGCCTTGGTATGCCTGCACCCAGGTGACGCGGACCAGCAGGGCCAGCACCAGAAGCAGACAGAAGACCGACGCACGCCTGATCGTCTTGTTCATCCCCCAGAAGGACGTCCCAGTGACCCCGGCCGTTCCGCTCTGCCCCGATTGTGGCGGGGTTCTCAGCTTTTCCTCATGATGAAGCCCCCCTCGTAGGCCGCGATCACCGCCTGGGTGCGGTCGCGGGAGCCGGTCTTGGTGAGGACCGACGCGACGTGCGTCTTGACCGTCTGCGGTCCGACACCGAGGCGCTCGCTCATCTCGTGGTTGGACAACCCGGTGGCCATCAGGCGCAGTACGTCGGCCTCGCGGTCGGTGAGCCGGGCCACCCAGGGCGCGGCCGCCGGCGGGGCGCCGCCGGCCGTGTGGGCGGCCGCGAGGGAGCGCACCGCGGCGGGGAAGAGCAGCGAGTCGCCGCGGGCGACGAGCCGGACCGCGCCGATCAGCTCGTCGGCGTCGGCCCGCTTCAGGAGGAAGCCCGCGGCTCCCGCGCGCAGCGCGTCGTAGACGTGGGCGTCGTTCTCGAAGGTGGTGACGACCACGATCCGGGGCGGCTCGGCCATGGTGGCGAGGATCTGCTCGGTGGCCCGGATCCCGTCTATCTCGGGCATCCGGACGTCCATCAGCACCACGTCCGGGGCCAGCGAGCGGACCAGCGGGACCGCTTCGGCGCCGGTGGCGGCCTCGCCGACGACCTCCAGGTCGGGCTCTGCCTCCAGGATGACCCGCAGCGCGGTGCGGACCATCCGCTCGTCGTCGCAGAGCACGACGCGCAGCCGCGGACGGCCCGCCGGCGCCGGCGCGGCCGCCTCGGCCCGCGGCGCCGGCCGGGTCGGCGGGGTCGGCGGGGGCGGCAGGGTCGGCGGGGGCGGCAGGGTCGGCGCGCTCATCGGCCGCCCCCGGCGAGCGGCAGGACGGCCCGCAGCCGCCACCGGTCCCCGTACGGTCCGGCCTCCACGCTGCCGCCGAGCAGCGCGGCCCGTTCCGCGGAGCCCCGCAGTCCCCGGCCGCCGGTGGTACGGGCTTCCCGTTCGCCGGGGGCGGCGGGCGCATTGGTCATGATGATCTCCAGTTCACGGTGTCCGTTCTCATGATCGGCCCGTACCCGGATCCGCAGGTCCACCGGGCCGGTGCCGTGGCGGAGGGCGTTGCTGAGGCCCTCCTGGACGATCCGGTACGCCTCGCGGGAGGCGATGGCCGGAAGCCCTGCCCAGTCCCCGCCGGGGCCGGGGTCCTGGTGTGCGGTGACGGTGGCGCCGGCCGCCCGGGTTCGGGCCAGGAGCCCGTCGAGGTCGACGGCGAGGGTCGGCGCGGGCGCGGCGTCCGGCCGGGCCGGGTCCCCGTCCCGCAGCAGGCCCAGTACGGCGTCCAGCTCGCCCACCGTCCGCCGGGTGGTGTCCTCGATCGCGGCCAGCGCCTCCCGTACGAAGCCGGGATCGCGCTCCAGCATCCGCCGGGCGGCGACCGCCTGGAGGGTGACGGCGCTCAACGCGTGCCCGACGGCGTCGTGCAGCTCCCGGGCCAGCCGGTTGCGCACCGCCAGGTCGGCGGCCCGCTCCTCGGCGGCGGCGAGCCGGTCCGCCGCCGTCGGCCCGAGCAGTACGGGCGCCATCCGGGCCACCAGCGCCCCGGCCCCCGCCGCGCACAGGGCGAGCCCGGCCAGCAGGCCGATCCCCAACAGGGGGGCCACGTACGGATCGGCCTCGGTGGCGAACCAGCCCAGTCCGAGCTCGGCCTTCCGCAGTCCGGTCACGAGCGGCAGCGTGATCAGCACCACCGCCATGGGCGGCACCGCGAGGGTCATCCCGCTGACCACCGCGCCGACCCCGAGGTGCAGGGTCCACCACGCCGAGGTCCGCCCCCGTGCGGCCCAGGACCGCGCCGGCCCTTCCGCCAGCCGCTCCCCCGGCACGCCGCACATGGCCCGCACGGCCGCCACGGACAGCGGCCGGACCAACCCGAAGACGGCGGTCACCGCGACCAGCGGCAGGGCCGCCGCGTAAGCGGCCAGGGTCAGGGGGAGGGAGCTGAGCGCGTTGACCCCGCCGGCCGCCATGCCCACCCCGACCTGGGCGAGCAGGAAGTACGGCATCAGCAGCGCCCCGCCGAGGATCTGGTGCACCCAGCGCAGCCGGGCCCGCGGCCCCAGCAGCCGGTTCAGGACGCCCCGCGTCATCCTTCGCTGCGGGATATGAGGAACCGGCTGAGGACGACGGCGGCGAGCGATCCGGTGATCATCTGGCCAGCGTAGGCCAACAGGCCTGCGGTGGACGGGCCTTCACCGCGGTCCAGCTGCGGTCCCAGCGAAGCGAGCAGGGTCCAGGCCCCCCAGGTGAGGGTCGCGCCCGCTCCGACCCAGGCGAGGGGGAGCGGCCACCGCGCCCGGGGCCCCCCGCCGCGGGCCAGCAGCAGCGCCCCCACCACGGCGGCGAGCGCGCACATCGCGTGGACCACCGCCACCACACCGGTCTCCGCGGAGTGGGCGGCCGCCCGCTCCGCACCCAGCCCCGCCGCGCCGCCGAAGGCCCAGTACGCGTACGCCGCGGCGACCGCCAGGCCGACCGGGGCCGAGGCTGCCGCCACCACCCCCGTGGACGACGGCAGCCTCCCCCGGACTCCGTCCGGGTGGACCCCCGCCCCCGCCACGCCCTGCCACAGCCGGCCCCAGCGCTCTCGCGCATAGGACACGAACAGTGCGGCCAGGGCGAGTCCTTGGACCACGAAGCCGCCGTACACCACGTTGAACACCCAGGGGTCCAGGAACGGCTCGCGCGCGGCCACCACGGCCGGGTCCGCCCCGAAGCCGAGCGCCCGTATGAGCAGTTGGCCGGGGAACGCGGTGATGATCGGGGTCAGCAGTCCCGTGGCCACGAAGGCCGGGACGGCCAGCAGCCAGGCGGGCACCCGTATGCCCCAGGGCCTGGTGAGCACCAGGACGAGCAGGAGGACGCTCGCGTCCATGGCCAGCGTGATGGTGTTGGCCGCGATCAGGAACGGCCCGGGCTCCAGCAGCACGCTGCCGTCCGGTATCCCGATCCGGCTCCCGGACAGCCAGGCGGTCTTCAGCGCCAGATACGGCACGGTGGCCGCGATGGCCACCGCCCCCAGGATGCGCCGCCCGGCCCCCGGGGTGGGGGCCGGCGGCCTCGTCGTGTACGCCGTCCGAACGGCTCGTGTGCTCATGCCCCAACGGTCCCGCGCCGACCGCCCCCTCCACCTCCCCCTCCATGGGGATCCGCCTCCCCCACCCGGGGGAGGAACCGCACCCTCCGCCGCCCCCCTCACGGCGCGGGCGGCGCCCCCAGAGCCCGCACAGCCCCCGCCACAGCCGCCACCGCCGCCCCAGGCACCGCGCCCCCGCGCCCCGCCTCACATCCGGCGCGTCACCACCGACAGCCGGTCCCGTGCCTCGAACAGCGCCGCCTTGATGACCTGTTCGTGCGCCGCCGTCAGCCGGGCCACGGGCACCGAGCAGCTCACCGCGTCACGCGCCGGCGTGCGGTACGGGACGGCCACCCCGAAGCAGCGCAGCCCCAGGGTGTTCTCCTCCCGGTCCAGCGCGTACCCCTGCTCCCGCACCAGCGCCAACTCCTCCACGAGCTGTTCGCGGTCGGTGATGGTGTGCTCGGTGACGGACTCCAGCCGCTTCGGCAGCAGGGCGCGCACCTCGTCGTCCGTGTGCGTGGCCAGCAGCGCCTTGCCGAGCGCCGTCGAGTGCACGGGCAGCCGCCGCCCGACCCGGGTGAAGGGCCTCAGGTAGTGCTGGGACTGTCGGGTGGCGAGGTACACCACGCTCGTCCCGTCCATCCGCGCGAGGTGGATGGTCTCCGTCGTGTCGTCGGAGAGCCGGTCCAGGGTGGGCCGGGCCGCCGCGACCACCTCGTCGCCGTCGATGTACGAACTGCCCACCAGCAGGGCCCGTACGCCGATGCCGTACCGCGTGCCCGTCGCGTCCGTCTCCACCCACCCCAGGTTCACGAGCGTGCGCAACAGCATGTACAGACTGGACTTCGGCAGGGAGAGGTCGTGCTGGATGTCGGCCAGGCTGTGCAGCCCGGGCCGGGCCGCGAAGTGCTCCAGCAACAGGACGGTCCGCACCGCCGATTTGACCGGCGCCGCCGCAACCGGGATCCCCGACTCGGTCGTCGTCATACGCCTGCTTCCCCTCTGGTCGCCTCTTGTCACGCGGAGGACGCGGAAATAGAGTCCGCAGCAGATGTGATCATTCATCCACCGGAACCGCGTTCAGAATACTGAACGATCCAGGAGGCAGTGGGCCATGACAACGACACCAGTCTGGAGTGTGGACCCCCGCACCGGGAAGCAGCGCGAGCAGGTTGCGGTGGAGGCCACGCCCCAAGAGGTGGACGAAGCCGTACGGGCGGCCCACGCGGCCCGTGGCCCGCTCGCCGACGCCACCGTCCGCGCCGCTTTCCTGCGCGCCGCCGCCACCCTCCTCGACGAGGCCGCCGCCCACGTCATCGAGGCCGCCGACGCCGAGACCGCGCTCGGCCCGGGCCGGCTCACCGGCGAACTGGCCCGCACCACCGGCCAGCTGCGCGCCTTCGCCGACGCCGTGGACGAGGGCGCCTACCTCGATGTCCGGATCGACCGCGCCGACCCCTCGCTCAGCCCGCCCCGCCCCGAACTGCGCCGCTACAAGGTGCCGCTCGGCGTGGTCGCGGTCTACGCCGCCTCCAACTTCCCGCTCGCCTTCTCCGTCCCCGGCGGGGACACCGCGAGCGCGCTGGCCGCCGGCTGTCCGGTGGTCGTCAAGGCGCACCCCGACCACCCGGCCACCTCCGAGCTGTGCGCCTCGCTGCTGCGCCGGGCCGCGGTCGCCACCGGGCTTCCGGCCGAAGTGGTGACCGTGGTGCACGGGTTCGACTCCGGCCTGGAGCTGATCCGCCATCCGCTGGTGACCGCCGCCGGATTCACCGGTTCCATCCGGGGCGGGCGGGCGCTGTTCGACGCGGCCGCCGCCCGGCCCGTGCCGATCCCCTTCCACGGCGAACTGGGCTCCCTGAACCCCGTCGTGGTCACCCCGGCCGCGGCCGTCGAGCGCGCCGAGGAAATCGGCACCGGGCTCGCCGGCTCGGTGACCCTCGGCCTCGGTCAGTTCTGCGTGAAGCCCGGGCTGGTGCTGGTCCCCGAGGGGACGGCGGGCGACCGCCTCGCGAACGCGCTCACCAAGGCGCTCGGCGAGACCGAACCGGGGGTGCTGCTCGACCACCGGATGCGCGAGAACTTCATCTCCGGGGTGCGCGAGCGGGCCGGACTGCTCGGCGTCGACGCGCCCGTCACCCCGGGCTCGGGCGGGGAGCACACCGTCGGCGCGGGCTACCTGACCGTGACCGCCGCGGACCTGCTCCGGGGCGGGGCGCACGACCTCCTCCTGGAGGAGTGCTTCGGCCCGGTCACCGTCGTCGTGCGGTACGCCGACCAGGACGAGGCGGGCGCGGTCCTCGGCCGGCTCCCGGGGAACCTGAGCGCCACGCTCCAGCTGTCGGCCGCCGAGACGGAGGGCGCGCCGGGGCCGGCCACCGAGCTGATCGGGCAGGTCACCGGGCTGGCGGGGCGGATCGTGGTCAACGGGTGGCCGACCGGGGTGGCGGTGGCCCCGGCCCAGCACCACGGCGGCCCCTACCCGGCGGCGACCTCGCACTCCACCTCGGTGGGCGGGACCGCGATCGAACGCTGGCTCCGGCCGGTGGCGTACCAGTCGGTGCCGGACGCGCTCCTTCCGCCGGAGCTGCGGGAGGCGAACCCGCTGGGGCTGCCGCGCCGGGTCACGGGCGGCTGAGCCGGGCCGGTCCCCCCGGCCGGGGGGACCGGCCCGTACGGGTCCGGCACCGAGCTCACGGCCCGGAACGACCCTGGGCACCCCGGGAACCGCCCTCGCGAACGGCGCCGAAATCTCGCGCGAGGGTAAGGGAACGGCAAAGGCCCTCCGGTCGTTCACCGGGCATGACCGCTATGACCCCTGGTTCCAATCTGCCGCTCAATGCCGTCCGTGTGACGGTGGACGTGGCCGCGCCGGTGCGGCTCGACGTATCGGCCCTGCTCCTGACGGCCGACGGCAAGGTGCGCTCCGACGCCGACTTCATCTTCTTCAACCAGCCCTCCGGGCCCGGTGTCGGCTACCGGTCCGGCGGGGGTGCGGCGCCGGACTCGATCACCGTGGACACCGGCGCGGTGCCGCCGGGCATCGAGCGGATCGTGGTCACGGCCAGCCCGGACGCCGCCGGGCAGACCTTCCAGGGCATCGAGCCCACGGCCACCGTGCGGAACGCCGACGGCGGCGCGGTGATCGCGTCCTTCACCCCGCCGCAGCTGGGTTCCGAGACCGCGCTCGTCGTCGTCGAGATCTACCGGCGCGGCGGCGTGTGGAAGGTGCGCGCGGTCGGCCAGGGGTACGCGAACGGCCTCGCCGGCATCGCCACCGACTTCGGCGTCTCCGTGGACGAGGAGCCGGCTCCCGCGGCCGCCGTCGCCCCGCCCGTCGCCCCCGCCCCCACACCCCCCGCCCCGCCCGCCCCGCCGGTCTCGTACCCGCCCTCCCCCTGGCTCGGCGGTGCCACGACCCCGACGGCGCCCACCCCGGCCGCCCCGGTCCCGGCGGCGGCCCCGGCCGCCCCGCCGGCCGCCGCGGCCGGCACGGGGAAGATCAACCTCGACAAGGGCCGGGTCAGCCTCCAGAAGAACCAGACCGTCTCCCTGGTCAAGGGCGGCCGCCCGCTGCTCTCCCAGGTCAAGATGGGTCTGGGCTGGGAGCCCGCCTTCGGCGGCCGGGACATCGACCTCGACGCCTCCGTCATCGCGTACGGCCCCCAGCGCAACCACATCGACAGCTGCTACTTCGGCAAGCTGTCCATCCTCGGCGGCTCCGTCAAGCACTCGGGTGACAACCTCACCGGTGAGGGCGCGGGCGACGACGAGGTGATCGTCGTGGACCTCGGCCGGCTCCCCGCCGAGGCCACGGGCCTGGTCTTCACGGTCAACTCCTTCTCCGGCCAGAAGTTCACCGAGGTGGCGAAGGCCTACTGCCGCCTGATCGACGCGGCGAGCGGCGAGGAGCTGGTGCGCTTCGACCTGACCTCCGCCGAGCCGCAGACCGGTGTGATGATGGCCAAGCTGATCAAGCAGTTCAGCGGCGAGTGGGAGATGACGGCCATGGGCGACTTTGTGAAGTCGCGCACAGTGCGCGGCATGGTCAAGCCCGCCGCACAGGCACTCTGAGCAGGTGGGCGGGCACCGGCAGCCACAGCGGCGCATCCCGGGTGATGGATGCCACGCGTAATCCGTAAGTGGCTGTCAGTGTCCGCCCGTAGCCTTGAAACCATGCACGAGACACTCACACCCGCGGGTCCCGCCCGCCCGTCCGCCGCCGAGGCGAACGAGGCGATACGGCACCTCGTCGAAACCCGGGTGGACGGCGAGTGGCCCTCGGAGGCGTATGCGTTCCTGCTCTCCGAGTGGGCCGAGGCCTCGCGTGCGGAGGTTCCCGCAGGCCCGTGAGCGCGGGCGGCCGTCCGCACGCACGGGCCCGTTCACACGCCCGCACGCGCGTGCCCGTCCGCACGGGCACGCCGCACGCCGTCCGCGTCAGTGGCCGCGCCGCCACGGCCCGGTGATGGCCAGCATGATGCCCGGGCTCTGGATGTTGGCGAACAGCGTGCGCCCGTCCGGGGAGAAGCAGACCCCGGTGAACTCGGAGTACTCCGGCTTCTCCGCCGACCCCTCGTTCAGCTCGTTGCGCGCCAGCGGGTAGGTGCGGCCCGACTCGGTCGCGCCGAAGAGATGCTGCAGCCCCGAGCCGTCCTCCGCGATGACCAGGCCGCCGTACGGGGACACGGTGATGTTGTCCGGTCCGTCGTAGCCGCCGTCCACCGCCGGATCCGCGTTCACGCCGATCAGGACGGTCAGGCGGACCGTGCGCCGCTTCGGGTCGTAGAACCACACCTGGCCGTCGTGCGCCGCGCCCGGGCTCTCCGCGCGGGCGTAGGACGACACGAAGTACGCGCCCCCGTCGGCCCACCACATGCCCTCCAGCTTGCGCCCGCGCGTCACCACCCCGTCCGCGAACTGCTTGCGCACCGGCACGGTGCGCGCGTCGCGGTCCGGGACGTCCACCCAGTCGACCCCGTAGACGGTGCCGATCCTCGTCGCGCGCGAGAAGTCGTCGACGAACCGGCCGGAGCTGTCGATGCACTTGGCGGCCTGGAGGACGCCGGCGTCGGCCGCGAGCGTACGGAGCCTGCCGCGCCCGTGGTGGAAGCCGCGGGGCGGGGTCCAGCGGTAGAGCAGCCCGTTGGGGCCGGAGGCGTCCTCGGTCAGGTAGGCGTGGCCCTGACGCGGATCGATGACCACGGCCTCGTGGTCGTACCGCCCGAACGCCTTGATCGGGCGGGGGTCGCGGTTGGCGCCGCGATCGTGCGGGTCGACCTCGAAGACGTAGCCGTGGTCCTTGGTCATGCCGTTCTTGCCGGCGAGGTCCGAGTTCTCCTCGCAGGTCAGCCAGGTGTTCCAGGGGGTGGAGCCGCCCGCGCAGTTGGTGGACGTACCGGCGATGCCCACCCATTCGGCGACCTCGCCGCCGCGCCGGACCTCGACGACCGTGCAGCCGCCGGCCGCGGCCGGGTCGTAGACCAGGCCCTCGGTGAGCGGGACGGGGTGGGTCCAGTTCGAACGGGGGCCCTTGAGCTCGTGGTTGTTGACGAGGAGGGTGACCCCCCGGTGGCCCTCGAAGGCGGCGGTCCCGTCGTGGTTGGAGGGGGTGCTCTCGCCCGACTCCAGCGTGGTGACCCCGCTGTGCGTGATCACGCGGTACGTGAACCCGGCGGGGAGGGCGAGGATGCCGGCGGGGTCGGGGACGAGCGGGCCGTAACCGGGCTCGCAGGGCCGCCCGTGGTCGTCGCGGTGGGTGCTGTCGTCGGCCGCCAGCGCTCCCGGGGCGGTGGCGAGTGCGCCGACGGTCCCGGTGAGGGCCACGCCCGCGCCGGCGATGACGGTACGGGCGGTGAAGTCTCTACGGCTGAGCGGCATCGGGTCTCCTGGGGTGGGGAGGTGGTGCGCCTGTCGTGCGGTCGTCGGCGCACACGCTCTCGCCCGCACGTGAACGGCGGCTGAACTACCCACGAAGAGGATCAGTCCCCTTGCCGGTGGACGGAATGGCCAACTCCGGCCCCAGGAACGGCGCGATGTCGCCACCCCACCAGCCGCACCACCGGCCACCCGACCAGCGTCCCACCGGCCGTCCCGACGGACCCCCACCGGCCGCCCCGCAGGCCGCCCGGTTCAGGGCCGGCGCGAGCGCGCCTTGAAGGCGGCCTTGCGGGCCTCCTTCGCCGCCCGCTTGTCCGGGTGCAGCCGGCCCATCGCCTCCAGGACGTACGCCGTCGCCGGGTGCTCCACCCGCCACACCTGCTCGAAGAAGCCCGCGTGATGAGCGGTCAGGGTCTGCATCAGGAGCGGCAGCTCCTCCGTCTCCCCGTCGGCGTCCAGCTGCGCCGCGATCGTGTCGACCGTCAGCCAGAACACCATCTCCGGGTCGGGCGCCGGTACGTCGACCACCCCGCGCTCCGCCAGCCAGACGCGGGCGAGCCCGCCCAGCTCCGCGTCGTCCAGCACCGCCCGGACCGCCGGCTCGGCCTCGAGCCCGGCCGGCGCCAGGGCCTGCTGGCACCGGAGCCGGCGCAGCGGGCCGCCCTCGTCGTCCCCGCGCGCGGCGGTCAGCAGTTCGGCGACCGCGGCGGGCAGTTCACGGCCGGCGAGCCACTGTTCGATCTCGGCCTGGGCGGCGTCCTCGGGGTAGCGGGCGACCGCGTCGAGCAGGGCGTCGGCGCCCTTGTCGGCCAGCTCGCCGACGGCGGGTGCCTCGACCCCGGCCTCCAGCATCCGGGCCCGGATCCCGTACAGGCCGAGCGGGGTGAGGCGGACCAGGCCGTAGCGGGAGACGTCCTCGTCGTCCGCGGCGCTCGCGGTCTCCGGCTCCAGCGGGCCGTCGGCCTCCGCCATCAGCTCCTCGTCCACGGGCCGGAACTCGACCAGTCCGATCGGCTCCAGCTGCCTGAACTGGTCGTCGAGGCGCATCATCGCGTCCGAGACCTGCTCCAGCACGGCCTTGGTGGGCTCGCCCATGCCGTCGGGCGCGACCATCGACGCGGCGAGCACGGGCAGCGGAACCGGCCGGTCCGCCGCCCCGCCCTCGGTGACGGTGAGCAGGTAGAGGTTGGCGAGGACCCCGTCGAGGAAGTCCGCCTCGCGGCCCGGGTTCCAGTCGAGCTGGTCGAAGTCGATCTCGCCGCCCGCGTCCAGCGCGTCGACGAGGCCGTCCAGGTCGGGCACCGCCGCGTCGGCGAGCACCGTGTCCAGGGCCGCCAGCCAGAGGTCGAGCACGTCGCCGGGGGCGCCGCTGGTCACCAGCGCCAGGTCCTCGCCGGGGGCGGCCGTGCCGAAGTGCTCCTCGCCGTCCTGGCCGGCTCCTTCCCGGTCGCCCTGTCCGGCGTCCTCCTCCGGCTCCGTCACGTCGACCAGGCCGGTGTCCACGGCCACCCGCCAGGCCTGCCCCGCGTGCCCGGTGGAGTCCTCGTCGGCGGGGTCGAGGCCGAGCACCGCGACGGCCTCGGGCAGCTGCTCCGCGACGAGTTCGCCGCCGACGTCGACGCGGGTTCCGGGCCCGGCCCAGCGGGCGAGGCGCACGGCGCGTGCGAACAGCGGGGCGACGAGGGCGTCGCGCGCCAGCTCCGCGTCGGAGTGCAGCCGTACCGGCGGCAGCGTGGGGTGCGACTCTGCGGACATGGTGCTGTTCTCCTCGCGGACGCCGTGGGGCCGGGCGCGCAGCCGGGCGGGCGGGTCGGAACGGCCGGTTGGTCCGTCATGTGCGCGCGGACATCGACGACATGGCCGACATGACAGGCAAGGCGGCGCGGGGCAGATGTGGCGCAGATGACAGCGGTGGCCGTCGTTCGGCGCCCCAGCGTAGACGCATTTCGGGACCATCCGGCGGGCCATCACCGTTGGTTCATCCCACAGTCAGCTGTCGTATTCCCTGGAGGGCTTGACAACTTTGCTGGCCACACAGGAAATTGACGCGCGTAGATGTATCAAGGGCGGTACGCCTCCCGCAGATCTCGCTGCGACCCGCTGCCGCGCCCCCCTTTCCCTCTCCCACACCGGAGTTCCTGCCCATGCGCTCCTCGCATCCCCGTTCCGCCGCCGTCGCGGCCCTCGTCGCCACCGCACTGGCCACCGGCCTGCTCGCGGGCTCCGCCGACGCGGCCGAAGGCGCCGTGTCCGCCGATCCGATACGCATCCACGACATTCAGGGCACCACCCGGATATCCCCGCTGAACGGCAAGCAGGTCACCGACGTCGAGGGCATCGTGACGGGCGTGCGGACGTACGGCTCGCGCGGCTTCTGGATCCAGGACCCGGACGCCGACGACAACGACGCCACCAGCGAGGGCGTGTTCGTCTTCACCAGCTCCGCCCCGACCGTCGCCGTGGGCGACGCGGTCAAGGTCTCCGGCACGGTCGGCGAGTACGTCCCCGGCGGCCTGAACTCCGGCAACCAGTCGGTCACCCAGATCTCCAAGCCGACGGTGACCGTCGTCTCCTCCGGCAACGCGCTGCCCGAGGCCACCGTCATCAACGAGTACTCGGTGCCCGCCGAGTACGCCCCGGCGGGCGACCCGGCCGCCGCCGGCAGCATCAACGGTCTGACCCTGGAGCCGGCGCGCTACGCCCTGGACCTCTACGAGTCCCTGGAGGGCATGAACGTCAGGATCGGCACCTCCCGCGTGGTCGGCGCCACCGACCCGTACGCGGAGCTGTGGGTCACGGTGAAGGGCTGGGAGAACACCGCCAAGCGCGGTGGCACGATCTACGGCTCCTACGAGTCCCAGAACACCGGCCGCCTCCAGATCCAGCAGCTCGCGCCCCTCGCGCAGCAGCCCTTCCCGGTGGCCAACGTCGGTGACAAGCTGACCGGCACCACCGAGGGCCCGCTGGACTTCAACCAGTTCGGCGGATACACGCTGGTGGCCCGCACCCTCGGCACGGTCACGGCGGGCACCCTCGCCCCCGAGAAGACCAAGCCGCAGGCCGAGCAGGAGCTCGCGGTGGCCACGTACAACGTGGAGAACCTCGACCCGACCGACCCGCAGGAGAAGTTCGACGCGCTGGCGAAGGCGGTCGTCGAGAACCTCGCCTCCCCCGACGTCCTCGCCCTGGAGGAGATCCAGGACGACAACGGCGCCAAGAACGACGGCACCGTCTCCGCCGAGCAGACGCTGACGAAGTTCACCGCGGCCATCGCGGCGGCGGGCGGCCCGGCCTACCAGTGGCGGTCCGTCAACCCGCAGGACAAGAAGGACGGCGGCGAGCCCGGCGGCAACATCCGCCAGGTCTTCCTCTTCAACCCGGCGCGGGTCTCCTTCACCGAGCGCGCCCCCGGCGACGCGGTGACGGCGACCGGCGTGGTCAAGGAGAACGGCAAGGCCGCCCTGACCCACTCCCCCGGCCGCGTCGACCCCGCGAACCCGGCGTGGGCGGACAGCCGCAAGCCCCTCGCGGGCGAGTTCGTCTTCCGCGGCAAGACCGTCTTCGTGATCGCCAACCACTTCGGCTCCAAGGGCGGCGACGAGGGCCTGACCTCGCACCACCAGCCGCCGGTCCGTTCCTCGGAGGCCAAGCGGCTGCTGCAGGCGCAGGCCGTGAACGGCTTCGTCAAGGAGATCCTGGCGGCGGACAAGAACGCGAACGTCCTGGCCCTCGGTGACATCAACGACTTCGAGTTCTCGGCGACGACGGACGCGCTCGCGGACGGCGGGGCGCTGTACCCGGCGATCAAGTCGCTGCCGAAGGCGGAGCGCTACTCGTACGTCTACCAGGGCAACGCGCAGGTGCTGGACCAGATCCTGACCAGCCCGGCGATCAAGAAGTTCACGTACGACAGCGTGCACATCAACGCGGAGTTCGCGGCGCAGAACAGCGACCACGACCCGCAGGTGCTGCGCTTCAAGCCGTAACCACGGGACCGCGGGGGGTCCGGCCGCCGTCCCGGCCGGGCCCCCTGCCACAATCCGGCCATGGACTTCCGCACTGCCGCGCGCCGGGACCTGCCCGCCGTACTCGCCCTGCTCGCCGACGAGGACCAGGTCCTCGATCCGGCCTCGGTCGTGGTCGGCGAGGCGCACGAGCGGGCCTTCGCCGCCATCGGGGCGGACCCCCGCAACGAGATGCTGGTCCTCACCGACGGCGCCGCCGGGGCGGAGGTCGTCCTCGGCTGCCTCCAGCTGACGTACATACCGGGCCTGGGCCAGAACGGGCGGGAGCGGGCCGTGGTGGAGGCCGTACGGGTCCGTGCGGACCGGCGGGGCGCGGGACTCGGCGCGGAGCTGATGCGGCTGGCCGTCGAGCGGGCCCGCGAGCGCGGCTGCGGCCTGGTCCAGCTGACGAGCAGCAAGCGGCGCACCGCGGCCCACCGCTTCTACGAGCGGCTGGGCTTCGCACGCAGCCACGAGGGCTTCAAGCTGCAGCTGGAACCGTAACGGGACTTTCCCGGGCAAGGTGGGGACTTCCGGCCCTGACGTGACGCTCGACACATCCCTACCGAATCCACCGGTTGTGGTGTTGAGTATCTCCACGCCCGATCTTGCCCCGGCTTGTACCGCCCCCTCCCTGGAGGATCCGCGTGTTCCCCTCCATCTCCCTCGCCCAGGAAATCGGCCTCGCCGTCCTGCTCGTGGCCGCGATCGTCTGGGTCGCCGGCCTCGGTCACATGCTGCGGGACAGCCGCTCCCACCGGCCGGAGCCGGCCGCCCCCGCGGGCCTGCCGATGATCCCGGCCCAGCGCGGCTCGGCCGGGCACCCGATGGAGTCGGTGGAACTGACCGAGGCGGAGCAGCAGGCCTTCGCCGGCCTGATCCGCACGATCCCCCTGCACTGACCCACCGGACTCGTCCGCACGTACGCCGAGCGCCCTCCCGGTCCACGGAAGGGCGCTCAGTCGCAGGTGGGTGCGGTGGTACGTCAGTTGTGGCTGTGCAGGACCTCGTTCAGGCCGCCCCAGGCCGCCTTGTACGGGCGGGCCTCGACGGCGCCGGTGACCGAGTTGCGGCGGAAGAGGATGTTGCTGGCGCCGGAGAGCTCCAGGGCCTTGACGATCTGGCCGTCCGGCAGGGTGACGCGGGTGCCCGCGGTCACGTACAGGCCGGCCTCGACGACGCACTCGTCGCCCAGGGCGATGCCGACGCCGGCCTCGGCGCCGATCAGGGTGCGCTCGCCGATCGAGATGATCTGCTTGCCGCCGCCCGAGAGGGTGCCCATGGTGGAGGCGCCGCCGCCGATGTCGGAGCCGTCGCCGACCACGACGCCCGCGGAGATGCGGCCCTCGACCATGGAGGTGCCGAGGGTGCCGGCGTTGAAGTTGACGAAGCCCTCGTGCATGACGGTGGTGCCCTCGGCGAGGTGCGCGCCGAGACGGACGCGGTCCGCGTCGGCGATGCGCACGCCCTTGGGGGCGACGTAGTCGGTCATGCGCGGGAACTTGTCGATCGAGGTGACCTGGAGGTGCAGTCCCTCGGCGCGCGCGTTGAGGCGGACGGTCTCGACCTGGTCGATCGCGACCGGGCCCAGCGAGGTCCAGGCGACGTTGGCCAGCAGGCCGAAGAGGCCGTCGAGGTTCTGGCCGTGCGGCTTGACCAGGCGGTGGCTGAGCAGGTGCAGGCGCAGGTACGCGTCGTGCGCGTCCAGCGGCTTGTCGTCCAGGGAGGCGATCACCGTGCGGACGGCTACGACCTCGACGCCGCGGACCGCGTCCGTGCGGATCGCCTTCGCCGCGGCGGCGCCGAGGAGCTCCACGGCCTGCTCGGCGGTGAGGCGCTCGGTGCCGGCCGGACCGGGCTCGGCGACCAGCTCGGGAGCGGGGAACCAGGTGTCGAGGACGGTGCCGTCGGCGGTGAGGGTGGCAAGTCCGGCGGCGACGGCGCCGGTGGTACGCGTAGCAGTCATATCCGAAACCTAACCGGCGACGGCCGTCGGTCGCGAACCGGTCTCATGTGCCGGGCGGGCGCGCCGCCGCACCCCCCGCACGGCCATGGCCAGCACCGTTGCCCCGGCGGCCGTGCCGAGGGCCGCGCACAGCGGCCACAGCAGGTCGGGCGCCACCTCGTACAGGGCCCCGCCGAGGGGGGCGGCGAGGACGACACCGCTGATGGAGACGCCCGCGTACAGGCTCTGGAACCGCCCGATGGCGTGCGCGGGCGCCTCGTCCGCGATGTAGGCGGTCGCGGTGGTCTTGTAGAGGAGTTCGCCGAGGGTGAGCAGCAGCATCATGGCAGCGGCGGTCGCGGCGCCCGCACCGAGCACGAGCACCGCGTAACCGCCGCCCACGAGCACCAGCCCGGTGCCGATGATGTGCAGCGGGGGGCGCCGGCGCAGGGCCAGGGTGGCGGGGATCTCCAGGAGCAGGATGACGCCGCAGTTGATCGCGATGAGCCAGCCGTACGCGCGGGTGTCCAGGCCGTGGTCGGCGAGGTAGACGGGGAAGGTCGTCAGGTGCTGCCGGTAGACGACGTCGATGGCGACGATCGCACCGAGCAGGACCGGTACGGCGGGGCGCGCACGCAGCTCCCGCCACAGCCCCCCGCGGCCCAGACCCCCGTCCGGGGCCGCGGAAGGGGCCGTGGACGGGGCCGTGGACGGGGCCGTGGGCGCCCTGGCCGGGACGACCCGGGCGGTCCAGAGGGCGAAGAAGAGGGTGCCGAGGCCGTCCAGGACGAAGAGCCAGTCGTACGAGAGTCCGGTCGCGATGAGGGCCCCGAGCGGTGCGCCCACCGCGAAGCCGCCGTTGGACAGGCAGCGGGTGACGGCGAAGGCCTGGCGCCGGGAGCCTTCCGGCACGGTGACGGCGACCAGCGCGGAATGGGCGGCGCGGACCACCCCCGAGGCGTAGTGCGCGACCGGCAGCACGAGGGCCAGCAGACCGGTGGGGACCGCCGGCAGCACGACGAGGGCGGCTCCGCCGAGCGCGGAGGCGGTGAGCAGCACCCGCCGGTGACCGAAGCGGTCGCCGTACCAGCCGCCGGTGAAGTTGCCCGCGACGAGGCCGATGCCGCCGATGCCGGAGAGCAGGCCGGCCTGGGCCGCGCCGAGGCCGCGCGGTCCCGTCAGGTAGAGGAAGACGAAGACGTAGCCGAAGCTGACGACGGTGTTGACGAAGATCCCCGCAGCCAGCAGCCACACGACCCGCGGTACGTCCTTGAACCCCTGCAGCACACCCGTGCCCCCCACATTCCCTAGTAAGTTCCCTTTGGGAACTGACTATGTCAGCATGACAACCTCGGGTCAACGGACAAAGGAGTTCCCATGGCCCAGCGCACACACCTCGGCGACGCGGACTGCGCCATCGCCCAGGCCCTCGACGTGGTGGGCGACTGGTGGACGCTGCTGATCGTGCGCGACACCGCGCGCGGCCTGCACCGCTTCGACGAGCTCCAGCGCGAACTGGGGATGTCCCGCAAGGTGCTGACGGAGCGGCTGAAGATGCTCGTCGAGGCCGGGGTGCTGACGCGCGAGCCGTACCAGGAGCGACCGGTGCGGTACGAGTACCGGCTGACCCCGCGCGGGCGGGGGCTGCTGCCGGTCCTGGTGGCCCTCCAGGACTGGGGAGACACCTGGGTCCTGGGAGAGGGAGAGATGACGGCCACGACCGACGAGGCCTCGCGGGAGGCGGAACGGGTGCACGCGCTGCGCGGCACGCGGGTGCCGAGGCTGCTGCTGCCGGACCGTTTCGGCGGGCTGAGCGACCCGGTGGCGGACACGCCGTTCACGGTCCTGTACTGCTTCCCGGGCGCGTACGCGCGCGCCGAGGCCTATCCGCCCGGCTGGGCGGGCATCCCCGGCGCCAAGGGCTGCACGTTCGAGTCGTGCACGTACCGCGACCAGCTCGCGGAGTTCACCGCGGCCGGCGCCACCGTGCACGGGGTCTCGTCCCAGCGCCCGGACGAGCAGCGGGAGTTCGCCGAGCACGAGCGGCTGCGGTTCCCGCTCCTCTCGGACGCGGACCTGGCGCTGACCGCGGCCCTGCGGCTGCCGACGTTCCGCGCGGCGGGCGTGACCCGGCTCAAGCGGCTCACCCTGGTCGTGGACCGCGACCGCACGGTCCGCGAGGTGATCTACCCGATCCGGGACATCGAGGCGAGCGTGGCCACGGCGCTGGCGACGGTCCGCTCCGCGGGTTAGCCGAGAAGGGGCCGGCCGAGGGCGTTCGAGGCGGCCTGGGCGCCGCGGAGCACCCGGCCCAGGACCTCGCGGGCGTACGGCTCGTCGTACGGGGCGTCCGTCAGCAGGACCTGGAGGCCGATGCCGTCCATGACGGCCACCAGGGCCCGCGCCGTCACCGGGTCCGTCCGCGCGGCGAGCGCCGCGGTCACGGACTCGCACCACTGCGATGCCACCGGCCGCAGCGCCGGGCGGCGCAGGGCCGCGAGGTAGAGCTCGTACTCCAGCTCGACCCGGCTCCGGTCCGCCGCGAGGAGCTCCCCCAGCAGGCGGGCCAGCGTCCGGGCGAGGTCCGCTTCCGGGTCGGCCAGCGCCGCCGAGTCCGCCACCGCCCGCGCGAAGCCCTCGTTGGACTGGCGCAGCGCCGCGACCAGCAGGTCGTCCAGGGTCTTGAAGTGGTACGTCGTCGATCCGAGCGGTACGTCGGCCTCCGCGGCGGCGCTGCGGTGGCTCAGGCCCGCGATGCCCTTGGCCCCCACCACCCGGATCGCCGCGTCGATGATCCGCTGCCGCCGGTCCGGGTCGTAGCGCCGCACGCCGGGGGACATCAGTGCGCCCCGCCGAGGTTCAGCAGGACCACCCCGCCGATCACCAGGACGATTCCGGCGATCTTCGCGGCGGTGGCCGCCTCCCCCAGGAACACCATGCCGATGGCGGCGATGGCGGCGGTGCCGACGCCCGCCCATATGGCGTAGGCCGTGCCGACCGACATGGACCTGAGCGTCTGCGCGAGCAGGGTGAAGGCGATGACGTACCCCAGCAGGGTGCCCAGCGAGGGCCACAGCCTGGTGAAACCGTCGCTGTACTTCATGGCGGTGGTTCCGGCGACCTCGGCGGCGATGGCCGCGGCAAGCAGTACGTAGGGCATGTGTACGAGGGTACACATCGATGCGTACGCCTGTACACACAAGCGACCCGCCGCACGACCCGGGACTCCTGCGGTCCGCGGCGCTACCCTGTCGCCCTCCTCGGGAGAAGGGGCGGCCCGCGCATGGCGCAGCATTGGACCCACCAGGGCGGCGGCTGGCTGCCCCCGCGCTCTCCCCGGGCGGGCGTGATACCGCTGCGCCCGCTGGCACCGGCGGAGATCCTCGGCGGCGCCCTCGCCACCCTGCGCCGGCACGGCGGCCGGCTGCTCGGCGCCCTGCTCCTGGGCCAGCTCGGCGGGCTGCTGCTGGTCGCCGTGGTCGCGGGGGCGGCCACCCTCGCCTCCCTGACCCGTACCGCCGGCAGCCGGGCGTTCGTCTACGCCCTCGTTCCGGCCTTCGCCCTGTTCCTGCTGTTCGGCTGGGCCCTGTCCGGCGCCCTGGCCGCGGCCCTGCTCCGGCCGGCCGTGCTCGGGCGCCGCGTCGCCGCGCGCGAGCTCCTGCGGGCCGCCCTGCCCCGGACGCCCGCGGTGCTCGGCGCCGGGCTGCTTGCCCTGCTCGCCGCGGCCGGGCCGGGGGCCGCCGCCTTCGCCGCCGGGCTGCCGGCGCTCGCGCTGCTCCCGCTGGCCCCGGTCGCCCTGTGGCTCGCCGTGCTCTTCGCCCTCGCGCCCACGGCCGCCGGGTACGAGGGGCTCGGCCCGGTGGCGGCCCTGCGCCGCTCGGCCCGCCTGGTGCGCGGCGCCTGGTGGCGGACCCTGTGCGTCACCGTCGTCGCGGCGGCGCCGGCGCTGGGTGCCGCGTACGCCCTCCAGTACGGGTTCGGCGCATTCGGCGTGCTGCTCGCGGCGGCCCTGCTGCCGGCCTTCCCCCAGCTGACCGCCGGCCTGCTCTACGCCGACCGGCGGCTCCGCCGTGAGCACCTGTCCGGCTCGTTCACGGCGGAGCCCCTGATCACGGGTTCAGCGTGAACCAGGCCGCCCGCGCCTTCTTCCACTCGGGGTGCGTCAGGTCCTTGGCCTCGATGCCGTCGCCGTAGAGGTCCGCGGACCCGCTGTCGGTGACCAGCTGCACCCGGGCGCCCGCGACCGTCAGGTCCGGGACGTCCACGATCGCCTCCCAGCCGCCGGGGTCGGTGGTCGGCAGGTCGGCCCGCTTGACCGGGGCGTGCCCGGGAACGCCGTCCCACTGGTAGAGCGCGTACGGGTCGGAGTTGTCGTCCGCGGCCCAGGAGCCGGCCAGGATCAGGTACTGCCCGGCCGCGTTCTTGCGGATGTCCCGGACCGCCAGCCCGCCGAGGTCCAGCTCGATGCCCGCCCCGAAGACGGCCTTGGCCCCGCTCGCCAGGACCTTGTCGAAGTTGGTGACGGGCACGATCAGCGCCTTGCCGCCCGGCACGGCCGGTGCCAGCGGGGCCCGGAAGCCCAGGTAGGCGGTGGTCGTGGAGCCGGGCGCGAACTCCAGCCCCTCCACGTTGAAGCCGTCGATCTGCTTGGGCGCCTCACCGGCCGCGGTGCCCGCCGCGAAACCGTAGCGGTCGCCGTTCGCCGTGTCCCAGGCGACCAGGTCCTCGCGGAGCTTCTTGTACGAGCGGCCGTACGCCAGCTCCGTGCCCGTGCCGGCGCCGCTCACCGTAGTGGTGAAGACCGTGTTCCGGGGCGCCTTGTACTCGCCGTCCTTGTTGTTGCCGAGCGAGCCCGTCCAGTAGACGGTGTCGCCGATCCGGGTCGCCCCCTCGATGTCCACCTCCTTGCTGACCCCGAGCTGGGAGCTGAAGTCCCAGGTCTTCACGGGCGCGCCCGAGCGGGAGCGGTCGTACAGGCGCAGCACGTTGGACTCGTCGTCCGCCACCACCGCGTACCCGCCGCCCACGTCCACGGCGGCGGAGGAGTCCGAGGCCCCGGCGAAGTAGCGCGCGTCGGCCGGGTTCTGCACGGCGGCCGAGGCGGCGTAGGAGAGGGTCTTGGTGGCGGTCTTGCCGCCCAGTCCGGTGACCTTGACGGTGAGGTTGGTGTAGCCGCGGCCGCGCGCGGCGACGGCCAGCTGCCGCACCGCCCCGGCGCCGGTCACGGTGACGTCGCCGGTCGCGGCCACCGAGGCCTTGCTCGACGCCGAGGCGCTGACCGTCAGGGCGGAGGCGTCGGCCCCGCTCTGGCCAACGGTGACGTACACGACCGGGTCCCCGACGGCCCCGACGGCCCCGGAGAGGTAGGACGCGGACAGGGCGATCGTCGGCGTCCCGTACGTCACGGCCTGTGCGGGCGCGGTCAGCCCGACGATCAGCAGGGCGGCGGCGCCGGCTGTCCCGGCGGCGAAACGAACGGTCACGGAGGGTCCTCTCGTATGCGGCGCCACGTCGTGACGGCCGTCGAGAAGGTTCGGCGACGGTGGACAACTGCGGGTGCACGCCATCCGTCCACCCGGAGAACAGCGTTCCGGATCAAGAAGACAACAGCGGAAAAGCAACGAGGGCCCCTGGCACGGGTGTGCCGGGGGCCCTCGCACGGGCAAGCCGTGGCTCAGACGTTGAAGCCGAGTGCGCGGAGCTGCTCGCGGCCGTCGTCCGTGATCTTGTCCGGGCCCCACGGCGGCATCCAGACCCAGTTGATCCGGAGTTCGCTCACGATGCCGTCCGTCGCGGACTTCGCCTGGTCCTCGATGACGTCCGTCAGCGGGCAGGCCGCCGAGGTCAGCGTCATGTCGAGGGTGGCGATGTTGGCGTCGTCGATGTGGATGCCGTAGATCAGGCCCAGATTGACGACGTCGATGCCCAGCTCGGGGTCGACCACGTCGTAGAGGGCCTCGCGGACCTCCTCCTCGGTGGCCGGCTTGATCGACGCCTCGGGCGTCGCGTTCTCGGTCATGCCGTCTTCCTCTCCGCGTCGCCCAGAGCCTGGGCGGTCGCGTCCTTCCACGCCATCCAACTCAGCAGAGCACACTTCACGCGCGCCGGGTACTTGGAGACCCCGACGAACGCGACCGCGTCCTCCAGCACGTCCTCCATGGCCTCGTCCGGCTCGATCTTGCCCTTGGACTGCATCATCTCCAGGAACACGGCCTGGATCTTCTGCGCCTCGGCCAGGTCCTTGCCGACCAGCAGCTCGTTGAGTACGGACGCGCTGGCCTGGCTGATGGAGCAGCCCTGACCCTCGTACGAGACGTCGGTGAGCGTCTCGCCGTCGTACTTCACGCGCAGCGTGATCTCGTCGCCGCACGTCGGGTTGACGTGGTGCACCTCGGCGTCGCCCTCGCGCAGGCCACGCCCGTGCGGGTGCTTGTAGTGGTCCAGGATCAGCTCCTGGTACATGGAATCCAGCTTCACAGCGTCCTCGTCAGCCTCATCGTCGTCGACTCGTCGTCACCCGAAGAAGTTCCGTACGTGCTCCAGCCCGTCGACCAGCGCGTCGACCTCGGCCGGAGAGGAGTACAGATAGAAAGACGCTCGCGTCGTCGCCGGAATTCCGTAGCGCAGGCAGACGGGGCGCGCGCAGTGGTGTCCCACGCGGACCGCGATGCCCTGCTCGTCCAGGACCTGGCCGACGTCGTGCGGGTGGATGTCGCCGAGCACGAAGGAGATCGCGGCGCCGCGGTCCTCGGCCGTGGTGGGGCCGATGATCCGCAGGTCCGGCACCTCGGCGAGGCGCTTGATCGCGTACTCGGTGATCGCGTGCTCGTGCGCGGCGATCTTGTCCATGCCGATCGCGGACAGGTAGTCCACGGCCGCACCGAGGCCGACGGCCTGGGCGATCGGGGGCGTACCGGCCTCGAACTTGTGGGGCGCCGGGGCGTAGGTCGAGGCGTGCATCGACACGGTCTCGATCATCTCGCCGCCACCGAGGAACGGGGGCAGGTCCTCCAGGAGCTCCTGGCGGCCCCAGAGGACGCCGATACCGGTCGGGCCGCACATCTTGTGGCCGGTGAAGGCCACGAAGTCGGCGCCGAGCGCCTGTACGTCCAGCGGCATGTGCGGGGCGGCCTGGGAGGCGTCGATCAGCACCAGGGCGCCGACGTCCTGGGCGCGCCGGACGATCGCCTCGACCGGGTTGACCGTGCCCATGATGTTGGAGACCAGCGTGAAGGAGACGATCTTCGTCTTCTCCGTGATGACCTCTTCGATGTTGGACAGGTCGAGCCGGCCGTCGTCGGTGAGGCCGAACCACTTCAGCTTCGCGCCGGTGCGCTGCGAGAGCAGCTGCCACGGGACGATGTTGGAGTGGTGCTCCATCTCCGTGATGGCGATCTCGGTCTCGCGGTCGACCCGGTAGGGCTCGTCCGCCCAGCCGAGCATGTTCGCGACCAGGTTGAGCGACTCCGAGGCGTTCTTGGTGAAGATCACCTCGTCGCGGCTCGGCGCGTTGATGAAGGCGGCGACCTTGTCGCGAGCGCCCTCGTACAGCGCCGTGGCCTCCTCGGCCAGCACGTGCACGCCACGGTGGACGTTGGCGTTGTGCTGCTCGTAGTACTCGCTCAGCGCGTCGAGCACCTGGCGCGGCTTCTGCGAAGTCGCCGCGTTGTCCAGGTAAACGATCTTCTTCCCGTCGTGGACCACACGATCCAGCAGGGGGAAGTCCTTGCGGATCGCCTCGGTGTCGAGGAGGCCAGGCAGCTGTGTCACGCGGTCGCGCCACCCTTCACGTACTTGTCGTAACCCTCGGCCTCCAGCTGGTCGGCGAGCTCGGCGCCACCGGACTCGGCGATGCGGCCGTTCGCGAACACGTGCACGAAGTCGGGCTTGATGTAGCGCAGGATGCGCGTGTAGTGGGTGATCAGCAGGGTGCCGACCTCACCGCTCTCGCGGACGCGGTTGACGCCCTCCGAGACGATGCGCAGGGCGTCGACGTCGAGGCCGGAGTCGGTCTCGTCGAGGATCGCGATCTTCGGCTTCAGGAGCTCCAGCTGCAGGATCTCGTGGCGCTTCTTCTCACCGCCGGAGAAGCCCTCGTTGACGTTGCGGTCGGCGAAGGCCGGGTCCATGTGGAGCTGCTCCATGGCGGCCTTGACCTCCTTCACCCAGGTGCGCAGCTTCGGCGCCTCGCCGCGGATGGCGGTGGCCGAGGTGCGGAGGAAGTTGGAGACCGAGACGCCGGGGACCTCGACCGGGTACTGCATGGCGAGGAAGACGCCGGCGCGGGCACGCTCGTCGACGGACATCTCCAGGACGTCCTCGCCGTCGAGGGTCACGGTGCCACCGGTGATGGTGTACTTCGGGTGACCGGCGAGGGAGTACGCCAGGGTGGACTTGCCGGAGCCGTTCGGACCCATGATGGCGTGCGTCTCACCCTGCTTGACGGTGAGGTCGACGCCCTTGAGGATCTCGCGGGCGCCGTTCTCGGCCTCGACGGAGACGTGCAGGTCGTGGATTTCAAGCGTTGCCATGGATACCTCAGGACTCCTGGGTGAGGGAGACGAGCACGTCGTCCCCTTCGATCTTTACGGGGTATACGGGTACGGGGCGCGTCGCGGGCAGACCGGAGGGCTTGCCGGTGCGCAGGTCGAAGGCCGACCCGTGCAGCCAGCACTCGATCATGCAGTCCTCGACCTCGCCCTCCGAGAGCGAGACGTTCGCGTGCGAGCAGATGTCGTTGATCGCGAACACCTCCCCCTCGGTGGAGACGATGGACACCGGCGTGCCGTCGAGTTCCACCCTCTTCGGGGTGTTCTCCTCCAGCTCGCTCAGCGCGCAGGCCTTGACGTAATTCATCAGACGGAACCCTGGAGCTCGGTCTCGATCTTGGCGAGCAGGCGCTCCTCGATGTCCGGGACACCGATCTGCTGGACGAGCTCGGCGAAGAAGCCGCGGACGACCAGGCGGCGGGCCTCGTCGGCCGGGATGCCGCGGGCCTGGAGGTAGAAGAGCTGCTCGTCGTCGAAGCGGCCGGTCGCCGAGGCGTGGCCGGCGCCGACGATCTCGCCGGTCTCGATCTCCAGGTTCGGCACCGAGTCGACGCGCGCGCCGTCCGTGAGGACGAGGTTGCGGTTCATCTCGTAGGTGTCGGTGCCCTCGGCGGACTTCTCGATGAGCACGTCACCGATCCACACCGCGTGGGCGTCCTGGCCCTGGAGCGCGCCCTTGTAGACCACGTTCGACTTGCAGTGCGGCGCGTCGTGGTTCACCAGGAGGCGGTGCTCCTGGTGCTGGCCGGCGTCCGTGAAGTACAGGCCGAAGAGCTCGGCCTCGCCGCCGGGGCCGGCGTAGCTGATGCGCGGGTGGATGCGGACGACGTCGCCGCCGAAGGTGACCACGACCGACTTGAAGGACGCGTCGCGGCCGACCAGCGTGTTGTGCTGCGAGCAGTGGACGGCGGTGTCGTCCCAGTCCTGCACGGAGACGACGGTGAGCTTGGCGCCGTCGCCGACCAGGAAGTCGACGTTGGCGGCGCGCACGGCGTCACCGGTGTGGTCGATGACGATGACGGCCTCGGCGAAGGCCTGCACGTCGAAGACGGTGTGTCCGAAGGTGGTGCCGCCCTCGCCGTGCAGCGAGAGGCGCACCGGCTCGGTCAGGACGGCCTCCTTGGGCACGGTGACGACCGTGGCCTTGGCGAAGGACGAGAACGCCTGGGCGGCGATCCGGTCCACCGGGGTGCCGGCCTTGCCGATGCGCGCGTCGTCGCGGTCCACCGACTCGATCGTGACGCCCTCGGGCGCGTCGATCTGGGCCTTGATGGCGCCGTCGGCGACCGCGGTGCCGTCGTGGAGACCACGCAGGCGGGCCAGCGGGGTGAAGCGCCACTCCTCCTCGCGGCCGTGCGGCACGGGGAAGTCCGCCACGTCGAAGGACGGGGGGGCACTCATCCGGGTGGCGACGGTGGACTCGGCGGCCACCGCGATCGCGCCGGCGGTGGTCGAACCCGCCGGAATGTTCTGAGCCTCAGCCATGGCTGTCTTCGTGCTCTCTTCCTACGTCAAAGAATGTCTGCGGGACTCGGGCGGGTCGGAACTACCCGACCGAACCCTCCATCTGCAGCTCGATCAGCCGGTTCAGCTCAAGGGCGTACTCCATGGGCAGCTCGCGCGCGATGGGCTCGACGAAGCCGCGCACGATCATGGCCATCGCCTCGAACTCCGTCATACCGCGGCTCATCAGGTAGAAGAGCTGGTCGTCGGAGACCTTGGAGACGGTGGCCTCGTGGCCCATGGAGACGTCGTCCTCACGGACGTCCACGTAGGGGTACGTGTCCGAGCGGGAGATGGTGTCGACGAGGAGCGCGTCGCACAGCACGTTGGACTTCGAGCCGTGGGCACCCTCGCCGATCTCGACCAGGCCGCGGTACGAGGTGCGGCCGCCGCCTCGCGCCACCGACTTGGAGACGATGTTCGAGGAGGTGTGCGGCGCCATGTGGACCATCTTGGAGCCGGCGTCCTGGTGCTGGCCCTCGCCCGCGAAGGCGATGGAGAGGGTCTCGCCCTTGGCGTGCTCGCCCATCAGGTAGACGGCCGGGTACTTCATGGTGACCTTGGAACCGATGTTGCCGTCGATCCACTCCATGGTCGCGCCCTCGTACGCCACGGCGCGCTTGGTGACCAGGTTGTAGACGTTGTTCGACCAGTTCTGGATCGTCGTGTAGCGGCAGCGGCCGCCCTTCTTCACGATGATCTCGACGACGGCGCTGTGCAGCGAGTCCGAGGAGTAGATCGGGGCGGTGCAGCCCTCGACGTAGTGGACGTAGGCGTCCTCGTCGACGATGATCAGCGTCCGCTCGAACTGGCCCATGTTCTCGGTGTTGATGCGGAAGTAGGCCTGGAGCGGGATGTCGACCTTGACGCCCTTGGGGACGTAGATGAACGAGCCGCCCGACCACACGGCGGTGTTCAGCGACGCGAACTTGTTGTCGCCGACCGGGATGACCGTGCCGAAGTACTCCTGGAAGAGCTCCGGGTGCTCCTTGAGCGCGGTGTCCGTGTCGAGGAAGATGACGCCCTGCTCCTCCAGGTCCTCGCGGATCTGGTGGTAGACGACCTCGGACTCGTACTGGGCGGCGACACCGGCGACGAGGCGCTGCTTCTCCGCCTCCGGGATGCCGAGCTTGTCGTACGTGTTCTTGATGTCCTCGGGCAGGTCCTCCCAGGAAGCGGCCTGCTTCTCGGTGGAGCGCACGAAGTACTTGATGTTGTCGAAGTCGATGCCCGAGAGGTCGGAGCCCCAGTTCGGCATGGGCTTCTTGTCGAACAGCTTCAGGCCCTTGAGGCGGAGCTTCAGCATCCACTCCGGCTCGGACTTCTTCGCCGAGATGTCGCGGACGACATCCTCGGAGAGACCCCGCTTGGCAGCGGCGCCGGCCGCGTCGGAGTCGGCCCAGCCGTATTCGTAGGTGCCCAGGCCATCGAGCTCAGGGTGAGCAGTCTCCGTGGTCATGCGGGGTTCCTCCCGGCCGTACTTGCAGATACTGATGTGTCGGTCTGTGTGGTGCCCGCGCTGCGCGGAATGAACGTCGTGCACACTCCGTCGCCATGGGCGATCGTGGCGAGGCGCTGCACGTGCGTTCCCAGCAGGCGTGAGAAGACCTCGGTCTCCGCCTCGCAGAGCTGTGGGAACTGCTCGGCCACGTGGGCGACCGGGCAGTGGTGCTGGCAGAGCTGTTCACCGCTGTGCGGACCGGGAGCGCTCTTCGCCGTAGCAGCGTACCCGTCCGCGGTCAACGCCTTGGCCAGGGCCTCCGCGCGGTCCTCGGGGGCGGCCGCGTCGACCGCTTCCCGGTAGCTCCGCGCCTGCGCCTCCATCCGCGCCCGGGCGAAGGCGGCGACGGCCGCCTCGCCCTGTTCGCCGCCGCCGACCGACTGCGCGATCCAGCGCAGGGCGTCGGCGGCGAGGGTGTCGTAGGACTGGTCGAAGGCGTCCCGGCCGCAGTCGGTGAGCGCGAAGACCTTGGCGGGCCGGCCCCGGGTGCGCGCGCCGTACACACGCTGCTCACGGGGTTCGACCACGTCGTCGGTGACGAGCGTGTCGAGGTGGCGGCGGACGGCGGCCTGGGTGAGGCCGAGGCGCTGGGCGAGGTCGGCGACGGTGGACGGACCGTGGTCCAGGATCGAGCGCGCCACTCGGTTGCGGGTTGACCGCTCCCCGGTGGCGAGCTCCCCCTGGGGGGTCTCGATCTGCCGTTCGCCGTATTTCACAACGCCATTGTTGCGTAATTAGTCGAGCCCCGACAAGCCGTGACGGAGGCCACTCCTGGTGGCCTCCATCACTAAGGGTTACCTAATCTATCGACGCAGAGTTATTCGGAGGTGAGTATTTCGAATTTCTCCCGGGCGGCTCCGGTGCCCTGGTACACGGCCCCCACCAGCGCACCTCCCTCAGGGACCGTCCCCGCCGCGGCGCGGACCGGGTGCCGGAAAAGATCACGGAAAGCGGCCGGGACATCCGGACGGACCGACGGAAAAGAACAGCATTTCGCTACGCCGAGTCGGGAACGAGTCGCCCTTCACCCCTCGCCCACCCCTCGACCCCGGGGCCCGTGCCCCATCCCGCGGCTCCGTAGACTCACCCCTCATGAGCAACGACCCCGCCGTGGAGATCCGCGGACTGGTGAAGCGGTTCGCCGCCAAGACAGCGGTGGACGGGCTGGACCTCACCGTCCGTACGGCCTCCGTCACCGCGGTCCTCGGTCCCAACGGCGCGGGCAAGACGACCACGGTGGAGACCTGCGAGGGCTACCACCGCCCCGACGCCGGAACCGTCCGCGTCCTCGGCCTCGACCCCGTCGCCCAGGCCGAGGCACTGCGCCCGCGGATCGGCGTGATGCTCCAGTCCGGGGGCGTCTACTCCGGCGCCCGCGCGGTCGAGATGCTGCGCCACATGGCCAAGCTGTACGCCGACCCGCTCGACGTCGACACCCTGGTGGAACGCCTCGGACTCGGCGGCTGCGGCCGCACCGCCTACCGCCGGCTCTCCGGCGGCCAGCAGCAGCGCCTGGCCCTGGCCATGGCCGTCGTGGGCCGCCCCGAGCTGGTCTTCCTGGACGAACCCACCGCCGGCCTGGACCCGCAGGCCCGCCGCGCGACCTGGGACCTCGTACGGGAGCTGCGCACCGACGGGGTCACCGTCGTCCTCACCACCCACCACATGGACGAGGCCGAGCAGCTCTCGGACGAGGTCGCCATCGTGGACGCCGGCCGGGTCATCGCGCACGGCAGCCCCGAGCAGCTCTGCCGGGGCGGCGCCGAGAACACCCTGCGCTTCACCGGCCGCCCCTCCCTCGACCTGGCCTCGCTGCTGAAGGCGCTGCCCGACGGCACCCAGGCCGCCGAGCTGCTCCCGGGCACCTACCGGGTCACCGGCGACGTCCACCCGCAGCTGCTGGCCACCGTCGCCTCCTGGTGCGCGCAGCACGGCGTGATGCCGGACAGCCTGACCGTGGAGCGGCACACCCTCGAAGACGTGTTCCTGGAGCTGACCGGTAAGGAGCTGCGCGCATGAGCGCCGGTACGTTCACCCCCAACCCGGGGGCCGCGCCCGTGTCCCGCATGATCCTCGCGCAGACGGCCCTGGAGACCCGGATGCTGCTGCGCAACGGCGAGCAGCTGCTGCTGACCGTGATCATTCCCGCCCTGCTGCTGACCCTCTTCTCCGCCGTCGACATCGTCGACACGGGCAGCGAGAGGTCCGTGGACTTCCTCGCTCCCGGCGTCCTGGCGCTCGCCGTGATGTCCACCGCCTTCACCGGCCAGGCCATCGCCACCGGCTTCGACCGCCGCTACGGGGTCCTCAAGCGGCTCGGGGCCTCCCCGCTGCCGCGCTGGGCCCTGATGGCCGCCAAGACCCTGTCGGTGCTGGTCACCGAGGTGCTCCAGATCGCCCTGCTGACGGTGATCGCCTTCGCCCTGGGCTGGTCCCCGCACGGCAACCCGCTGGCGGTGGCCGCGCTGATCCTGCTGGGCACCGCCGCCTTCTCCGGGCTGGGGCTGCTGATGGCGGGCACCCTCAAGGCCGAGATGACCCTGGCCGCCGCCAACCTGGTCTTCCTGCTGCTGCTGGTCGGCGGCGGGGTGATCGTGCCCCTGGAGAAGTTCCCGGAGGCCGCGCGGTCCGTCCTCGGGCTGCTGCCCATCGCCGCCCTGTCCGACGGCCTGCGCGAGGTGCTCCAGCACGGGGCCGCGCTGCCGTGGGGCGACGCGGCCGTGCTCGCAGGCTGGGCCGTACTCGGTCTGGGCGCCGCCGCGCGCCTCTTCCGCTGGGAATGAAACCCTTCCCCTCGCGCCGAGAATGCCGCGAGGATGGGCGCCTCCACACATGAAGCCGGGGGGCGGACATGGTGCAGCGGGAGGCCGTACTTCGGCTGGACGAGCGGTGGGCACAGGTGCGGGCGGGGGCGGCGCACGCGGAACCGGAGGAGCGCGAACGGCTCCTCGACGAGCTGATCGGCGCCCTGCGCCCCCTCGCGGACGACCCGCAGTGCAGTGCGCTGCTCGGGCTGCGCCTCGCCGACCGGGCCGCCGTGCGGTTCGCCGCGGGCGACCGCGCGGGAGCGCTGGCCACGATCGAGGAGGGGCTGCGCAGCTCCGAGCGCGCGGCCCGGTACTCCCCCGAGTTCGCCCGCTGGTACGCCCGCGGGCTGATCAACCACGGGGTGTGGCTGGCCTGGCCGCTGAGCGACGTGGCCCGGCTGCCGAAGCACCCGCTGGGACCGGCCGGCGGAGGGGGGCCCAGCGCCATGGAGCGGGCGGCCGGTGAGCGCGCCCGCGATCTGACCCGGAGCGCGGTCGAGGTGTGGGCCGGACTGGACCAGCACGATCCGGTCAACCGGCGGGGCCTCGCCCAGGCCAAGGTGTTCCTCGGGGACCGCCTCGCCGAGCTGGGCCTCGCCGAGGACGCGGTGGCCTGGGCGGTGGACGCGGAGTCCGACTTCCGACAGCTGCTGCTCGCGGATCCCGCCGCGGAGGCGTCGCAGGAGGCCGAGGAGGCCCTGGACCACATCGGCCGCCAGCTGGAACTGCGGCTGCGCTTCCTGTCCTTCGAGTCCCTGGTCGGGCTGCGCGCGCGGGGGCTGATGCCCGAACGGCTGCTGCCGCAGGCCGTGGTGGCCGCCCGCATCCAGGGGGTGGAGGAGTCCGAGGTCGCGGCCCGGCTGCGCCTCGACCCCGACCAGGTGCGGACGATGCTGGAGGTCACGCCCTGGCTCGCGGTGTGGCGCGTCGAGGTGCGCGGTCCTGACGGCCTGTGGAACGTGTTGCCGCATCCCTGGCACAGCGCCACAGAAGTAAGGAACCGGACGGCACAGGACGTAGCGGGCGAACTGCAGCGCGGGTTCGTCGGCTCGGCGGACTACCCGGGCGACGGCGTCCCGTGGCGCCTCCTGCTGTGGTGGCACGAGGAGGGCGAGCCCGCGGGAGCGAAGTACCGCCTGGTCGTCGGCCCCGACGCCGCCCTCGGCACCCCCTCGTGAAACTTTGCACAAGGGGTCGCCTACGATATGGGGCGTGTTGAACCCCCTCGCCCACATCGCCAGCCGCTGGACCCCGTCACCCCGGACCGTCCAGCGGGCCGCACTCGCCGCGCTCGTCATGAGCGTGGTCATCGTCGTCACCGGCGGCGCGGTACGGCTGACCGGGTCCGGCCTCGGCTGCGACACCTGGCCCAAGTGCACCGACGACAGCCTGATCGTGACGCAGGAGCAGGGCTTCCACGGCGCCATCGAGTTCGGCAACCGCATGCTGACCTACGTGCTGAGCGCGGCCGTCGGCTGGGCGATCATCGCCGCCCGTTCGGCCAAGCCCTGGCGGCGCTCCCTCACGAAGCTCGGCTGGGTGCAGTTCTTCACCGTGATGGGCAACGCCGTACTGGGCGGCATCACCGTCCTGACCGGGCTCAACCCCTACAGCGTGGCCGGGCACTTCCTGCTCGCCACCGCGCTGATCACCGTGACCACGGTCACCTGGCAGCGCACCCGCGAGGGGGACGGCTCCCCCAGGCCGCGCGTGCCCGGACCGGTGCGCAAGCTGGCGTGGGCACTGCTCGCGACCACCCTCGTCCTGATCGCGGCGGGCACCGTCGTGACCGGCTCCGGCCCGCACGCCGGTGACAGCAGCGAGATCCGGCGGATGCCCTTCGACTGGGACGCCACCGCCCATGTGCACGCCGTCGCCGCCTGGCTGGTGTGCGCGCTCGGCGTCGCGATGTGGCTGGTCCTGCGTGTCGTCGACGCGCCGACCGACACCCGGGCGCGCGCCCGCGACCTGCTGGTCGTGCTGCTCGCCCAGGGCGCCATCGGCTACGTGCAGTACGCCACCCAGGTCCCCGAGGCCCTGGTCGCCGCCCACATGCTGGGCTCCTGCCTGGTGTGGATCGCCGTGCTCCGGGTCGCGCTGAGCCTGCGCGAGCGGCCGGCCGAGCAGGCGGAGATCCCCTCCCAGGGCGACCCGCAGCTCTCCGCCGTCTGACCCTCGGGCGCGTCAGGCCCCCTCGGGGCCGTCCAGCCGGTAGACGCGGCGGGCGTTGCCCGCCGCGACCAGGCCGGCCACCCGTTCCGCGTCCCGCCAGGACCAGGACCCCTCGGCGACCCAGCCGCCCAGCACCCGGCCCAGCGCCTCCCGGAACACCAGGGCGCCCACCGCGTGCAGTTCGGGCAGCTGCCGGCCGCCGCTGGAGAACAGCACCTTCCCGAACGGCGCCAGCTCCAGCAGTTCGGCCAGGACCGCCGCCGCCCGCGCCCCGGTCTGCCCGAGGGCCGCGCCGGCGTCGGCGTAGACGTGCGGGAAGGCCGCGGCGAGCTGCGCCGTGTGCCGGTGGTGGGGGTATCCGCCGATCAGCACCAGCCGCGCGCCCAGGCCCGCGGTGGCCCGTACGAACTCCGTCAGCGGGGCGGGATCGGCCGCGCCCGCGTGGAGCTGGAGCGGCAGCCCGGACGACACCGCGCTCCACAGCAGGTGCCGCAGGAGTACGGGGTCCCGTACGGCTCCGCCCCGGGGGCGCCCGGCCAGCCACCGTCCGGCCGCCCCGCGCACCTCGCCGGGACCGGGCGGATCGGGTACGCCGGCCGGGGCGCCGGCGCCGTCGAAGGCGGCCGCGCAGGAGAAGGCCGTGGCCCCGGCGGCGGCGTGGTGGACGGCCTCGGCGAGATTGGCGAGGAACGCGGCCACGGTCCCGGAGGTGTCGGCGACCTGCTCGGCCAGCAACTCCAGCCGGACCGACTCGAAGGCCTCCGCGTCCCCGGCGAGCGCCAGCTCCTTGGGCCCGGTGAGGTCCCCGGTCGCCCCGGTGTCGACCAGGTACGCGGCCACCCCGGACCCCCTGAGCAGCCGCCGGGCCGACTCGGCCGCGCCCAGCTCGCGCCGCCGCGCCAGATAGCGGGCGGGGGCGGCGTGCGGCTCCAGCCCCAGCAGCGGCGGGCACCAGCGGCGCACGGCGAAACCGGTCTGGGTGTCGAAGAAGGTGGTGCCCGCGGCGGGCGGGCCGGCCGAGCGGATCAGCTGGGCCTCGAAGGTGCCCAGGCCCAGCTCCGTACGGAGTACTCCGTGGCAGTACTGGTCCACCAGGGGCGGCGTTTCGATCATCCGGGCATCCCGTTGCGGACGTGAGGAAGGGGCTTCCACACGTCCTAACGGGTGAGCGGGGTGTGAGGTGTTGCTCGCGCTGTTGACCGAGGACCTAGTCCTCGTGTCCGCCGAGCTGGATGCCGGCCATCCGCGTCCACTCGTACGGGCCGGTGCGCACGCGCGCGGCGAACTCCCCGTCGAACTCGTCGTGGAGGGTCAGCCCGGCCTTCTCGGCGGCCAGCTGCGCCGTCGCGAAGGTAGGGGCCACCAGGTCGCCCCAGCCGCCGTCCGTTCCCACGAGCACGATGCGGGTGCCGGCCTGCCCGATGTGGGCGAGCTGGCCCTCGGCGCCTCCGTGCTTCTTGGCGAAGGCGCCGATCTGCCTGGCGAGCTTCGCCGCCGTACGGTCCTGCTTCTTGTCCGCGGCGGCTGCGGCGGCTGCGGTCTCTGCGGTGTCTCCCATGGAGGGCATGCTACCGGCGAGTAATCAACGGAGGAAGGGATCCACGGCCACCGCCACGAACAGCAGCGACACGTAGGTGATCGACCAGTGGAACAGGCGCATCTCCTTGAGCTTCGCGCCCGTCACGCCCGCCTTGGCCCGCGCGTGCAGCGCGTGCGCCTCCCACAGCCACCAGCCGCCGGAGACCAGCGCGACCGAGGTGTAGAACCAGCCGGTGTACCCCATCGGGGTCAGCAGCAGCGAGACCGCCACCATCACCCAGCTGTAGAGGACGATCTGGGTCGCCACGGCCTTGTTGCCCGCCACGACGGGGAGCATCGGCACACCGGCGCGCGCGTAGTCGTCCTTCACCTTCATCGACAGCGGCCAGTAGTGCGGCGGCGTCCAGAAGAAGATGACCAGGAAGAGGACGACCGCGGCCCAGGAGACCTCGTTCGTGACCGAGGACCAGCCGATGAGCACCGGCATGCAGCCCGCGATGCCGCCCCAGACGATGTTCTGCGCGGTGCGCCGCTTCAGCAGCATCGTGTAGACGACGACGTAGAAAAGGAGCGCGCCGAGCGACAGCGCCGCCGACAGCCAGTTGACGAGCAGACCGAAGAACAGGGTGGAGACCACCGCGAGGGTGAGGCCGAAGGCCAGGCACTCGCGCGGGCTGACCATGCCGGTCACCAGCGGGCGCTGCGAGGTCCGGTCCATCAGCGCGTCGATGTCGCGGTCGATGTACATGTTCAGCGCGTTGGCGCCGCCCGCGGACAAGTAGCCGCCGAAGCAGGTCACGAGGACCAGCCACAGGGACGGCACGCCCTGCTCGGCCAGGAACATCACCGGCACTGTGGTGATCAGCAGAAGTTCGATGATCCGCGGCTTGGTCAATGCCACGAAAGCCATGACGCGGGCCCCGAACGGCCGGTGACCGGGGCTCGTCCCGAGCACCGCCGCTGGACGGGATTCGACGGCCGTCACGCACACCCCTGAGAGAGAATCCAGCAAGCCGCGACTCGGGCCGCCATCGGTATGAAGGCCCGGTTGAGGCTTGCGCGTACCACGCCACTGTAGACGTTGCACTTACGTCGCCCCGCGCGGGGGTCGCCTCGTGTTGGGCCGATCGGACCGTGCATACCTACGGGGGACGACGCGGTCGGGGCCCCCGCGGGCGGGTGAACACCGGTCGGCGGCGCGGTGACGGACTGCGTGCACTCGAATAGCTGCACGCCGTTGCGGGGGTAGGCTCGGAATCGCGCCGGTGCACCGTTCGTCACCGGGATTCATACATGTGGAGAGGAGCCCTGACCCACGGTGAGCACCAAGCCGACCACCACAGAGCTCGAGTGGACCGAACTGGACCAGCGGGCCGTCGACACCGCCCGCATCCTGGCCGCTGACGCGGTCCAGAAGGTCGGAAACGGCCACCCCGGTACGGCGATGAGCCTGGCCCCCGCCGCGTACACCCTCTTCCAGAAGGTGATGCGGCACGACCCGGCGGACCCCGAGTGGGTGGGCCGCGACCGTTTCGTGCTCTCCGCGGGGCACTCGTCCCTGACGCTCTACACCCAGCTGTACCTCGGCGGGTTCGGGCTCGAACTGGACGACCTCAAGGCGTTCCGCACCTGGGGCTCCAAGACCCCCGGCCACCCGGAGTACGGCCACACCAAGGGCGTCGAGACCACCACCGGCCCCCTCGGCCAGGGTGTGGCCAACGCGGTGGGCATGGCCATGGCCGCCCGCTACGAGCGCGGCCTGTTCGACCCGGACGCCGCCCCGGGCACCTCCCCGTTCGACCACATGATCTACGCGATCGCGGGCGACGGCTGCCTCCAGGAGGGCATCTCCCACGAGGCGTCCGCGCTGGCCGGCCACCAGAAGCTCGGCAACCTCGTCCTGCTGTGGGACGACAACCACATCTCCATCGAGGGCGACACGGAGACGGCCGTCTCCGAGGACACCCTCAAGCGCTACGAGGCCTACGGCTGGCACGTCCAGCGCGTCGCGCAGCAGCCGAACGGCGACCTCGACCCGAAGGCGCTGTTCGCCGCCCTCCAGGCCGCCAAGGCCGAGACGGGGCGCCCGTCCTTCATCGCGATGCGCTCGATCATCGCCTGGCCCGCCCCGCACGCCCAGAACACCGAGGCCGCGCACGGCTCGGCGCTCGGCGAGGACGAGGTCGCGGCCACCAAGCGCATCCTCGGCTTCGACCCGGAGAAGAGCTTCGAGGTCGCCGACGAGGTCCTCGCGCACACCCGCGCCCTCGGCGACCGCGGCCGCGAGGCCAAGGCCGCCTGGGAGAAGGACTTCTCCGCCTGGCGCACGGCCAACCCGGAGCACGCCGCCTCGTTCGACCGCATCAACGCCAACGAGCTGCCCGCGGGCTGGGAGGACGAGCTCCCCGTCTTCGAGGCCGGCAAGGACGTCGCCACCCGCGCCGCCTCCGGCAAGGTGCTCCAGGCCGTCGGCGCGGTCATCCCGGAGCTGTGGGGCGGCTCGGCCGACCTCGCCGGCTCCAACAACACCACCATCGACAAGAACTCCTCGTTCCTGCCGAAGGACAACCCGCTGCCGGAGGCCGACCCGTACGGCCGAACCATCCACTTCGGCATCCGCGAGCACGCCATGGCCGCGACCATGAACGGCATCGCCCTGCACGGCCACACCCGTATCTACGGCGGCACCTTCCTGGTGTTCTCCGACTACATGCGCAACGCCGTGCGCCTGTCGTCCCTGATGCACCTGCCGGTGACCTACGTGTGGACGCACGACTCCATCGGTCTCGGCGAGGACGGCCCGACCCACCAGCCGGTCGAGCACCTCGCCTCGCTGCGCGCCATCCCGGGCCTGAACGTCGTACGCCCGGCCGACGCCAACGAGACCGCGATCGCCTGGCGCGAGGTCCTCAAGCGCCACACCAAGGTCTTCGGCAAGGGCGCCCCGCACGGTCTGGCGCTCACCCGCCAGGGCGTGCCGACCTACGAGCGCAACGAGGACGCCGCCAAGGGCGGGTACGTCATGTTCGAGGCCGAGGGCGGCCCCGCGCAGGTCGTCCTCATCGGTACCGGCTCCGAGGTCCACCTCGCCGTCGAGGCCCGCGAGCAGCTCCAGGCCGAGGGCATCCCGGCCCGGGTCGTCTCGATGCCGTGCGTCGAGTGGTTCGAGGAGCAGTCGCGGGAGTACAAGGACAGCGTCCTGCCCCCCTCGGTGAAGGCCCGCGTCGCGGTCGAGGCCGGCATCGGCCTGACCTGGCACCGGTACGTCGGCGACGCCGGCCGCATCGTGTCGCTGGAGCACTTCGGCGCCTCCGCCGACGCGAAGGTGCTGTTCCGCGAGTTCGGCTTCACGCCCGAGGCCGTGACCGCCGCCGCCAAGGCTTCTCTCGATGAAACCGGTGGCCTCGCCGCCGCCGCGCGCTGACGCCGGTCCAGAACCCAGTAGGAGATGTAATCCCATGACAGACGCACTCAAGCGCCTCTCCGACGAAGGCGTGGCGATCTGGCTGGACGACCTGTCCCGCAAGCGCATCACGTCCGGCAACCTGGCCGAGCTCATCGACCAGTCGCACGTGGTCGGTGTCACCACCAACCCGGCGATCTTCCAGAAGGCGATCAGCAGCGGCGAGGGCTACGAGCAGCAGCTCACCGACCTCGCCACCCGCAAGGTCACCGTGGAGGAGGCCCTGCGGATGATCACCACGGCGGACGTCCGCGACGCGGCCGACATCCTGCGCCCGGTCTACGACCGCACCGACGGCCAGGACGGCCGCGTGTCGATCGAGGTCGACCCGCGCCTGGCGCACAACACGCCGGCGACCATCGCCGAGGCCAAGCAGCTGGCCTGGCTGGTGGACCGCCCGAACACGCTCATCAAGATCCCGGCGACCAAGGCCGGCCTGCCGGCGATCACCGAGGTCATCGGCAAGGGCATCAGCGTCAACGTCACGCTGATCTTCTCGCTGGCGCGCTACCGCGAGGTCATGGACGCGTACCTGGCGGGCCTGGAGAAGGCCAAGGCCGCCGGCCTGGACCTGTCCCTGATCCACTCGGTCGCCTCCTTCTTCGTGTCCCGCGTGGACAGCGAGATCGACAAGCGCCTCGACGCGATCGGCACCGACGAGGCCAAGGCCCTCAAGGGCAAGGCGGCGCTCGCCAACGCCCGTCTGGCCTACGAGGCCTACGAGGAGGTCTTCTCCTCGGACCGCTGGGCCGCCCTGGAGCGCGTCGGAGCCAACAAGCAGCGTCCGCTGTGGGCCTCGACCGGCGTCAAGGACCCGGCGTACAAGGACACCCTGTACGTGGAGGACCTGGTCGCCCCGAACACGGTGAACACCATGCCGGAGGCCACCCTGGAGGCCACCGCCGACCACGGCCGGATCACGGGTGACACCGTGCGCGGCAGCTACGAGCAGGCGCGCGCCGAGCTCGACGCGGTCGCGAAGCTGGGTATTTCGTACGACGATGTGGTGCAGCTGCTCGAGGACGAGGGCGTCGAGAAGTTCGAGGCGTCCTGGAACGACCTGCTGAAGTCGACCGAGGCGGAGCTTGAGCGCCTTGCCCCCACGGAGGCCTGAACACCTTGTCTGTGAACGGAGCGAACCCGCTTCGTGACGCACAGGACCGGCGGCTCCCGCGCATCGCGGGGCCGTCCGGCCTGGTCATTTTCGGCGTTACGGGTGACCTGTCGCGCAAGAAGCTGATGCCAGCCATCTACGACCTGGCCAATCGCGGCCTGCTCCCGCCGGGCTTCTCGCTGATCGGGTTCGCCCGCCGCGAGTGGGAGCACGAGGACTTCGCCAAGGAGGTGTACGAGGCCGTCAAGCAGCACTCGCGCACCCCCTTCCGGGAGGAGGTCTGGCAGCAGCTGGTGCAGGGCTGCCGGTTCGTGCAGGGCGATTTCGACGACGACGCGGCCTTCGAGACCCTGAAGGCGACGATCGACGACCTGGACAAGGCGCAGGGCACGGGCGGCAACTTCGCCTTCTACCTGTCGGTCCCGCCGAAGTTCTTCCCCAAGGTGGTCCAGCAGCTCAAGAACCACGGGCTGGCGCAGAAGGAGGGCTCCTGGCGGCGTGCCGTCATCGAGAAGCCCTTCGGCCACGACCTGAAGAGCGCCGAGGAGCTCAACAAGGTCGTCCACGAGGTCTTCCCCCGGGACGAGGTCTTCCGGATCGACCACTACCTCGGCAAGGAGACCGTCCAGAACATCCTGGCGCTCCGCTTCGCCAACACCATGTTCGAGCCGATCTGGAACCGGTCGTACGTCGACCACGTGCAGATCACCATGGCCGAGGACATCGGCATCGGCGGCCGGGCCGGGTACTACGACGGCATCGGCGCGGCCCGGGACGTCATCCAGAACCACCTGCTGCAGCTGCTCGCGCTCACCGCGATGGAGGAGCCCGGCTCCTTCCACCCCAAGGCGCTGGTGGCGGAGAAGCTCAAGGTCCTCACGGCCGTCGAGCTCCCCGAGGACCTGGGCAAGCACACCGTGCGCGGCCAGTACTCGGCCGCGTGGCAGGGCGGCGAGAAGGTCGTCGGGTACCTCGAAGAGGACGGCATCGACCCCAAGTCGAAGACCGACACCTACGCGGCCGTCCGGCTGGAGATCAACAACCGCCGCTGGGCGGGCGTCCCGTTCTACCTGCGGACGGGCAAGCGCCTGGGCCGCCGGGTGACCGAGATCGCCGTGGTCTTCAAGCGTGCCCCGTACCTGCCGTTCGAGTCGGGTGCGACCGAGGAGCTGGGGCAGAACGCCCTGGTCATCCGGGTCCAGCCGGACGAGGGCGTGACGGTCCGCTTCGGTTCCAAGGTTCCGGGCACCTCCATGGAGGTCCGGGACGTCACGATGGACTTCGCCTACGGCGAGTCCTTCACGGAGTCGAGCCCCGAGGCGTACGAGCGGCTCATCCTCGACGTGCTCCTCGGCGACGCGAACCTCTTCCCGCGTCACCAGGAGGTCGAGCTGTCCTGGAACATCCTCGACCCGATCGAGGAGTACTGGGACAAGCACGGCAAGCCCGCGCAGTACCCGGCGGGCACCTGGGGTCCGGTCGAGGCGGACGAGATGCTCGCACGAGACGGACGGAGCTGGCGCCGGCCATGAAGATCGACCTCACGGAGACCAACTCCAGCAAGATCAATGCCGCGATGGTGCAGGCACGTCGGGACATCGGCACGCCGGCCATCGGCATGGTCCTCACGCTGGTGATCGTGACCGACGAGGAGAACGCGTACGACGCGCTCAAGTCGGCGAACGACGCGTCCCACGAACACCCCTCGCGGATCGTCGTCGTCATCAAGCGGGCCAGCCGCTCGCCGCGCAGTCGCCGCGACGCCCGGCTCGACGCGGAGATCCGCGTCGGGGCGGACTCCGGCAGCGGTGAGACGGTCGTGCTCCGCCTTCACGGCGAACTGGTCGACCACGCCCAGTCGGTGGTTCTCCCGCTGCTCCTGCCGGACGCCCCGGTGGTCGTCTGGTGGCCGGACGGTGCCCCCCAGGACCTGGCGGGCGACCCGCTGGGGACGCTGGGCCAGCGCCGGATCTCGGACACGTACTCCTGCGAGGACCCGATCCGGGAGCTCAGCGCCCGGGCGGCGTCGTACGCGCCGGGGGACACGGACCTGTCGTGGACCCGCATCACCCCGTGGCGCTCCATGCTGGCCGCCGCACTGGACCAGCAGAACCTCGCGGTCGCCTCGGCGACCGTCGAGGGCGAGGACGAGAACCCGAGCTGCGAGCTGCTGGCCATGTGGCTGGCGGACCGGCTCGCCGTCCCGGTGACGCGCACGCTGTCCTCGGGCCCCGGCCTGACGGCGGTACGCCTGTCCACCAAGGACGGCGACATCGTCCTGGACCGGGCCGACGGGGCCCTGGCCACGCTGTGCATGCCGGGGCAGCCCGACCGTGCGGTGGCGCTCAAGCGCCGCGACACGGCCGAGCTGCTGGCGGAGGAGCTGCGCCGACTGGACCCGGACAACACGTACGAGTCCGCGCTGAAGTTCGGCGTGGCGAAGCTGCAGCCGTCGGCTCCGGCCGAGGCGGCGGCCGAGGCTCCGGCGAAGCCCGAGGCCCCGGCGAAGGCCGACGCCCCGGCGACGGCCGCGGCCGAGGCGCAGCCGAAGCCGGCCGCGAAGCCGTCGAAGAAGGCCGCGAACAAGTAGCGGGGCTTGCGGGGCTCTCCCCCGCCCCCGCCCTTCCTCCGCTCCCCGGGGCTCCGTGCCCCGGGGCGGAGCCCGGTTTCGGGAAGGGGCGGGGGTGGGGGCGGGGCTCCGCGCAGCGGCACCCGCACCCCCGCACCCCGGACCTACACAGAAGGCGGCAACACCATGGGTATGACGACTCCCCAGGTCGTCGTCCACCGGGACAAGGAACTGATGGCCCAGGCCACCGCGGCCCGGCTCATCACGAAGATCGTGGACGCGCAGGCGGCCCGGGGCACGGCCTCCGTGGTCCTCACCGGCGGACGCAACGGCAACGGCCTCCTCGCCGCGCTCGCCGCCGCCCCCGCCCGCGACGCCGTCGACTGGGCGCGCCTGGACCTCTGGTGGGGCGACGAGCGGTACGTCCCCGCCGACGACCCCGAGCGCAATCACACGCAGGCCCGCGAGGCCCTCCTGGACTCGGTCCCGGTGGATCCCGCCCGCGTGCACGTGATGCCGGCCTCGGACGGACCGTACGGGGCCGACGTCGACGCGGCCGCGGCCGCCTACGCGGCCGAGCTGGCGAAGGCGGCCGGCCCCGAGGACCACGGCCCGGTCCCCCGCTTCGACGTGCTGATGCTGGGCGTGGGCCCGGACACGCACGTGGCCTCGCTCTTCCCGGAGCACCCGGCGGCCCGCGAGAGCGAGCGGACGGTGGTGGGCGTCCACGGCGCCCCGAAGCCCCCGCCCACCCGCATCTCGCTGACGCTCCCGGCGATCCGGGCGGCCCGCGAGGTCTGGCTGCTGGCGGCCGGCGAGGACAAGGCCGGAGCGGTCTCCATCGCCCTCGGCGGGGCCGGCGGGGTGCAGGCCCCGGCCGCGGAGGCGTACGGCCGCTCCCGCACCCTGTGGCTCCTGGACCGCGCGGCGGCGGCGAAGCTCCCGACCGGGATGTACCCGCCGGCCTCCTCCTGACCCGTACGGCGCGAAGGGCCCGCTCTCCCGAGGAGAGCGGGCCCTTCGGCCGTCCTGCCGTCAGCTCCGGCCGCGCAGCTTCCGGTAGGTGGCCACCAGGGCCTTCGTCGAGGCGTCGAGACCCTCGACGTCCACACCCTCGGTCAGGGCGGGCTCGACGCGCTTGGCGAGGACCTTGCCGAGCTCGACGCCCCACTGGTCGAAGGAGTCGATGTTCCACACCGCGCCCTGGACGAACACCTTGTGCTCGTACAGCGCGATCAGCTGGCCCAGCACCCCCGGGGTGAGCTCGGTGGCCAGGATGGTGGTCGTCGGGTGGTTCCCGTGGAAGGTCTTGTGCGGGACCAGCGGCTCCGGGGTCCCTTCGGCGCGCACCTCGTCCGCCGACTTGCCGAAGGCCAGCGCCTGGGTCTGCGCGAAGAAGTTGGCCATGAGCAGGTCGTGCTGGGCCGCGGGGGCCGCCTCCAGCTCGGCCACCGGCTTCGCGAAGCCGATGAAGTCCGCGGGGATCATCTTCGTCCCCTGGTGGATCAGCTGGTAGTAGGCGTGCTGCCCGTTGGTGCCGGGCGTGCCCCAGACCACCGGGCCCGTCTGCCACTCCACCGGATTGCCGTCGCGGTCCACGGACTTGCCGTTGGACTCCATGTCCAGCTGCTGCAAGTACGCGGTGAAGCGCGAGAGGTAGTGGCTGTACGGGAGCACGGCGTGCGACTGCGCGTCGAAGAAGTCGCCGTACCAGATCCCCAACAGGCCGATCAGCAGCGGGGCGTTCTCCTCCGGCGGCGCCGTGCGGAAGTGCTGGTCCATCAGGCGGAAGCCGGCCAGCATGTCGCGGAAGGCCGCCGGCCCGATCGCGATCATCAGGGAGAGGCCGATGGCCGAGTCGAAGGAGTAGCGGCCGCCGACCCAGTCCCAGAACTCGAACATGTTGGCCGGGTCGATGCCGAAGTCGGTGACCTTCTCGGCGTTGGTCGACAGCGCCACGAAGTGCCGTGCCACGGCCGCCTGATCACCGCCGAGGCCGGCGAGCAGCCAGCCGCGCGCCGACGTGGCGTTGGTGATCGTCTCGATGGTGGTGAAGGTCTTGGAGGCGATGATGAACAGCGTCTCGGCCGGGTCCAGGTCCCGCAGGGCCTCGTGCAGGTCGGCGCCGTCGACGTTGGACACGAAGCGCACCGTCAGGGCGCGGTCGGCGAAGGCGCGCAGGGCGTCGTAGGCCATGGCCGGACCGAGGTCGGAGCCGCCGATGCCGATGTTGACGACGTTCCTGATGCGCTTGCCGGTGAAGCCGGTCCACTCCCCCGACCTGACCTGGTCGGCGAAGGCCGCCATCTTGTCGAGGACCGCGTGCACGGCCGGGACGACGTTCTCGCCGTCCACCTCGATGACGGCGTCCCTGGGCGCGCGCAGGGCGGTGTGCAGCACCGCCCGGTCCTCGGTCGTGTTGATCTTCTCGCCGCGGAACATCGCCTCGCGCAGCTCGGCCACGCCGGTGGCCGCGGCCAGTTCGCGCAGGAGCGCGAGCGTCTCGTCGGTCACGAGGTGCTTCGAGTAGTCGATGTGCAGGTCGCCGACCTGCAGGGTGTAGTCGGCGCCGCGGCCGGGATTCTTCTCGAACAGCTCCCGCAGATGCGTCTGCCCGAATTCCTCCCGGTGCTTGCCGAGTGCCAGCCACTCCGGCGTCCGGTTGAGCTTCGTCCTGCTGTCTGCGTTCATCTCGGACATCAACCCGTTTCTTCCGTCCTGTCGTGCCCCGCCGTTCTCCAACTTAAGGGATCAGAAGCGGCGCAACGCACACAAAGAGGCCCGGCCCCGCAGGAGATGATTCCTGCGGGGCCGGGCCTCACGTCACACATATGGGGCGGTGTCAGATCTCGCCGCGGAGTTTGGCGAGCGCCTCGGCGAGGATCGCCTCGCCGTCGGCGTCGGAGCGCCGTTCCCGTACGTACGCCAGGTGCGTCTTGTACGGTTCGGTGCGCGGCGGCGCGGGCGGGTTGTCCCGGTCCTGGCCGGCCGGGAACCCGCAGCGCGGGCAGTCCCAGGTGTCCGGCACCTGCGCGTCGCTGGCGAAGCTCGGCTGCGTCTCGTGCCCGTTCGAGCACCAGAAGGAGATGCGCAGGCGGGGTGCGGACTCGCCGCGCTCTGCCTCACCCATCGGCCCCGCTCCGACCCGGCTACCACGGATCGCGTTGCCACTTGCCACGGTCGTAACTCCCTGCGTGATGGTGCCGCGGAGTGTGAGTGGAATTTCCGCCGCGGAGCGCCCAAGTCTACGTAAGGCCCAACGCACGTCCAGTGAGCGGAGTTACTGATTCCGCGCTGTGGACGCCGGACCTCATGATAGGCCGGGCACCACCGACAGGACTGCCGGAATGGCCGGAACGGTCAGCTGCTCGACTTCATCAGCAGGCCGAGCGCGACGATGCACGCGAACCACAGCAGACCCACGACGACGGTGATGCGGTCCAGGTTGCGCTCCGCGACGGAGGAACCGCCGACCGACGACTGCATTCCGCCGCCGAACATGTCGGAGAGGCCGCCGCCCTTGCCCTTGTGCATCAGCACGAGCAGCATCAGCAGGGCGCTGAAGACGATCAGGGCGATCGAGAACCCCATAATCACGGCTGATTCCTACTTTCTGGCTTTTTTCAGGCTTTCCGGCTTTGCGGGATGTGCGCGGGGGCCAGTGGCTGGTGGTTCAGCCTCTGGCCCCCGCAAGGGTACGACGGATCCGCCCTACCGCATACTCACTGGTCGCGGAAGCGGACGATCTTGACGAACTCCTCCGCGTCCAGCGCGGCGCCGCCGATCAGGGCGCCGTCGACGTCGGGCTGCGCCATGATCGCCGCGATGTTCCCGGCCTTCACCGAGCCGCCGTACTGGATGCGGACCTTGTCGGCCAGCTCCTGCGAGTACAGCTCCGCGAGGCGGGTGCGGATCGCCCCGCAGACCTCCTGCGCGTCGTCGGGGGTGGCGACCTCGCCGGTGCCGATGGCCCAGACGGGCTCGTAGGCGATCACGATGGACTCGACCTGCTCGGCCGGGACGTCCTTGAGGCCGCCGTCGACCTGGGCCAGCGTGTGCGGGACCTGCTGTCCGGCCTTGCGGACCTCCAGGCCCTCGCCGACGCACAGGATCGGGGTGAGCCCGTGCCGGTAGGCGGCCTTGACCTTGGCGTTGCAGAGCTCGTCGGACTCGCCGTGGTACTGACGGCGCTCGCTGTGGCCGACGGCCACGTACGTGCACTTCAGCTTCGCCAGCATGGAGCCGGAGATCTCGCCGGTGTAGGCGCCGGCGTCGTGCGCGGACAGGTCCTGGGCGCCGTACTTGATCTTCAGCTTGTCGCCGTCGACCAGGGTCTGGACCGAACGCAGGTCGGTGAAGGGCGGCAGGACCGCGACCTCGACGGCGTCGTAGTCCTTGTCGGCGAGCGCGAAGGCGAGCTTCTGGACGTGGGCGATGGCCTCGAGGTGGTTGAGGTTCATCTTCCAGTTGCCCGCCATCAGCGGGGTACGGCCGTTTACAGCGTCAGACATAAGGGGTCAGCCCTCCAGGGCGGCGAGGCCGGGGAGCGTCTTGCCCTCGAGGTATTCGAGGGAGGCGCCGCCACCGGTCGAGATGTGGCCGAATGCATTCTCGTCGAAGCCGAGGATGCGGACGGCGGCGGCGCTGTCTCCGCCGCCGACGACGGTGAAGGCGCTGCTGTCGAGCAGGGCCTGGGCGATGGCCCTGGTACCGCCGGCGTAGTCGGGGTGCTCGAACACGCCGACCGGACCGTTCCAGAAGACGGTCTTGGCATCGGCGATCTTCGACGCGTACAGCTCGCGCGTCCGGGGACCGATGTCCAGGCCTTCCTTGTCCTTCGGGATCGCGTCGGCGTCCACGGTCTCGAAGACAGCCGGGGTCTTGCCCTTCAGGTCCGGGAAGTCCGAGGAGACCAGCACGTCGACCGGGAGCACCAGCTCGACGCCGGTGTCCTCGGCGCGCTGCATGTACTCCTTGACGACGTCCACCTGGTCCTTCTGGAGCAGGGAGATGCCGACCTCGTAGCCCTTGGCGTAGAGGAAGGTGTAGGCCATGCCGCCGCCGATGAGGATGCGGTCGGCCTTGCCGAGCAGCTCGTCGATGACGGCCAGCTTGTCGGAGACCTTGGCGCCGCCGAGGACCACGACGTAGGGGCGCTCGACCTCGGCGGTGAGCTTCTTCAGGACGCCGACCTCGGTGGCGATGAGGTAGCCGGCCGCATGCGGGAGGCGCGCGGGCAGGTCGAAGACCGAGGCGTGCTTGCGGTGGACGGCGCCGAAGCCGTCGCCGACGTAGAGGTCGGCGAGCTCGGCGAGCTGGTCCGCGAAGGCGCCGCGCTCGGCGTCGTCCTTCGAGGTCTCACCGGCGTTGAAGCGCAGGTTCTCGAGGACGGCCACCCGGCCGTCGGTGAGGGCCGCGACGGTCTCCTTGGCGGAGGCGCCGACCGTGTCGGCGGCGAAGGCGACCTCCGCGCCGAGCAGTTCGCCGAGACGGGTCGCGGCGGGGGCGAGCGAGAAGGCCGGCTCCACGCCGGTGCCCTTCGGGCGGCCCAGGTGCGAGGCCACGATGACGCGGGCGCCGGCGCCGGCGAGCTTCGCGATCGTGGGCTGGACGGCGCGGATGCGGCCGTCGTCGGTGATGGTGCCTTCGGCCAGCGGGACGTTCAGGTCCGCGCGGACGAAGACCCGCTTGCCCTTGACGCCCTCGGCGAGGAGTTCATCGATCGTCTTCATGTGTACCTACTCCTTTGTGCCCTTCGCTCGAAGGGCGAGGAAGGGAGAACGAGGCAAACAACAGGGCCCGTGCGGCGCTTCGTCGCGCTGCTCGGACCCTGTGCTCACATCGTGGTGCCTTGCCTATGTGCTTAGAGCTGACCGCCGACGAAGACGGTGAGGTCGACGAGACGGTTGGAGTAGCCCCACTCGTTGTCGTACCAGCCGACGACCTTAACCTGCGTGCCTTCCTGGACCATGGTCAGGGAGGAGTCGAAGGTGCAGGACGCGGGCCAGTTCACGATGTCGGAGGAGACGATCGCGTCCTCGGTGTAGTCGAGGATGCCCTTCAGCTGCCCCTCGGAGGCCTTCTGGAAGGCCGCGTTGATCTCTTCCACCGTGGTCTCGCGGGAGAGCTCCAGGACCAGGTCGGTGACCGAGCCGGTCGGGACCGGGACGCGCATGGCGATGCCGTCCAGCTTGCCCTTGAGCTGCGGGAGGACCAGCGCGGTGGCCTTGGCGGCACCGGTGGAGGTCGGGATGATGTTCTCGGCGGCGGCGCGGGCGCGACGCAGGTCCGAGTGCGGGAAGTCCAGGATGCGCTGGTCGTTCGTGTACGCGTGGACCGTCGTCATCATGCCCTTGACGATGCCGAAGTTCTCGTCGAGGACCTTGGCCATCGGCGCCACGCAGTTGGTGGTGCAGGAGGCGTTGGAGATGACGTGGTGGTTGGCCGCGTCGTACTTGTCCTGGTTGACGCCCATGACGATGGTGATGTCCTCGTCCTTGGCCGGAGCCGAGATGAGGACCTTCTTGGCGCCGGCCGCGATGTGCTTGGCGGCGTCGGCCTTCTTGGTGAAGATGCCGGTCGACTCGATGACGATGTCGGCGCCCAGTTCACCCCAGGGGAGGTTCGCGGGGTCGCGCTCGGCGAAGGTCTTGAAGGTCTGGCCACCGACGGTGATGCTGTTGTCGGTGTGGCTGACCTCGTGCTTCAGCCGGCCCAGGATGGTGTCGTACTTGAGAAGGTGCACCAGGGTGGCGTTGTCAGTCAGGTCGTTGACACCGACGATCTCGATGTCCGCTCCCTGCTCCAGGAGCGCCCGGAAATAGTTGCGGCCAATGCGGCCAAAACCGTTGATGCCTACGCGGATCGTCACGAACCGATCTCCTCGTTGGTGCGCCGGTTAGTGCGCCGGCGAGCTGAAATGGGATGTCCCCGACCGCTTACGACCCTACCTCTCCGTGAGCTTCTGGGTGACATCGGTCGGAGCCTGACACTCCCCCCACTTCGTGGGGGACACGCGCCCCGGTCCCGTTCCTGACGCTCCGGAACGGGACCGGGGACTTCGGTCCCGGTCACTCAGGGTGAGTGACGAAGGGGCCGGCGATCAGCGGTTCAGTGCGCGCAACGCCTTACCGACGAGTAGGGCGCGATCCGCCGCGGCGGGCAGGTGCTCCAGTCCGAAGCCCAGCAGGACGGTGTCACGGGTAGTGACCGCCGCATAGGACTTGAACAACTCGCCGGAGCGGGCCCAGTCGCCGGGGACGTCGGGGCTGCCGGCGGGTGCGCCCTGGGCCGTCCACCCACCGAGGGAGGACTCGAAGCCCTCGACGGCCTGTTCCGCGCCGCCGACGGACAGGCGCGCCTCGTCCGCGAAGACGCCGCGGCCGCCCGAGCCCGGGTCGGTGATGTAGGAGAGCGAGACCTCGACGGTCTTGCCCGCGTACGCGCTCAGGTCGAAGGAGACCTGCTTCCAGCCGCCGGAGGAACCGGTGAAGCTGTTCCACTGGCCGCTGGTGCCGTGCGCGGTGCAGCCGCCGGAGTCCAGGGTGAGGTAGTGCCGCAGGAAGGGGTGGTCGTTCACGAAGAACCCGGCCGCGCACTCCTCCGGCACGGTGGCGCTGCTCAGGCCGTCCCGGTCCGGCAGCGTGGTCCAGTCGTCGCCGCCGGCCGTACGGGCCTCCAGCGCGGCGTGGTCGTAGCCCTCCTCGGTGTTCCAGTTGAGGGCGAGCTTCAGCTGCGGCTGGTCGGCCGCGGTGACGCCGGTGAGGTCGATCGTGCGGACGAGGCGCTTCCAGTCGTCGTCCGCGTGCAGGGCCGCGGCCATCCCGGCGCCCGCGTAGGGGGCGTACGGGTTCGCGACCCCGGTGAACTGGCCCGCCTGGGCGCTCTTGAACTGCGGGAACTGGGCGGGGGCCAGGCTGTCGGAGGTGACGGTGTAGGCGCCGGGGGCGTTCAGCGGGTTGCCCGCGGCGTCGCCGAGGCCGCCCTTCGCCCCGGCCAGGGAGCCGGCGCCGGCGAAGCCCTTCGCGCCGGGGGTGCTCGTCCGGCTGTACGCGCCGAGCCAGTACTGGCTGAAGTCGTTGGTCACGGCGCGGCCGACCTGGGCGTTGCCGCCCGCCAGCTCACCGGCCTCGATCAGCTTGCCGCCCTCGTTCAGGAAGTCGCGCACCGCGAGCTGGGTGTCACCGCCGGGGGTCTTGGCCCCGGTGTAGTGAACGGCCGTACGGAAGTGCGAGAGCACGCCGAGGTGGTGCGGGGCACCCTGCGTCGCCACGTCCCACACGGCGGCGGACTTCCCGTTGGCGCGCAGGGCGTCGACGTAGGTCTGGGCGTGCTGGGCCTTGGCCCCCTCCTCGGCGATCACCAGGACGTCCGCGCGCGGCCGTTCGGCCACCGTGTACGTGAAGTGCTCGCTGGAGACCTGCTTGCCGGCGCGGTCGCGGCCGGTGAACCAGACCTCCACCGTGTCGCCGGGCTTCGCGCCGTCCACCTTGGCGCGGTACTCGTCGAACCAGTTGTTGTCGTCGCCGCCGTAGACCTCGCCGCCCTTCCAGGCCTTGAGCTCCTCGTCGTGCGCGCGGCCGCCGTTGATCCGGAAGTTGAGCTCCTTGTCCTTGAGCGCCTTGCGGGCCGTGACGGAGACCGTCTGGTCCTCGCCGCGGGCGACGTAGGAGGTGGTGAAGGGGTCGACGGTGAAGTCGGCGGCCTTCAGGCCCAGGGAGGACTTCGGCTGGTCCGGGTGTTCGGCGCTCTCGGCCACGGACAGCGCGAAGGGGACGTTCTTGGCGAACTCCGCCTGGATGAGCTTCTCGTCGTCCGGGAAGTTGAAGCCGGAGGCGCAGTCCTCGGGCTTCCACTGGTCGTTCGGGTCGGCCGCCGAGGCGGTCTGGCAGGTGGTCATCTCCGGGGTGAACATCATGATGCCGTTGACGTTGGAGGCGTGGCCGTCGGCCTCGCCGTTCGTCGTGTAGAGCTCGGAGGAGACCTGCGGGTAGTAGCCGGGGACCGCCGGGTTCTCCGGGGTGCCGGCGAGCGCCTTGTAGGCGACGTCGTCGGGGGTGGGGGTGGCGACCTGCCAGCCCACGCCGTAGAGCAGCAGCTCGGCGGCCGAGTGGTAGTTGATGGCGTAGTCGAAGCCGATGCGCTTCTCGAAGGCGTCGAGGGCGGCGGTCTCGGGCTCGGAGGAGGCCTTCGGGCCGCGGTAGGTCTCGCTCGCCTGGTTCGGCGAGGACCCCTCGTTGTCGTAGCCCCACTTGTAGGCGAAGTTGCGGTTGAGGTCGATCCCGTCGCCGGCGGTGATCTTGCCGTCGCCGTTGTTGTCGCGCAGGTTCTTGCGCCACAGCCGCTCGCCGTCCGGGGCGTGCGTGAAGTCGTACCCGTCCGGGTTGGCGGAGAGCAGGAACCACAGCTCGGTGGAGTCCACCAGCTTGGTGATCCGCTGGTCCTTGCCGTAGTTGTCGATCGTGTGGTGCATCAGCCGCCGGGTCATCTCGGGGGTGATCCACTCACGGGCGTGCTGGTTGGACATGTAGAGCACGGAGGGCTTGTCGCCGTCCTTGGTCTTCCTGGCGTTCTTGCTGACCTTGAGGGCGAGGATGTCCTTGCCCTGGACGGTCTTGCCGATGGAGACGACCTTGGTGAGCGCCGGGTTCTCCTGCGCCGTGCGCAGGATCTCCTCCTGGAGGCCGCCCTTGCCGCTGTACGGGCGGAACACGCCGTCGCCGGCGGCCTTGGCCCGGGCCAGCCCCTGGGCCCCGATCCTCCGCTCGGCGAGCTTGACGCCCTGGGCGGCCAGCTCCTTGGCCTGGCCGCCGGTGAGGAAGAGCTCGACGCGGGCGGTCCCGCTCTCCGGGGCGCGTTCGGCGAGCTCGTGGGCGTCCTGGCCGGCGGCGAGGACGAGCGGGACCTGTTCCCGGGTGATGTCGGCGTCGTAGACCCGCACCTCGTCGGCACCGGGTGCGGTGCCGGAACCGGGCTGGGCCTGGGCCGCCGCGGGTAGCGCGGCGAGTGTGGTTGCGAAGACGAGTGCGCTTGCGGCGAGGATCGATCTCGCGCGGTGCCTCATGTGCCCCCCTGGGCGTCGTCTGCCACGAAAGCGTTCGGACGCCAGACTCAAGACCGGCCCATGCTCATGTCAATGGGGCCTACGGCAAAGGGGCCCGCACGAGTGATCGCGCGAGCCCCTTTGCCGTACGGAACCGTCGGCTAACCGGCCATGTTGTCGGCCATCTCCTCGCTGAGGTCGAGGTTCGACTCGGTGCCCGGGATGCCGAGGTCCTGGGCGCGCTTGTCGGCCATCGCCAGCAGGCGGCGGATCCGGCCCGCGACGGCGTCCTTGGTCAGCGGCGGGTCGGCGAGCGCGCCCAGCTCCTCCAGGGAGGCCTGCTTGTGCTCCATGCGCAGCCGGCCGGCCGCGGCGAGGTGCTCGGGCACCTCCTCGCCGAGGATCTCCAGCGCGCGCTGCACACGGGCTCCGGCGGCCACCGCGGCCCGCGCCGAGCGGCGCAGGTTGGCGTCGTCGAAGTTGGCGAGGCGGTTGGCGGTGGCGCGCACCTCGCGCCGCATCCGCCGCTCCTCCCACGCGAGCACGGACTCGTGGGCGCCGAGGCGGGTCAGCAGGGCGCCGATGGCGTCGCCGTCGCGGACGACGACCCGGTCGACGCCGCGCACCTCGCGCGCCTTGGCGGCGATGGAGAGCCTGCGAGCGGCGCCCACCAGGGCCAGGGCGGCCTCCGGGCCGGGGCAGGTGACCTCCAGGGAGGAGGACCGGCCCGGCTCGGTGAGCGAGCCGTGGGCCAGGAAGGCGCCGCGCCAGGCCGCCTCGGCGTCACAGGTGGCCCCGGAGACCACCTGCGGGGGAAGACCGCGGATGGGGCGCCCGCGGCCGTCCACGAGGCCCGTCTGGCGCGCCAGCTGGTCGCCGCCGGCCACGACGCGGACCACGTAGCGGCTGCCGCGGCGCAGTCCGCCGGGGGCCATCACCACGAGGTCCGAGGAATGGCCGAAGATCTCCAGGATGTCCTTGCGCAGGCGTCTGGCCGCGATCCCGGTGTCGAGCTCCGCCTCGATGACGATGCGGCCGCTCACCAGGTGCAGGCCGCCCGCGAACCGAAGGATCGCCGAGACCTCCGCCTTCCTGCAGCAGGTCCGGGTGACGGGAAGACGGGAGATCTCATCCTTCACCGCGGGCGTCATCGCCATGGGCCGATCCTTCCATGCATCCGAAAAATACGGTCGTACGCGGCGGCCAGCAGCTCCGGATCGTGCTTCGGAGAACCGTCCTGCCTGGCCACGGGGGCCAGCTCGACCGCGGCACCGAACCGTTTCGCGGCATCGGCGAGGGACTCGCGGTCGGGCACGGCGGCCTCGTCGGCCAGCACCACGTCCAGGGCGAGTTTAGGGGCGTGTCGGGCCAAAACCTCCAAATGACGCTGCGGAGAGAAGCCCTCTGTTTCGCCGGGCTGCGGCGCGAGGTTCAGCGAGAGGACCCGCCGGGCCTTCGTCTCGACCAGTGCGTCGAGCAGTTCCGGCACCAGCAGGTGCGGAATGACGGAGGAGAACCAGGACCCCGGGCCGAGCACGACCCAGTCGGCGTCCAGGACGGCCGCGACGGCCTCCGGCACGGCCGGCGGGTCGCTCGGTACCACCTGTACGGAGAGCACCTCGCCCGGGGTCAGCGCCACGGTGGCCTGCCCGCGGACGGTGTCCACGTCCTCGGGTCTGGCCGGGTCGTGGCCCCTGACCAGGGCCTGGAGCTCCAGCGGCACCGCGGACATCGGCAGCACCCGGCCGTGGGCGCCGAGCAGCCTGCCCACCAGGTCGAGGGCCTGGACGGGGTCGCCGAGCTGTTCCCACAGGGCGACGATCAGCAGGTTGCCGACGGCGTGCCCGTGCAGGTCGCCCTCGGACTGGAAGCGGTGCTGGATGACCCGGGCCCAGGTCTGGCCCCAGTCGTCGTCCCCGCACAGCGCGGCCAGCGCCTTGCGCAGGTCGCCGGGCGGCAGCACGCCGAGCTCCTCCCGGAGCCGGCCGCTGGAGCCGCCGTCGTCGGCGACGGTGACCACGGCGGTGAGGTCACCGGTGATCCGGCGCAGGGCGGCGAGGGAGGCCGAGAGGCCCTGGCCGCCGCCGAGCGCCACCACCTTGGGGGTGGCGCCGCGCCGGCGGCCGGAGCGGCCGGAGCGGCCCGCGCCGTCCTCGCCCCGTCCCGGGGTGAGGCGGCGCAGACGGCTCAGCCGCGGGGTGCGTGCGGTCACTCGCGCCCCATGTCCCGGTGGACGACGACGGTCTCGACTCCCTCGGAGGCGAGGCGGGCGGCGAGCTTCTCGGACATGGCCACGCTGCGGTGCTTGCCGCCCGTGCAGCCGACCGCGATGGTCACGTACCGCTTGCCCTCGCGGCGGTAGCCGGTGGCGATGAGCTGGAGCAGCTCGGTGTAGCGGTCGAGGAACTCCTTGGCGCCGGGCTGGCTGAAGACGTACCCCGACACCTCCTCGTTGAGCCCGGTGAAGGGGCGCAGCTCCGGGACCCAGTGCGGGTTCGGGATGAAGCGGCAGTCGACGACGAGGTCGGCGTCGACGGGGAGGCCGTACTTGTAGCCGAAGGACATGACGGTGGCCCGCAGCTCGGGCTCCTCGTCGCCGGCGAACTGGGCGTCCATCTTGGCGCGCAGCTCGTGCACGTTCAGGCTGGAGGTGTCGATCACCAGGTCGGCGTCTCCGCGCAGCTCGCGCAGCAGGTCGCGCTCGGCGGCGATGCCGTCGGTGATGCGCCCGTCGCCCTGGAGCGGGTGCGGACGGCGGACCGACTCGAAGCGGCGGACCAGGGCGTCGTCGGAGGACTCCAGGAAAACGATCCGGCGGGTGACGCCGCGGCTGTCGAGGTCGGCGAGGGACTCGCGCAGGGCGTCGAAGAACTGGCGGCCGCGGACGTCGACGACGACGGCGATGCGTGCCACGTTGCCCTGGGAGCGGGCGCCGAGCTCCACCATGGTGGGGATCAGCGCCGGCGGGAGGTTGTCGACGACGAACCAGCCGAGGTCCTCCAGACACTTGGCCGCCGTACTGCGGCCGGCCCCGGACATGCCGGAGATGATCACCAGCTCGGGGATGGCCGCCTCGGCGGTCTCGCCGGGCTCCGCTGTCGTGCCCGTACTCACCTGTGCTCCGTCTCGGTCGTGCGTGGTCTCGTGCTCGGTCATTGCTCGGTCCCCCGTTCGGACGATGGCTCCCGGCTACCGCTGGGAGGTGCCCCCACCCGCGGGGGCGGGGTTCTCATCCTCAATGATCTCTCCTGTCGCCGTGTTGACGGCAGGGCCGGCGGGGACCGCCCCGGCGAGGGCCGCGGCCACGGTCTCGGCCGTCTTGCGGCCTATGCCCGGGACCTCGCAGATCTGGTCGATTGTCGCCTGCCTCAGCTTCTTCACCGAACCGAAGTGCTTGATCAGGGCGTGTTTGCGGCTTTCGCCGAGGCCGGGCACCTCGTCCAGGGGGCCGGACTTCAGGCGCTTGCCGCGCTTGTTGCGCTGGTACTGGATGGCGAAACGGTGGGCTTCGTCACGCACCCGCTGGAGCAGGTAGAGGCCCTCGCTGGCGCGGGGCAGCACGACGGGGTCCTCCTCGCCGGGCAGCCAGACCTCCTCCAGCCGCTTGGCCAGGCCGCACACGGCGACGTCGTCCACCCCGAGCTCCTCCAGGGCCCGCTTGGCGGCGGCGACCTGCGGCTGCCCGCCGTCGACGACGACGAGCTGCGGCGGGTACGCGAAGCGCTTGGGCCGCCCGTCGTCCTCGGGTACCGCGCCCTCGCCCTCCTCGGCCTCCCATTCGCCGGTCTTCAGCTTCTCCTGGAGGTAGCGGCGGAAGCGCCGCGAGACCACCTCGTGCATGGAGCGGACGTCGTCCTGCCCCTCGAACGACTTGATCTGGAAGCGCCGGTACTCGCTCTTGCGGGCCAGCCCGTCCTCGAACACGACCATCGACGCGACGACGTCGTCCCCCTGCAGGTGGGAGATGTCGAAGCACTCGATGCGCAGCGGGGCGCTGTCGAGCTCCAGGGCCTCGGCGATCTCCTCCAGGGCCCGGGAGCGGGTGGTGAGGTCGCTGGCGCGCTTGGTCTTGTGCAGGGCGAGGGACTGCAGCGCGTTGCGGTGGACGGTCTCCATGAGGGCCTTCTTGTCGCCGCGCTGCGGTATCCGCAGGCTGACCTGGGACCCCCGGCGGTCGGCGAGCCACTGGCTCAGTGCGGCCGTGTCCTCGGGCAGCGCCGGGACCAGCACCTCCTTGGGGACGGCCTCGCCCTTCTCCTCGCCGTACAGCTGCTGGAGGGCGTGCTCGACGAGCCCGGCGGTGTCGACGGCCTCCACCTTGTCGGTGACCCAGCCGCGCTGGCCGCGGACCCGGCCGCCGCGCACGTGGAAGATCTGCACGGCCGCTTCGAGCTCGTCCTCCGCGACCGCGATCAGGTCGGCGTCGGTGGCGTCGGCCAGCACGACGGCGTTCTTCTCCATGGCCCGGCGCAGCGCCCCGATGTCGTCGCGCAGCCGGGCGGCCTTCTCGTACTCCATCTCCTCGGCGGCCTCGTGCATCTCCTTCTCCAGGCGGGAGAGGTAGGTCCCCGTCCGCCCGGCCATGAAGTCGCAGAAGTCCTCGGCCAGTTCGCGGTGCTCCTCGGGGGTGACGCGGCCGACGCAGGGCGCGGAGCACTTCCCGATGTAGCCGAGCAGGCAGGGGCGGCCGATCTGGGCGGAGCGCTTGAACACTCCGGCGGAGCAGGTCCGGACCGGGAACACCCGGAGCATGAGGTCGACGGTCTCGCGGATGGCCCAGGCGTGGCCGTACGGACCGAAGTAGCGCACGCCCTTCTTCTTGGGCCCGCGCATGACCTGGACCCGGGGGTACTCCTCGTTCAAGGTCACGGCGAGGGAGGGGTAGCTCTTGTCGTCCCGGTACTTGACGTTGAACCGGGGGTCGTACTCCTTGATCCACGAGTACTCCAGCTGGAGCGCCTCGACCTCGGTGGACACCACGGTCCACTCGACGGAGGCGGCCGTGGTCACCATGGTGGCGGTACGGGGGTGCAGGCCGGCGACGTCCTGGAAGTAGCTGGCCAGGCGCTGGCGCAGGCTCTTGGCCTTCCCGACGTAGATCACCCGGCGGTGCTCGTCGCGGAACTTGTAGACCCCCGGGGAGTCGGGGATCTGTCCCGGCTGGGGGCGATAGCTGGAAGGGTCGGCCATGCCGACCACCCTACTGGCGCGGTCCGACAACGTGCCGTACCCCTCCGGGCCGGTGCGCGGACCCGAAAGATCGGGGCTCCGCCCCGGACCCCGGTCCTCAAACGCCGGACGGGCTGCATACAGCCTCGCCGGCGTTTGAGGCGCGGGTCCGGGCGGAGCCCGGTTTCGGGAAGGGGCGGGGTGGGGGGAAAGCCCCGCAGGTCGGCTAGGCCACGGCGGTCCGGCGGCGGCGCAGGGCCAGCAGCCCGGCTCCGCCGAGCGCGAGCGCACCGGCGGCCACCACCCCGACGGGAGTCCCGGCGGCGTCGGCCACGGCCGGCTCGGCGTAGCCGCCCGCCAGGCCCCGCGAGGCATAGGCGGAGCCCGGCAGCTTGTCCCCGTAGGCGGCGGCCACCCGGGCCCGGTACCCGTCCAGGTCGGCGCCCACGGCGCCCACGGCCCGCACGGCGTCCTCGTCCAGCGGCAGCACCCGCCCGCCCCCGGCCACGTACCACGCGTCGATCTGCGGCTCCCGGAACACCGTCCCGCCGGGCAGTTTCTCCGCGCCCAGCCGCGCGTAGCGGAATTCGTCGTCGCCGGTGGCGATGTTCACCACCTGCCAGCCCGCCTCCGTCCGCGCCGTCCACAGCGCGGCCTGCTGCCCGTCGGAGGAGACCGCCTTGCCGGCGAGGAACTCCAGGCGGGCGACGGGCGCCCCCGCCCGGCCCGCGACGAAGTCCGGGGAGAGGTGGTTGACGGGGACCACCTCGCCGTCGATCCGGGGCCGCGCGGCCGTGGGCGAGACCTTGCCCTCCCGGGCGAAGAAGCGGGAGAGCGTGGCGAGGGTGTCGGGTGCGGTGGCCGCCCGCGTGGCGGCGGCCCGGTCCTCGGCGGTGGCGGCCCCGGGCGGCGGCACGGGAGCCCCGGGAGCCGCGGCGGCGAGCGGGGCGAGCCCGAGGAGGGCGGTGGCGGCGAGGACCGCGGCGGCGGTGGTGGCGCGCAGGGTCATGGCGCTCACGCCCCGATCCGGTAGAGGGAGTGGGTCCAGGAGAAGGTGCTGTTGTTCACGTACCAGGCGTGCGAGGCCCAGTTGTAGCGGTCGCTGGAGGGCCAGGGGTCGCCCCAGTAGACCCACTGGTTCGCGGTGTCGTAGCCGTAGAGGACGTGCATGTGGCCGCCGCCGTTCGACCACTGGATCCGGGTCTCGATCGGCCGGTCGGCGTTGATCTCCGTCTGGACGGTGGAGTACTGGAGCCAGCCGGTGACGTACGAGCCGGGGGTGATGCCGGCCCAGCGCAGTCCGGTCTGAACGTTGCCGAGGGTGGCCTGGTTGTTGGGGCACTCGGAGCCCTGCTGGCGGTTGAAGGCGGCGTTGCAGAACTGGTTCTGGGTGTGGTTCCGGCCGAACCAGGTGGCGATGGTGTTGCCGCCCGCGGCCCAGCACCAGTTGGTCTTCTGCTGCGCCTGCATGGTGATGTTCAGGCGCTTGTAGGCGAGGGCGGAGTCGGTGCCGGTCTGGGCCGCCGTGGCGGTGGCGGTGCCGACGGGCAGGGTGAACAGCACGGCGGTGAGGAGGGCGGCCAGGGAAAGCCGCCGGTTTCGGGTGCGCATCGCGTTCCTCCCAGTGGGGGGAGTGGGGGGTGGAGGAGCGCGTCCGGACGCTGGGGAGGAGCATCGAACGGTTGTCGCGATCAGGTCAACACGCTTCAATACGCGGTGACGTTGCAGTGTGAACGGTGGGGCTGCGGTGTGAACGGTTGCTGTCGTTCCACCTGGTCCCCCGGAGCCTCCGGCGCGATCCTCCGCGCCGACGCGTGTGAACGTTCACAGAGGAGTCGTGATGGCGCCGACGGGGGACACGGCCGAACTCGGCCGGTTGCTGCGCGGCGGCCCCTTCCACCTCGCCCTGCGCGCCGCCCTCGCCGCGCGCGGGCTGCCCCTGCACCGGGTCCAGCACCGGCTGGCGGCACGGGGCATCAAGGTCGGTGTCACCAGCCTCAGTTACTGGCAGCAAGGTGCCCGCCGGCCGCGCCACGCGGAGTCGCTACGGGCCGTCACCGCGCTGGAGCAGATCCTGGAACTGCCCGACGGCGCCCTCCTGCGCCTGCTCGCCGCGCCGGAGCCCGGCCCGGGGCCGGCCCGTCCGGCCACCCGCTCCTACCGGGCCCTGTTCACCATGGGCGGCACGGTGGAGCGGCTGCTGGACGCGATGGACCTGCCGCCGGACGGCGGACTGCACTCGCTCGGCCACCACGAGCGGGTCCGCATCGGCCCGGCGGGCGAGCTGCGCGTCCGCGAGTCGCAACAGATCGTCCGCGCGCACCGCGACGGGGTCGACCGCTACCTCGCCGTCCACCACGGCGACCCGGGCTGCGACGTGTCCCGGATCCGCGTGGCGGCGTACGAGAACTGCCGTACGGGCCGGGTGCGCTGCCATCCGGAGGCCGGGGTGGTGGTCGCGGAGCTGCTCTTCGACGCGCGGCTGCGCTGCGGGGACACCTACGTCTTCGGTTACGGCATCGAGGACGGCACGGGCTCCCGCAGCGGCGAGTACGTGCGCGGCTTCAGCTACGCGGGCGGCCAGTACATGCTCCAGGTCCGTTTCGACGAGGCGGCCCTGCCGGTGCGCTGCCGGCGCTTCGCCCGTACCGGGCCGAAGGCCCCGCGCACGGGCCTCGCGGACCTGACGCCCAGTGGCCGGCACCGGGCGGTGCACCTGGTGGAACAGACGGTGCGGCGCGGGATCCTCGGGATCAGCTGGGACTGGGAGTGACCTGCGCGGGGTCAGCCCGCGATGAGCTTGCCGTTCTCGGCCCGGACGGGGACGGCGGGCAGCGGGGCGGACGCCGGGCCGCGCAGGACCTTGCCGGTGGCCACGTCGAAGCGGCTGCCGTGGCAGGGGCAGTTGCCCTCCCCCTCGACGATCTTGTCGAGGACGCAGCCGGCGTGCGTGCACTGGGCGCTGAACGCCGTGTACCGGCCCTCCGCCGGGCAGCTGACGATCAGCTTCCGCTCCCGGTACAGCTTGGCGCCGCCCACCGGGACGTCGGCCGCCGCGCCGAGCTCCACCGGCGCGGTGGGCGTGGCGGGGGTGCCGCTCCCGCCGGCGGTCTCGGTGGAGCAGGCCGCGAGGGTCACTCCGGCGCCGGCGGCCCCGGCGAGCGCGGCGGCGCCCTTGAGGACGGTACGGCGGGCGGCTGACTGCGGCGCGGACATGCGGTTCTCCTGAGGTGCGGGCACGGTGGGGCGGGGTACGGGTACGGGCGGAGGCAGGGGCCGTGGCACGCGCCCGTGGTGCGGGCCCGTGGTGCGGGCCCGTGGTGCGGGCCCGGTGCGGGCGGGGGCCCGGCCGGGACCCCGGCCCACCCGACGATACCGCCGCCGCATGGGGTACCTTCCCCCGCGTGATCGTCGTCGGCGGAGAAGCCCTCATCGACCTGGTGCCCGCGGCGCGGCCGCCGGGCGCGCTGCTGCCCCGGCCGGGCGGCGGACCGTACAACACCGCCCTCGCCCTCGGCCGGCTCGGCGCCGAGGCGGCCTTCTGCTCGCGGGTCTCGGCGGACGGCTTCGGCGAGAGCCTGCTGGCCGGGCTGCGCGCGGCCGGGGTGGACGTCTCGCTGGTCCAGCGCGGACCGGAGCCGACCACGCTCGCCGTGCCCTCGCTGGCCCCGGACGGCTCCGCCTCGTACGGCTTCTACGTCGAGGGCACGGCGGACCGGCTGTTCACCCTGCCGCCCGCCCTCCCCGACGGGGTACGGGCCCTCGCGCTCGGCACCTGCTCGCTGGTCCTGGAACCGGGCGCGAGCGCGTACGAGGCCCTGCTGCGCCGGGAGTCGCGGCGCGGCCTGCTGACCCTGCTGGACCCCAACATCCGGCCGGCGCTGATCGCGGACCCGGCGGCGTACCGCGCGCGCCTCCTGGACCGGCTGCTGCCGAGCACCACCGTCCTCAAGCTGTCCGAGGAGGACGCGGCCTGGCTGGGCGGCGGGGTCCGCGACTGGCTGGCGGCGGGGCCCTCGGCGGTGGTGCTGACCCGGGGCGCGGCGGGCCTGACCGTCTGGACGCGGGAGGGCGCGGAGCACTCGGTGGCGGCCCGCCGGGTCGCGGTGGCCGACACGATCGGGGCGGGCGACACCGTCAACGCCGCCCTGCTGCACCGGCTGGCCGGGGCGCCGGGGCAGCCGGTGGACTGGCCGGACGTCCTGGCCTACGCCGCCCACGCGGCGGCCCTGACCTGCACGCGGGCGGGCGCGGAGCCCCCTTACGCGGCGGAGCTCAGCGGATAGCGGCCCACACGGTCCCGGCCACGGCCGGGGCGAACTCCGCCACCGGCTGGACCACCTGGGCGCCGGAGAAGTGCAGGAAGAAGGCCCGCTGGAAGCAGGCGCCGAGCAGCAGGGCGGCGGCCGCCGCCGGATCGGCGTCGGCCCGCAGCCGGCCGGCGTCGAGTTCCCGCCGCAGCCGGCCGGCGAGCGCGTCGAGGACCACGTGGGGCCCGGAGCCGATCTTCTGCACGCCCTCGCGGTGCCGGATGAGCAGGGCGGGCTCGGCGAAGAGCGAGGCGGCCATGGGCATGGCGTCGGCGTAGAAGAGCGAGGCGTGCCGGGCGATGTCGGTGAGCGCCTCCTCGACCCCTTGCTCCGCCGGATCGGGATCGGCGTCCAGGGCGGCCATGAGCGGGCCCGCGTTGGGGGTGCGCTCCATCAGCACGCGGACGAACAGCTCCTCCTTGTTCGCGAAGTACTTGTAGAGCGCGGCCTCGGAGCAGCCGGCCTCGCGGGCGATGGCCTTGGTGGTGGCGTTGGCCAGGCCGCTGGTGCGCATCAGCTTCTCGGCGGCGTCGAGCAGCCGCTCGGGGGTGGGACGGCTCGACTTCGGGGTGAGCATTCACTCACTCTAAGGGCATGCAGAGGTGAGTAAACGCTCACCCACCCCCTTCCCCATGTCCGGGAGCCAGGATGAAACTCACGGTGTTCGGATCCACGGGTGGCGTCGGCCACGAGGTCGTCAGGCCGGCCCTGGCCGCGGGACACGAGGTCACGGCGGTCGTCCGCGACCCGGCCCGGCTTTCGGTGCCGGCCCACGACCGCCTCCGGGTGGCCGTCGTCGCCGATCTGACGGACGAGGACGCGCTGGTGCCCGTACTGGCCGGCCGGTCCGCGGTGATCTCGGCGCTGGGCGCGGCGAGCAACAAGCAGGCCAAGGCGGCCCCGGTGACGGGGCCGGCGGTACGGGCCATCCTCGCGGCGATGGAGCGGGCGGGCGTGACCCGTCTCTCGGTCGTCAGCGCGGCCCCGGTCGGGCCGCCGGCGCAGGGCGAGAGCCTGCTCACCCGGGCGGTGGTCTACCCGCTGCTGCGCCGGCTGCTGCGCGACCTCTACGCGGACCTCGCGGTCATGGAGGCGGAGCTGAGCGCGAGCGGAGCCGAGTGGACGGTCATCCGCCCGCCGATGCTCCGCGACAAGCCGCACACGGGCACGTACCGACGCGCGCTCGACGCCAACGTCCGCGGCGGCCGCGCCATCCCCCGAGCGGACGTCGCCGACGCCCTCCTCGCCACCCTCACCGACCCGGCCTACACGGCCCGCACGGTGGGCGTCGCCTCCTAGCGGGGCCGGAGAAGCCGGCCCCGCGGGCGTGCGAGGCGCCGGGGGTCCGGGGGCTCTGGGCCCCCGGCGGCGGCGCCGCGGACGAACACGGCGCGGCCCTTCCCCGGCGGCTACGCCTTGCGTGCCGCCCGCGACGCGCTCTTCTTGGCCGGGGCGGCCTTCTTCGCGGTGGCGGCGGTCTTCTTGGCCGGGGCCGCCTTCTTCGCGGCGGCCGCGGTCTTCTTGGCCGGCGCCTTCTTCACCGCGGCCCGCGCCGTGGGCGTCCCGTCGGAGACCCGGTCCGCCCCCAGGATGTCCCGCAGGAACTTGCCCGTGTGGCTGGCCCCGACCGACGCCACCTGCTCCGGCGTACCCTCCGCCACCACGAGACCGCCGCCGTAGCCACCTTCCGGGCCCATGTCGATGACCCAGTCCGCGGTCTTGATGACGTCCAGGTTGTGCTCGATGACGATCACCGAGTTCCCCTTGTCGACGAGCCCCGAGAGCACCTTGATCAGCTTCGAGATGTCCTCGAAGTGCAGACCTGTCGTCGGCTCGTCCAGGACGTACACCGTCCGGCCCGTCGACCGCTTCTGCAGCTCGGAGGCCAGCTTCACGCGCTGCGCCTCACCGCCCGAGAGCGTCGGCGCCGACTGGCCGAGGCGGACGTAGCCCAGCCCGACCTCGTTCAGCGTCTTCAGGTGGCGCGCGATCGTCGGCACCGCCTCGAAGAAGCCCAGCGCCTCCTCGATCGGCATGTTCAGGACTTCGGCGATGGACTTGCCCTTGTAGTGGACCTCCAGCGTCTCCCGGTTGTACCGGGCACCGTGGCATACCTCGCACGGGACGTAGACGTCCGGCAGGAAGTTCATCTCGATCTTGATCGTGCCGTCGCCGGAGCAGTTCTCGCAGCGGCCGCCCTTCACGTTGAAGGAGAAGCGACCCGGCAGGTAGCCGCGGACCTTCGCCTCCATCGTCTCCGCGAAGAGCTTGCGCACGTGGTCGAAGACACCGGTGTACGTCGCCGGGTTGGACCGCGGGGTGCGGCCGATGGGCGACTGGTCGACGTGCACGACCTTGTCGACGAGGTCGTCCCCGTCCACCCGGGTGTGCCGGCCCGGCACCGAGCGGGCGCCGTTCAGCTCGCGCGCCAGGTGCGTGTAGAGGATGTCGTTGACCAGCGTCGACTTGCCCGAGCCGGACACGCCGGTCACGGCCGTGAGGACGCCCAGCGGGAAGGACACGTCGATGTCCCGCAGGTTGTTCTCCTTGGCGCCGTGGACGGTGAGCCTGCGCTCGCCGTTCACGGGCCGGCGCACGTCCGGGATCGCGATGGAGCGCTTGCCCGACAGGTACTGCCCGGTCATCGACTCGGTGTTCTTCAGCAGGTCCTTCAGCGAACCGCTGTGCACCACCTTTCCGCCGTGCTCACCCGCGCCCGGACCGATGTCCACGACCCAGTCGGCCACCTTGATGGTGTCCTCGTCGTGCTCGACCACGATGAGCGTGTTGCCCATGTCCCGCAGCCGGACCAGCGTCTCGATCAGCCGGTGGTTGTCCCGCTGGTGCAGGCCGATGGAGGGCTCGTCCAGCACGTACAGCACGCCGACCAGGCCGGAGCCGATCTGTGTGGCGAGCCGGATGCGCTGGGCCTCGCCGCCCGACAGGGTGCCGGCGGCCCGGTTGAGCGAGAGGTAGTCGAGACCGACGTCGACGAGGAAGCGGAGCCGCTCGTTGACCTCCTTCAGGACCCTCTCGGCGATCTTCTTGTCGCGGGCGTCGAGCCGCAGCCGTCCCAGGAAGTCCGCGCACTCGCTGATCGACATGGCGGCGACCTCGGCGATGGACTTCTCCATCACCGTCACGGCGAGCACGATCGGCTTGAGGCGGGTGCCCTGACAGGTCGGGCAGGGCACCTCGCGCATGTAGCCCTCGAAGCGTTCGCGGCTGGCGTCGCTCTCCGATTCCGCGTGCCGCCGCTTGACGAACGGCACGGCGCCCTCGAAGGCCGTCGTGTACGCCCGCTCGCGCCCGTACCGGTTGCGGTAGCGGACCTCGATCTGCGTCTTGTGCCCGTAGAGCAGGGCCTTCTTCGCGCGCGCCGGCAGCCCGGCCCACGGGATGTCGGTCCGGAAGCCGAGCTCCCCGGCGAGCGCCCCGATCAGCCGCTGGAAGTAGGCCTTGGTGTGGCCGAGCGACCACGGCGAGATCGCGCCCTCGTCGAGGGACTTGTCCTCGTCCGGAATGATCAGCTCGGGGTCGACCTCCATGCGCGTGCCGATGCCGGTGCACTCGGGGCAGGCGCCGAAGGGGGAGTTGAAGGAGAAGGAGCGCGGCTCCAGCTCCTCGAAGGAGAGGTCGTCGTACGGGCAGTAGAGGTGCTCGGAGTACATCCGCTCACGCTCGGGGTCGTCCTCCGCGAGGTCGACGAAGTCCAGGATCACCATGCCGCCGGAGAGGCCGAGGGCCGTCTCCACGGAGTCGGTGAGCCGGCGCTTGGCGCTGTCCTTGACGGTGAGGCGGTCGATGACCACCTCGATCGTGTGCTTCTCCTGCTTCTTCAGGATGGGCGGCTCGGAGAGCTGGATGGTCTCCCCGTCCACCCGGGCCCGGCTGTAGCCCTTGGTCTGCAGGTCGGCGAAGAGGTCGACGAACTCGCCCTTGCGCTCGCGCACCAGCGGCGAGAGCACCTGGAAGCGGCTGCCCTCGGGGAGCGCGAGCACCTTGTCGACGATCGCCTGCGGCGACTGCCGCGAGATGGGCCGGCGGCACTCGGGACAGTGCGGCTTGCCGATGCGGGCGAAGAGGAGGCGGAGGTAGTCGTAGACCTCGGTGATGGTGCCCACGGTCGAGCGCGGGTTGCGCGAGGTCGACTTCTGGTCGATCGAGACGGCCGGGGAGAGGCCCTCGATGAAGTCGACGTCGGGCTTGTCCATCTGCCCGAGGAACTGGCGTGCGTACGACGAGAGCGACTCGACGTAGCGGCGCTGCCCCTCGGCGAAGATCGTGTCGAAGGCCAGGGAGGACTTGCCCGAGCCGGAGAGTCCGGTGAAGACGATGAGTGAATCGCGGGGCAGGTCGAGCGAGACGTTCTTGAGGTTGTGCTCGCGAGCGCCACGAACGATGAGACGGTCGGTCACGCCGGTCCGCACCTTTCTTGAGAGAGCGGGGGGCACGGGCCCCCGTCCCAGGGTATGGGGGGCGCCTCTGCGGTGGAGATGGAGTCTGGACTTCGAGCGTATAGCACGCACATTCGATTTACGGCACTGCGAGCATCCCTTCACCCGATCGTGTGGCCGAGGCCCCGGGACCACTAGGCTCGACTCATGACTGATCATGTGCACGACCTGCGATCTGTACGTGAAGCCACGGACCGGCTGCTGACCGCAGTCGCGAAAATGGACAACGCCGCCCTCACCGAGGAGTCACATCTCCCCGGCTGGACGCGCGGCCACGTGCTGGCCCACCTCGCGCGCAACGCGGACGCCCTCGTGAACGTCTTCGAGGGGCGCCCGATGTACGAGAGCGCCGCCTCGCGCGACGCGGACATCGCACGCGACGCCGGCCGGTCCCTGGAAGAACACCTCGCGGACCTCCGTGATTCCGCGGCCCGCTTCCTCGCCACCACGGAGCCCGACCAGGACTGGTCCCGCACCGTCGAACTGCGCAACGGCATCACCGACCTCGCCGCCAACGTGCCGTTCCGCCGCTGGGTCGAGGTCGACCTGCACCACGTCGACCTGAACATCGGCTACGAGCTCGACGACCTGCCGGCGGAGTTCACCGACCGCGAGATCACCTTCCTCGCCGACCGCTGGTCCGCGCGCCCGGACGTGCCGCCGACGGCCCTGGTCACCGCCGACGGGCGGACCTGGCACACCGGCTCCGCCGGGGAGCCCGACGTGACCGTGTCCGGCACCGCCGCCGGGCTGCTGGCCTGGCTGGCCGGCCGCGGCGACAAGGGCGCCTCCCTGACCACCACGGGCGGCCCCCTGCCCGAGCTCCCGCCGCTCTAGGATCAGGACATGACGTACACCGGAGAGGTCAAGGTCGGCGGTCCGGCCGACGTGCACGAGCTCGCGGACCTGATGATTTCCAAGGTCGCGGTGGGCCCCATGAACAACAACGCGTACCTGCTGCGCTGCCGGGCCACCGACGAGCAGCTGCTCATCGACGCGGCCGCCGAGGCGGACACGCTGCTGAGCCTGATCGGCGACGACGGCATCGCGTCCGTCGTCACCACCCACCGGCACGGCGACCACTGGGGCGCGCTCGCCGAGGTCGTCGAGGCGACCGGCGCGCGGACCTACGCGGGTGCCCAGGACGTCGAGGGCATCCCGGTGGCGACCGACGTGCCCGTGGCCGACGGGGACACCGTGCAGGTCGGGCGGGTCAAGCTGACCGCCCGCCACCTGGTCGGACACACCCCCGGCTCGATCGCCCTGATCTACGACGACCCGCACGGCCACGCGCACGTGTTCACCGGCGACTGCCTCTTCCCGGGCGGCGTCGGCAACACCCAGGGCGACCCGAAGGCCTTCGCGAGCCTGATCGACGACGTGCAGCACAAGCTCTTCGAGCAGCTGTCGGACGAGACCTGGGTCTACCCGGGCCACGGCAACGACACCACGCTCGGCGCGGAGCGTCCGCACCTGGCCGAATGGCGCGAGCGCGGCTGGTAGCCGGGGCGCCGCGTCAACTTCGGTACGCGACGCACTCCTTCCGGTCCTTGACGGCCGAACGCACGTCCCGAGGGGCGGGAAACGGGGTAATTGGTGCACCATGCACCAGGACCCCTCCCCGCCCCTCGCGTCCTCCCCCGTACCCTCCCCCGCATCCCCCGCCTCCCGCATCCCCTCCGCCTCCCCCGTCACCGCCGCGTCCGCGGACGCCCGGCCCGCCGGGGCGGTCACCGGAGCCGATACCGAGGCCGATATCGAGGCCGACGACGACGCGCACCGCCCCGGCATGCTGCGGCTCGCCACGGCCTCGCTCGCCGGTACCGCGATCGAGTTCTACGACTTCTTCGTGTACGGCACGGCCGCCGCCCTCGTGCTCGGCCCGCTCTTCTTCCCGTCCTTCTCCCCGCTCGCCGGGACCCTCGCCGCCTTCGGCACCTTCGCCGTCGGCTTCCTCGCCCGCCCGCTCGGCTCGGCCGTCTTCGGCCACATCGGCGACCGCCATGGCCGGCGTCCGGTGCTCCTCGCCTCCCTGCTCCTCACGGGCCTCGCGACGGTCGCCGTCGGCTGCGTGCCCTCGTACGGCTCGATCGGCGTGGCCGCGCCCGTGCTGCTGCTCCTGCTGCGCTTCCTGCAGGGCCTCGGGCTCGGCGGCGAGTGGGGCGGCGCGGTGCTGCTGACCGCCGAGCACGCGCCCGAACAGCGGCGCGGGCTGTGGTCGAGCTTCCCGCAGATGGGCCCGCCGGTGGGCTTCCTGCTGGCCAACGGCCTGATGCTGGGGCTGTCCGCGTCGCTGAGCGACGCGCAGTTCACCTCGTGGGGGTGGCGGGTGCCGTTCTGGGCCGCCGGGCTGCTGGCCCTGGCCGGTCTGTGGCTGCGCCGCTCGGTGCAGGAGACCCCACAGTTCAAGGCGCTGACCGAGACCGGGCGGCGGGCGGATGCGCCGCTGACCGAGGTGGTCCGCGGCCACTGGCGGCTGCTCCTGCTGACCGGTGGGGCGCTCGCCGTGGCCTACGCCGTCTTCTACACGGTCACCACCTGGGCCCTCGCGTACGCCACCGAGCGCCTCGGCCTGCCCCGGACGGTGGTCCTGGCCTGCATCATGGGCGCCGTGGCGCTGATGGGCGCGGTGACCCCGCTGGTGGCGGTGCTGGGCGACCGGTACGGCCGCCGGCCGCTGTGCCTGGCCGGGTGCACGGCCTGCGTCGTGTCGATGTTCCCGCTGGTGGCGCTGCTCGGTACGGCCGACCCACTGCTGATGACGATGGGCTTCGCGGTGGCGCTGCTGGCCATGGTGACGATGTTCGCGGTGGTGGGCGCGTACCTGCCGGAGCTGTACGCCCCGCGGATCCGCTGCACCGGCGCGGCCGTCGGCTACAACCTGGGCGGGGTGCTGGGCGGGGCGCTCACCCCGGTCGTGGCGACGGCGCTGGCGGACGGCCCGGGACCGCCGTGGGGCGTCGCGGTGTACCTGACCGGGATCGCCCTGCTGAGCCTGGGCTGCTTCGCGCTGCTGCCGGAGACCGGTCCGCTGGTCGTACGGGCGGGATCGGGAGCCGGCGGGGAAACGGGAGCGGGGGCGGCCGAAGCGGCCGCCCCCGCACGGCTCCGTGGCCGCGGTTAGGCGTCGACGCTCTCCTCGCGGGTGGCGGCCTCGGCCGCCGCCTGCTTCTTCGAGGCCATCAGGCTGGTGATCGTGGTGATGACCAGGACACCGCAGATGACACCGAGGGAGACCGGGATCGAGATCACCGGGACGTGCACCCCGCTCTCGTGCAGGGCGTGCAGCACCAGCTTGACGCCGATGAAGCCCAGGATGATCGACAGGCCGTAGCTGAGGTGGACCAGCTTCTTCAGCAGGCCGCCGATGAGGAAGTACAGCTGGCGCAGGCCCATCAGGGCGAAGGCGTTGGCGGTGAAGACGATGTACGGGTCCTGGGTGAGGCCGAAGATCGCGGGGATCGAGTCCAGGGCGAACAGCACGTCGGTGGTGCCGATGGCGAGCATGACGACCATCAGCGGGGTCAGCACGCGCTTGCCGTTGGTGACGATGAAGAGCTTGGTGCCGTGGTACCGGTCGGCGACGCCGAACTTCTTCTCGACGGACTTGAGGAGACGGTTCTCCTCGAACTCCTCGTCGTCCTCGTCCTTGCGGGCCTCCTGGATCAGCTTCCACGCGGTGTAGATCAGGAACGCGCCGAAGATGTAGAAGACCCAGGAGAAGCTGGCGATGATCGCGGCGCCGGCGGCGATGAAGACCGCGCGCAGGACCAGGGCGATCAGGACGCCGATGAGCAGGACGCGCTGCTGGAGGTGGGACGGCACCGCGAACTTCGCCATGATCAGGACGAAGACGAAGAGGTTGTCGACGCTCAGCGACTTCTCGGTGATGAAGCCCGCGAAGAACTCCTGGGACGCCTGGGGGTTGCCGAAGAACCAGAGGCCGAGGCCGAAGAGGGCTGCGAGGACGATCCAGACGACCGTCCAGGTACCGGCTTCCTTGATCGATACGTCGTGCGGCTTGCGGCCGATGAAGAAATCGGCGCCGATGAGGAGGGACAGACCGAGAATGGTCGCGGCCCACAGGGCCCAGGAAACTTCCATGGTGAACACGCCTCCGGCGGATGGCTCAGGACTACGTCAGCGTCATCGCTGCCGGAGGTCTCTTCCACCCGGGCGGCCTGGAGGCCGTGGGCCGACGCCCCGGGACCGGCCGCGCTCACATCGCCGCAGTGGTCCGTATTGACGGGTACGCCGTAGCAGGAAAGCAGGAATACTCCCCTCCGCACACACGAGCATACCCATCAAGGGCCGAAAAGGTAAAGGGAATGCCAAGCGTTGGTCACGGGCGGGTAGTGCGACGCGCCTGCGCCACGCGGTCCAGTGCCTGTTCGAGGACCCGGCTGCCCTGCGGCGGCAGGTCCGGTTCGAAGGTCCAGGCGTGGTGGACCCAGGGATCGGCGAGGTGACTGTCCGGAACCGGCGACAGCCGCATGAGGGAGCGCCACAGCGGGTCGAGCAGCGGCCCGTAGGCCGAGGCCTCGTCGCGGTCGGCGACCATCAGCAGGTGCACACCGACCGCCGGGCCCTCGTCGGCGAGGTAGCGCAGCTGGGTGACGGCGCGGTCGTCGAAACCGTGCGGGAAGTCGTGCACGATCAGCAGCTGCTCGGCCGTGTCGACGTCGGGCGGCAGGTCCTCGGGCGCGCCGGCCCGCAGCGCCATCTGTACGAGGTCCACGCGCCGGGTGAGGGCCGCCAGCGTCCGGGTGACCCCGTGGGCCCCCGCGGCGGGCGGCGCGGCCAGCACCCCGGCGCGGACGAGGGGCGCCAGGGAGGCGGTGCCGGCCCCGGCCGCGTCGATGACGTGGACGGAGAACTGGTCCGCCGGGTGGACCGCGAGCAGCCGCACCGCGTGCGCGACGGCCATGTCCATGGCAGCCCGGCGCAGGCGGTCGGTGTCCATGGCCATCGCGGCCTCGGAGCCGGTACGGCCGTTGTCGATCCAGATCCCGCGCTCCAGCGGGACCCGCATCAGCATGGGGATCCGCAGGTCGGGGCGCTCGGGCAGGGAGAGGTCGCCCAGGCGCAGGGCCAGCGGGTTCTCCTCGGGCGGCGCGGTCGCCCGGCTGTCGTGCCAGACCGGGTTGCCCCAGCGGGCGTACGCGGCCGGCAGCGCGGGCTCGACCACCTCCGACTCGGCGATCAGCTGGGCGAGGTCGCGGTCGAGGACGGCCTGGGCCTGGGCGACGAGCTCCTCGCGGCGGGCCCGGGCGGTGTCGCGGGCGGCGTTGCCGGAGCCGCCGAGGCGGTGGCGCGGGTCGGAGAGGGCCTCGTCGAGCTCGCGGTCCATGCGGGAGTCGGCGAACTCCACGGCGCTGCGGTAGGCGGCCACCGTGCGGGCCAGGTCCTCGAACATGCCCCAGACCTGGTTGTAGAGCCGCTCCTCCATGGACCAGCCGCTGGCGTCACCGGCGACGGGCCGCGGGGGCTGTCCGGGCTCCTGCGGCGTGGCGGCCCGCGGCGCCGGCTCGGGCGGCTCGGTGCTGGTGCGGCGGCGCCGCGGGTGCGCGTAGTCGATGGTGGGCGGCGAGCCCCCGGTGTCGCCGCCGGGCGCGGGCCCGGGCGTGCCGGCGTACGGGACGCCGGAGAGGGGGACCGGGTCGGGCGGCTCGGGAGCGGCCGCGGGGGCCTGGGCCGGGTCCTGGACCGACGCCTGCGGGGCGCGCAGGCCACCGGCCGGGGTCCGCAGGGCCGCGAGCGTGGCATCGCCCTGGGCGGCCGGGGCGGCCGTCCGCAGCGCGGCGGCGGCCAGGGCCTCGGCGTCCGCCGCGGGCAGTCCGCCGTCGGTCAGCAGGGCGCCGAGGCCGTCGGCGTAGCCCTGGCCGACGGCGCGGACCTTCCACGCGCCCTGGCGCCGGTACAGCTCCAGGGCGACCACGGCGGTCTCGGCGTCCAGCCCGGTCAGGGTGTAGCAGGCCAGCTCGCCGCCCGCCGGGTCGGCCACGGCCACGTAGGAGGCCGGGACCGAGCCGAAGCGCACGGGGCCGCCGGGCGGCAGGACGAGCAGCACGCCGACCCGGTGGACGTCCGCCGCGACCGCGTCGAGGTCGACGGCGAAGGTGTGCCGGTCGGCGAGCTCCCCGGGCGCCTGCACGCCGGGGAGGGACCGGGCCCCCGGGTGGGCCAGTACCGCGTCGCCGGCGAACCGGCCCTGTTCGTCGGCGAGCGAGGCCAGGGCGAGCACGGCCGTGCCCGCCGAGACCCTGATCTCCACCCGGCTGTGGGACACGGGGTGGTTCTGCCCCCGGACCAGTTCGGCCGTCATCGTGCAGCCCCTCCCCCGTGCCTTGTTCTCTCGTGCCTTCGTCTCGTCCGGTACTGCTACAGGTGCGGCAGGATCGCCGGCATGAGGTCCTGGAAGGTGCGGCCGTTGGCCGGGGTCCCGAGGGCCGTCATCTGCCAGCCGCCGCCCACGCGCGACACCTTCGCCATGATCTGCGCGGTGTACTGGCCGCCGCCGTCGAGGGTGTAGCGGGCCAGCTCCTGGCCGTTGGTCTCGTCGACGATGCGGCAGAACGCGTTCTGCACCTCCTGGAACGTCTGGCCGGTGAAGGAGTTCACCGTGAAGACGATCTGGTCGATGTGGACCGGCACGCGCTGGAGGTCGACGAGGATGGCCTCGTCGTCCCCGCCCTGGCCGACGCCGCCGACGAGGTTGTCACCGGTGTGCCGGACGGAGCCGTCGTCGCTCTGCAGGTGACGGAAGAACACGACGTCCACCGGCTGCTTGTCGGCGAAGAGCACGGCCGAGGCGTCGAGGTCGATCTCCCGCGTCCGCGAGCCGAACAGTCCGCGGCGCTTCGCCGCCTGCCAGCCGAGGCCCATCCGGACCGCGGTCAGCGTTCCCCCGTCCGCCTTCTGCAGACTGATGGCCTGACCCTTGGTCATATTGACCGTCACGTGCTGTCCCCTCTCCATGGCCCGCCCCATTAACGGGCGCGCAGGGTGTACCTGCGGCTGTGATTCAACCCTACTGACCCGCTCCGGGTCAGGCGAGGCCCGCTTCCTTCATCTGACGCAACTCCTTCTTCAGCTCGCCCACCTCGTCCCGGATCCGGGCCGCGACCTCGAACTGCAGCTCCGCGGCCGCCCCGCGCATGCGCTCGGTCATCTGCTCGATGAGCGCGGCCAGCTCCTCGGCGGGCCGGTCGGTGAGCACCTCGGCGCCCTTGGCGGCCTTGGCCCCCTTCGCGCCCTTGCCGGCCGCCTTGGCCTGCGCCGATCGGCCGCCGAGCGCCGGCACCGGCGCCTTGGCCCCCTTGCCGTCCTTCGCCTGCCGGTACCCGGTGCCGAGGAGCTCCTCGGTGTCGAGCTCCTCGCGGGCGATCGTGGCGACGATGTCGTTGATCTTCTTGCGCAGGGGCTGCGGGTCGATGCCGTTCGCCGTGTTGTAGGCGATCTGCTTCTCCCGGCGCCGGTTGGTCTCGTCGATGGCCTTCTCCATCGCCGGGGTCATCTTGTCCGCGTACATGTGGACCTGGCCCGAGACGTTGCGCGCCGCGCGGCCGATCGTCTGGATCAGGGAGGTCCCGGAGCGCAGGAAGCCCTCCTTGTCGGCGTCGAGGATCGCCACCAGGGACACCTCGGGCAGGTCGAGGCCCTCGCGGAGCAGGTTGATGCCGACCAGGACGTCGTACTCGCCGGCCCGCAGCTCGCGCAGCAGCTCGATGCGGCGCAGGGTGTCCACGTCGCTGTGCAGGTAGCGGACCTGGATGCCGAGCTCCAGGAAGTAGTCGGTGAGGTCCTCGGCCATCTTCTTGGTGAGGGTGGTGACGAGGATCCGCTCGTCCTTCTCCACCCGCTGCCGGATCTCGTGGACCAGGTCGTCGATCTGCCCTTCGGTGGGCTTGACCACGACTTCGGGGTCGATGAGGCCGGTGGGGCGGATGATCTGCTCGACGAAGCCGTCGCCGCGCGAGAGCTCGTACTTCCCGGGGGTCGCGGAGAGGTAGACGGTCTGGCCGATGCGCTCCTGGAACTCCTCCCACTTCAGCGGACGGTTGTCGAGGGCGGACGGCAGCCGGAAGCCGTGGTCGACGAGGGTCCGCTTGCGGGAGGCGTCGCCCTCGTACATGGCGCCGATCTGCGGCACGGTCACGTGCGACTCGTCGATGACCAGGAGGAAGTCCTCCGGGAAGTAGTCGATGAGGGTGTTCGGCGCGGAGCCGCGCTCGCGGTCGTCCATGTGCAGCGAGTAGTTCTCGATGCCGGAGCAGGACCCGATCTGCCGCATCATCTCCAGGTCGTACGTGGTGCGCATGCGCAGCCGCTGCGCCTCCAGCATCTTGCCCTGCTTCTCCAGCTCGGCGAGGCGCTCGGCCAGCTCGGCCTCGATGCCGTTGATCGCCTTCTCCATGCGCTCGGGGCCGGCGACGTAGTGGCTGGCGGGGAAGACGTACAGCTCGCGGTCCTCGCTGATGACCTCGCCGGTCAGCGGGTGGAGGGTGGAGAGGGCCTCGATCTCGTCACCGAACATCTCGATGCGGACGGCCAGTTCCTCGTAGACCGGGAAGATCTCGATGGTGTCGCCGCGCACCCGGAACGTGCCGCGGGTGAAGGCCACGTCGTTGCGCGTGTACTGGATGTCGACGAAGCGGCGCAGCAGCTGGTCCCGGTCGATCTCCTCGCCGACCTTGAGGGAGACCATCCGGTCGACGTACTCCTGCGGGGTGCCGAGGCCGTAGATGCAGGAGACGGAGGCGACGACGATCACGTCGCGCCGGGTGAGCAGCGAATTGGTCGCGGAGTGGCGCAGCCGCTCCACCTCCTCGTTGATCGAGGAGTCCTTCTCGATGTACGTGTCCGACTGCGGTACGTACGCCTCGGGCTGGTAGTAGTCGTAGTACGAGACGAAGTACTCGACGGCGTTGTTCGGCAGGAGCTCGCGGAACTCGTTCGCCAGCTGGGCGGCGAGCGTCTTGTTCGGCGCCATGACCAGGGTGGGGCGCTGAAGCTTCTCGATCATCCAGGCGGTGGTCGCCGACTTGCCGGTGCCTGTCGCACCCAGCAGGACGACATCCTTCTCACCTGCGCGGATGCGCTTCTCCAGGTCGGCGATGGCCGCCGGCTGGTCGCCGCTGGGCTGGTAGGGGCTGACGACCTCGAAAGGCGCCACCGTGCGTTCGATCTTCGATACGGGCCGCATGGGTCAACCGTACGACCCCCCACTGACACTCACGCGTCCCAGCCCGGCCGCGGCGCGCTCCGGCGGCTCCGGACGCCCTGGAGCCCCGTCATTCGTTCTGGTCCGTTTGTCGTAGTTCGGTGGCGGCTCGGTGATCTTCAACCCCATGATCGCCGTGAAGTGCATCGCCACAACGTCTGCCGCTCCGCACCCGTCTGACGCAGGAACAGGGCTCACGACCCGAGGAGAACGCACATGTACGTCCGACCCGCCGCCGCGGCCGCCGCCGCATTCCTGGGCTTCACCCTCACCCTGCTGGGCGGGACGGCCTCGTACGCCGCCAGCGGCCCCGGATCCGCCGCCGACCGGGCGGCGCTGGGGGAACCTGTCGTGTACGCCCACCGGGGGGCCTCGGCGTACGCCCCGGAGAACACCCTGGCCGCGATCGACCTGGCCATGCGGCTGGGCATCGACTGGGTCGAGAACGACGTGCAGCGCACCAGTGACGGCGTGCTGGTGGTGATCCACGACGACACCCTGGCCCGGACCACGAACGTCGAACAGGTGTTCCCCGACCGCTCCCCCTGGAAGATCAAGGACTTCACGGCGGCCGAGATCGCCCGGCTGGACGCGGGCAGCTGGTTCGGCGAGGAGTACGCGGGCGCCCGCGTGCCGACCCTGCGCCAGTACCTCAACCGGGTAAGGCGCAACCAGCAGAAACTGCTGCTGGAGATCAAGAAGCCGGAGCTCTACCCGGGGATCGAGGAGCAGACCCTGAAGGTGCTGGGCGACGCCGGCTGGCTCGACGAGCGGCACGTGACGCAGCGCCTGGTGGTGCAGAGCTTCAGCGCCGACAGCGTGCGCGTCGTGCACCGGCTGCGCCCGGACCTGCTGACGGCCTTCCTCGGCACCCCCACCGTGGCTGACCTGCCGCTGTACGCGGAGTTCACCGACCGGATCAACCCCTGGCACACCACGATCTCGGCCGACTGGGTCGCGGCCGTGCACGGCCTGCTGGGCGCCCACGGCAAGGCCATGGAGGTGGACACCTGGATCGTGGACGACGCGGCGACCGCCCGGAAGGTCCAGGACATGGGCGTGGACGGGATCATCACCAACGCCCCGGACGTGGTGCAGGAGGCGGTCGGCGGGTTCTGAGCCCGCCGACGTGCCGCCACGGGCGTGGGCGGTGCGGGTGAGGGGGGCGTCGTGGCCGAAGCGGCCGGCGTTGTCAGGGGGGAGCCGTACGGTGGACGGGTGGACACCACCGAGCGGCCCCGCGGGCCGCACCTCGAATGGACCGTCGTCGCCAGCGACATCGGTCCCCTGCTCCTGGCCGCGACACCGGAGGGTCTGGTCCGGGTCGAGTTCCACGCCACCCCGGACCGGGTCGAGAAGATGATCGGCCCGCTCGTCTCCCGGCTGGGCGCCGACGCGCGCCGTCCCGCGCCGGGCGAGGAGGTCCTGCTGGCCGAGCCCATACGCCAGCTCAAGGCGTACTTCGCCGGTACGCTGCGGCGCTTCGAGCTGCCGCTGGACTGGCGGCTCAGCTCCGGGTTCAACCGGCAGGTGCTCCGGGAGCTGGACCGCACCGTGCCGTACGGATCGGTCGTCGGCTACGGGGAACTGGCCGCCCGCGCCGGACAGCCCGGCGCCGCCCAGGCCGTGGGCCACGCCATGGGCTCGAATCCGCTGCCGCTGGTGGTGGCCTGCCACCGGGTCGTGGAGAACGACGGGGGCATCGGGGGATTCGGCGGCGGGGTGGAGACCAAGCGGCAGCTGCTCGCGCTGGAGGGCGTGCTTCCGCAACCGCTGTTCTGATCGGCGCCCTGACCTGCGGGCCGACCGGCACGCAGGGACGGTTCCGCCGGACGGTAAGGGGTGGCACACTGCGGCGGTGACTACTGCTGCCGCCGCACCCGGCTCCCCCGCGCCCTCCGGGCCCCGCGTCACGCACCCGCCGAAGCGGGGTGCGGCATGACGGCCTCCCCCGGCACGGACCGGCCGGCTCCCCCGCTCGACCTCCCGGACGTGGTCCGGCTGCAGCGGCGCACCTCCTGGGTCCTCATCGCCGGCCAGATCCTCGGCGGGCTCGGCGTGCCCATCAGCATCGCCCTGGCCCCCGTGCTCGCCACCGAGATCAGCGGCACCGAGGCCCTGTCCGGCCTCGCCTCCACCGCCGCGGTGATCGGCACCGCCCTGGTCTCGCTGCCGCTCGCCGCCCTGATGACCGCGCGCGGCCGGCGGCCCGGCCTGGTCCTCGCCTACGCGATCGGCGCCGTCGGGGCGGGACTCGTCGTCCTCGCCGCGACGATCCGGAACTTCCCGCTGCTGCTGCTCGGCATGGCCGCCTTCGGCGCCGCCTCCTCCGCCAACCTGCAGGCCCGGTTCGCCGCCGCGGACCTCGCCGCCCCGGACCGCCGGGCCCGGGCGATCTCCGTCGTCGTGTGGGCGTCCACCCTCGGCGCGGTCCTCGGTCCCAACCTCTCCGCGCCGGCCAGCCGCAGCTTCGCCGGGACCGCGATACCCGAGACGGCGGGCCCCTTCGTGTGGGCCGCCGCCGTCTTCCTGCTCACCGGCACGCTGATCGGCGCACTCCTGCGCCCCGACCCGCTGCTGACGGCCCGGGCGCTCGCCGCTCCGGCGGAGCAGACCCGCGAGGGCCGCTCGCTGCGGGCCGGGTTCGCCGCCGTGAAGGCCTCCCCGCGGGCCCGGCTCGCGCTCGTCACCGTCGCCGTGTCGCACACCGTCATGGTCTCGATCATGGTGATGACCCCGATGGACCTGGGCCATCACGGAGCCGGCCTGGAGCTCATCGGGCTGGTCATCAGCATCCACATCGCGGGCATGTTCGCCTTCTCCCCGCTGATGGGGTGGCTCGCGGACCGGCTCGGACGGCTGTCCGTGATCGGTCTGGCCGCCGGGCTCCTGTCGGTCGCCGCGCTGCTCGCGGGGACGGCCGGGCCCAGCCACGGCCGGAGCATGGTCGGGCTGTTCCTGCTCGGGCTCGGCTGGTCCGCCGGGATGGTGTCCGGCTCGGCGCTGCTGACCGACTCGGTGCCGCAGCCCGCGCGGGCCGCCGTCCAGGGTCTGAGCGACCTCACGATGAACGCGTCCGCCGGGGTGGGCGGCGCGGCCGCGGGCCTGGTCATGGCCCAGGCGGGCTACGGCTGGCTGAACGTCGTCGGTGCCGCGCTGCTGCTGCCGATGGCGACGCTCGCGCTGTTCACGGCGCGCCGCCACCCCGTCGTCGCGAAGGCGGCCGGCGGCTGACGGGGCCGCCGCGGCCGGAGCGTCAGCCTCAGTAGCTGATGTGGTAGGCCTTGCGGAGCGTCTCGTGCACGGTCCAGGTGGTCTTGTCGCCCTCCCGCAGGACGCAGGCGGAGCCCGGACCCACCTCCAGGGTCTCGCCGCCCTCGACCTCGACGGTGGCGCGGCCGCTGACGACCACGAACAGCTCGTCGGCCTCGGTGTCGGTGACCACGCCCGGGGTGATCTGCCAGATCCCGCGCACCTGGCTGCCGTCCGGCGACTCCCAGAGCACCTTGCCCGTCACGACGGGCTCCCCCGAGACGATCTGGTCGGGGTCGAGGTCCTCGGGCTCCAGCTCCACGTCGGCGACGGAGACGGAGAAGGAGGCGGGGCCGGGGGCGGAGCCGGGGGCGGAGCCGGGGGCGGCGGAGTGATCACTGGTGCTCATGGCGCGCCAGCCTAGACCGGCCCGCCCCCGCGGCGCGGTGATCACAGCGTCCAGGAACGGCCCGGCCCACGAGTCACCCTGTCCAGTCGGGCCGGCCCGCGTGGGTCGATGGGGGACGCTACTCGGACAGGTTGGGACGGGTGTGGCGGGAGTGCGTTTGGGGGCGTCAATCCCGTGCCATGGATGGGGACATGTCACAGCACACAGCAACCGCACCCCAGTCGGGCGTACCGGTCCTGTCGGAAGAGGTACGCGACGCACTCGCCCGGGGCAGGCCCGTGGTGGCCCTGGAGTCGACGATCCTCGCCCACGGCCTGCCGCGCCCCCGCAACCTGGCCGTGGGCCTCGAACTGGAGGCACTGGTCCGCGCGGAGGGCGCCGTTCCGGCGACGGTGGCGGTCGTGGACGGGGTGGCGTACGCGGGCCTGGACAAGGCGCAGCTGGAACGGATCGCGGGCGGCGACGGCGTGCGCAAGCTGGGCCACCGGGACCTGGCCCCCGCGCTGGCGACACGGGCCACCGGCGCGACGACGGTGTCCGCGACGGCCTTCCTGGCCGCGCGGGCGGGCCTGCGGGTCTTCGCCACGGGCGGCCTGGGCGGCGTACACCGGGAGTGGGCGCAGACGCACGACGAGTCGGCGGACCTCGCGCTGCTGGCGCGGACGCGGATCACGGTGGTGTGCGCGGGGGTGAAGTCGATCCTGGACGTGCCGGCCACGCTGCAGCGGCTGGAGACGCTGGGGGTAGGGGTGCTCGGGTACGGCACCGACCGCTTCCCGGGGTTCTACCTGGCCGATTCCGGCGAACCGGTGGACTGGACGGTGCACCGGCCCGAGGAGGTCGCGGCGGTGATGGCCGCCCAGGACGCGCTGGGCGGAGCGGAGTCGGCGCTGCTGGTGGCCAATCCCGTGGCCGAGGCCGATCAGCTGGACCCGGAGCTGCACGACCGGGTGCTGGCGGAGGCGCTCGCGGAATGCCGCGAGCGGGGGATCACGGGGCAGGCGGTGACCCCGTTCCTGTTGGGGTTCCTGGTGCGGGCCACCGACGGCGCATCCCTGGAGGCCAACCTGGCGGCGGTGCGCGGCAACGTGCGGCTCGGGGCCCGGATCGCGGGAGCCTGGGCGGCGCGGGGATGACCGTGCCGGGAGCGCTGGTCGTCGTCGGGGACGTGGTGACGGACGTCGTGGCGATACATCCGGAGCCGCTCGCCCCGGCCACGGACACGGCCGCCCGCGTCCGCACCCTCCCGGGCGGCGCCGGAGCCAACGCCGCCTGCTGGGCGGCCCGTACGGGGACCGCGGAGGTACGCCTCCTGGCGCGGGTGGGCAGCGAGTCGGCGCGGTGGCACGAACGCGCGCTGGTGGACGCGGGGGTGCGGCCGCGGCTGGTGATCGACCCGGAGGAGCCGACCGGGACGGTGGTCGCGCTGGTCGGCAAGGACGCGGAGCGCACGTTCCTGACCGACAGCGGGGCCTCGCTGCGGCTGTGCCCCGCCGACTGGGCCCCGTCGCTGCTGGACGGGGCGGCCCACCTCCACCTGTCCGGCTACCTGTTCTTCGCCGACAGCAGCCGGGAGCTCGCCCTGGTCGCCCTGCGGGCGGCCCGGACCCGGGGGGTGCCGGTGAGCGTGGACCCCGCCTCGGCCGGATTCCTGGCCGCCCTGGGCCCGCGTCGCTTCCTGGACGCGGTGGCGGGGGCGGAGGTCCTGCTGCCCAACGAGGACGAGGCCCGGCTGCTGGCGGGGTTGCCGGAGCCGGCCGGGGTGGCCCGCGTGGCGGCGGAGCTCAGCCGGCGGACACCGCTGGTGGTGGTGACGTTGGGCTCGGCCGGGGCCCTGGTCGCCGAGGGCGGCCGGATCACCGCCGAGGTCGCCGCCGAGCCGGCCGAAGCGGTGGACTCCACGGGCGCCGGGGACGCCTTCACCGGCGGCTTCCTCGCAGCACGGCTGCAGGGCGCGACCCCCGCGGAAGCCGCCCGGGCGGGCTGCCGCACCGCCGCGCTCTCGGTCGCCCGGGTGGGCGGCCGCCCGTAGCGGCCCCACTCCCGCCCCGCCGGGGTCGGCGCCCCCGGACCGGGACCCGGGTCCGGACCCCGCGTCACCGCCCCGGAACCCGTACCCCGGTCCACGCGGGATGCCTGGAGTCATCGGCCCGCACCACCACGTCCGCGCCGGCCCCCGGATCCACCTCCGCCTCGTACCGCGCGAACGCCGCCACCGTCCACCGCTGCGACTCCTCCGTCCGACGGCCGAGCGCCCCGGGCGACAGCCGGATGTGGACGCTCAGGTCGAAGGGGAACCACTGCCCGAGCAGCAGCGGACCGTGCACCAGCAGCACCCCGCCGGCCGGGAGTTCGGTGTACGGGCTGCGCGTCGCCCGGTCGGTCACCGGGTCCCACAGGTCCGGCAGCACCCGCCCGGTCCCGCCGGGATCGGTCGGGCCGAACACCTCCCGCCACAGCGCGGCCGTGTCGTACCAGCCGTCGAGGTACGAGTCCACGTCCTGCCGCCCGAACTCGAAGCGGAGGGAGGCGGGCCGCAGGAACCCCTCCGTCGCCACCACCAGCGCCGGCCGTCCTCGCCTCCGCAACGCCTCCGCGAGCTCCTCCGCGAGCACGCCGGTCCCGGCGGCCGGCGCTCCGTCGATGCCCACCCGCTGCCAACTGCCCTGCTCGGGCCGGTTCTCGGGGTCGTCGAGATGACCGGCGAGCCGCTCGGCCATCCGCTGCCATGTGATCGCTTCCCACTTCACCGGCCCATTGTCAGTGGTGGGACTTAGCGTTTTTCACGAGGGATCACCGGCAAAAACGGAGCCGGCGGCCCGGCCTTCGGGGAGGGGTTTGTCATGGCTCGGGAGACGACGTATCTGGAGCTGTCACAGGACGACGGCGGTGCGCACAAGTTCTACGAGGTGACCGTGGACGGCACGGCGGTCTCCGTGCGGTACGGACGCATCGGCGCGGACGGCCAGGTGCAGAGCTCCTCGTTCCCGACCGCCGACAAGGCTCGGGCGGCCGCCGCGAAGAAGATCGGCGAGAAGGTCCGCAAGGGGTACGCCCCGGCGGTGCGGGGGCAGCGCGCGGCCCGCTCGGTGACCCGCCGTCAGGTGACGTCGGCGCCGTCGACGGCGCGGGCGGTGGCGCCGGTGCTGTGGCGTTTCCGCACCGGCTCCGCCGCTTTCGGGATCCACGTGGACGAGGACCGCTGCTGGGTCGGCAACCAGGCCGGCGACGTGTACACGCTGAGCCACGGCGGCGAGGTGCTGGCCCGGTATTCGCTTCCGGACGGGGTGAAGTGCCTGGTGGCGGACGAGTTCTGGATATACGCGGGCTGTGACGACGGCACGGTGTACGACCTGTCGTCGAAGGTTCCCTTCGGTGCGTACGACATCGCGGAGGACGTGGACATCTTCTGGCTCGACATCCGCGAGGGCGTCCTGAACGTCTCGGACCGCAACGGCGGGCTGACGGTCATCGACCACGAGGACGAGTTCCAGTGGTCGAGGCGCTCGGCCGGCTCGAACGCGTGGATGGTCCGGGCGGACGCGGACGCCGTCTACCACGGGCACAGCAAGGGGGTGACGGCGTACGCGCCGGACGGCGGCCGGGAGCTGTGGCACACCGCGACCCAGGGCTCGGTGCTGTTCGGCTGGCAGGAGGACCGCGCGGTGTACGCGGGCACCGGGCGGAACACCGTGCAGCGGCTGTCGAAGGCGACGGGCGCGGTGGAGGCCACCTACCGGTGCGACGCGGCGGTGTACTCGTGCGCGACCTCGCCGGACGGGCGGCACGTCTTCGCGGGTGACCTCTCCTCCTCGGTGTACTGCTTCGACGCCGACGGGCAGCGGCTGTGGAAGCTGGGCACGGGCAGCGGGTCCGCGCTGTCGATGCAGTATCTGGACGAGCGGCTGTACCTGGTCACCACGGACGGTTCGCTGGTCTGTGTGGACGCGAGCGGGCAGGCGATCGCGGCGGCCCAGCAGGGCTCGGTGCCGGCTCCCGTCGACGTGAAGTCGGCGGCGGCGCTGCCGGTGTTCACCCCGGCCGCGTCGGCCTCGGCCGTGGCGACGGTTTCGCTGGCCGTGGTGGCCGCGGAGCCGGCCGGTGGTGTGGTGGTGGAGTGCGTCCGGCAGGGCGGCCGGACGCGGGTGCAGGTGGTGTCGGACGGCTTCGAGCCCTCGTGGAACGTGCAGTTCCCCCGCGGGATACGGGAGCCGGGCGCCCGGTACGTGGTCGAGGGGCTGCACGCCGCCTCAGGTGGCTTCTACCGGGTCCGCGGAGAGATACGACGGCTGGTGTGACCGGCAGGCCGCCGGGGTGGCGCCGGTGGGGGCCGGCGTGGGTATCGCGAAGGGCGTTCCTTCGGGGAGCGCGGGGGTCACGTAGAGCACGACCGGTTCGGTGCCGAGGTTGTGGCCCAGGTGGACGTGCCCGATGCCCGCGGGTTCCACGAAGGTGGTCCCCGCCCGATGCACCTCGACGGTGCGGTCGTGGAGGACGCGGGTCAGGGTCCCCGCCAGCACCACGGCGTCCAGCCGGACCCGGTGGAAGTGCCAGCCGGTGCACCCGCCGGGCGGGATGACGATCTTCCGACCCGACGGGGCCGCGGCACCACGTGCCCTGCCCGGCCGCGCCGTCGTCGCCTGCCGTCCACCCATGAGTCCTCCTCCGTGGACCGGCCTCCGGCCCACGGCCCCACGGTAGAAGGCGTCCCGGCATCCAGGAAGAGTTGGTGAAACATCAACCGCCCTGCCCCACCAGGTGATATGAGGCCCATGCGGCGGTATCACACCTGCATGAGCCTGGTGGTTTTCGAGTCTCTGAAGCAGATCCACTGCGCCGAGTGCCGGCAGGGCCCGCTCCGGCACCTCGTGCGTGAGGCGGGCGTGCCGCGCTGTCTGGACTGCGCGGATCTGGGGCATCTGGTCTACCTGCCGCGCGGGGACGCCGCGCTGACCCGCCGGTCACGTGAGGCCAGTTCGCTCTCGGCCGTCGTCGTCCGCTTCCACAAGCGTCGCCGTCGGTACGAGCGCCTGGGGCTCCTCGTCGAGGAGGCCGCCCTGGCCCGGGCGGAGCGCGACTGTCTCGCGGACTCCGAGGCACGGGCGCGCCGGCGGGAGCGGGACCGGCTGCGCCGCGCGGCCGAGGACACCCGGTTCACGGCGGCCTTCGCCGCCGAGATAGTGCGGCTGTTCCCCGGGTGTCCGGCCGATCGGGCGGTGGCGATCGCCCTGCACGCCTCGCTGCGCGGCAGCGGCCGGGTGGGCCGCACCGCGGCCGGCCGGGCCCTCGACGCGTCGGCGGTCTCGGTCGCGGTGCGGGCGGCGGTGCGGCACACCGACACCGAGTACGACGCGCTGCTGATGGCGGGCGTCCCCCGGTTCGCGGCCCGCGCCCGGCTGGCCCCACGGATCGACGCCATCCTCGACGGGTGGCGTACAGCGACTAGTTGACGCGGAAGCGACGGTAGAGGAGGACGCCGCCGAGCAGGAGCGCTCCGCTGCCGGGCAGCAGGTATCCGAGGCCGTCGGCCCCGGTGTGGGCGAGGGCCTCGGTGTGCCGCGGCGGTGCGGGCGGGGTGACCGGCCGTTCGGTGACGGGCGGTACGGTGACGGGCGGCTGGCTGACGGGCGGCTGGGCGGGCTTGCCACCGGTGGGTTCCTCGCCGTTGACGGAGGTGTTGCCGTGCGAGGAGTTGCCGACGCCGACGACGCTCACGGAATTGCCGCTGAGATTCAGCGGGAGGTCGACGGGAAGCTGCAGGCCGTTGCCGGACAGCACTCCGGGCGAATCCTTTCCGCGCCCCTCCGCCACGGCACCTCCCCCGTTTCCCGCTCCCGGTTTCGACGTCGGCGCCGAGGTCCCCTGCCCGGAATGCCCGCCACCGCCTCCCGGTGTCTCGTTGGTACAGCGGTTCCCGGCGGCCGAGTTGAGCACGCCGACCACGCTCACGGTGTTCCCGCACACGTTCACCGGGACGTGCACGGGCAGTTGCACCAGGTTCCCGGACAGCAGTCCGGGCGAGCCTTCGGCCCGGCCGGCCGCGTCCGCATCGGCGTGGGCGAAGCCGCCCACGCCCGCGACCGCCAGTCCACCTCCCGCAACCACCGCCGCGATCAAGCCATTCCGACGACTGTGACGCATGAGTTTCCCTGCCTTCCGGAGGATTCAGCGGGTGCTGCACCCGCACCGGAGATAACGCGGTAAACCCATTCGGGTTATAGAGCCGGTAGGCATTTCACTCCATCGTGTACTGGGTATTGCCTACTGCATGACTGATCGCCCGCTGCTCCTCCTCGACGTGGACGGCCCGCTCAATCCCTTCCGTTCGCCCCTGGCCGGCCTGCGCGGCTACCGCAGCCACCGGATGCGGCCGGACGTCTGGCTGTCCTACCGCGACCCTGATTCGCGCAGCGCCCGGCGCGGTGCGCGGGTCCGCCTCCACCCGTCCCACGGGGCCCGCCTGTCGGCGCTGCCCTTCGAACTCGCCTGGGCCACCGCCTGGACGCATCAGGCCAACACACTGATCGCCCCGCACATCGGACTCCCCGGCGACCTGTCCGTCATCGACTGGCCGGAACTCTTCGTCGAGGACCCCGAGGGCCTCTCCTGGAAGACCCGGCACCTCGTCGACTGGGCGGCGGGGCGCCCCTTCGCGTGGGTCGACGACATGATCAACTCCCGTGACCGGGCCTGGGTCGCCGCCCACTCCCCGGCCCCCGCCCTCCTCCTGCGCATCCATCCCCGGCACGGTCTGCGAGACCGCGACTTCACCACATTGACGCGCTGGGCGGCCGGGCTCAGCCCAGCAGAGCGGTGACCGGGTCCGCGGAGGGACGGCCCCTGGGCCACCAGTCGTTGTCGCCCAGGCGGTCCTCGTAGCAGTACCAGAGGCCGTCGCGGCCGAGGCGCAGCTGGCGGGTGTGGGTGGTCAGGCGGTTGCGGTCCGGGCGGAAGGAACCCTGCCCCGCGGCGAGCAGGGCCGGCCGGGCCCGGTCGAAGGGGCCCGCCGGCGGGTCCCAGGGCTCCTCCAGGGCGGCCAGTGCCGGCCGGCCGCCCTGGCGCCACGCGGTGGCGGCCCTGGCGAGGTCGGTGGGGGTACGGCCGGTGGCGCGGGCCAGGTCCCGGTAGAGGGTGCGGGCCGTGCCGGTCAAGCCCGCCGTGGGGTGCGCGGAGGCGAGCCGGACGGCGTCCTGCCAGAGGTCGAGCCCCGCGATCGGGTCCTCGCCGGTGGTGAGGAGGGCCAGGGCGCGGGCCGCCGCGTCGCAGGCGAGCTGGTCGAGGGCCAGCGGGTCCGGGGCGGCCGGATCGGCCGGGTACGCGGGCGGGAGGCCTGCGGCTGCGGGCGCCGGGAGCGGCGCGGGCAGCGGCGGCAGGCCGGTGCGGGCGAGCGCCGCCCGGGCCGGCACACCCGGGAAGCCGGGCGTCGCGTCGGGCTGTTCACGCGCGGCGTGGGCGGCGTTGCGGCGGGTGAGCTCGTCGAGCAGCTCCCGCTCGCCCCGGCCGCGCAGGAGCAGCAGGACGAAGGGGTCCTCGTCGAGGAGGCGGGCCGCCCGGTAGCAGAGGGCCGCCGCGTGCTTGCACGGCGGACGCCCGAAGTCCGGACAGGAGCAGTGCGGGACGAGCTCGCCCGCGCCGGGCAGGACGCTCTGCGCGAGCGACTGCGGAACCTCCCGCTCCAGCAGGGCGGCGAGCGCGCCGGGGTCGGCCGCGACCGCCTCCAGGAGCTCGTCCCACTCCGCCTCCGCGAAGGCGGGCAGGGTCAGTTCCGTGCGGTACGGGCGGGCCCGGCTGCCCCTGACGTACGCCACGATCCGGCCGGGCGTGACGGTCACCGCGTCGACGTGTCCCTCCTCGGCGTACGCACGGCCCCGGGCCAGCCGCGCCGCGTCATGGGAGACCTCCTCCAGCGCCGTCACCCAGGCCCGGCCCCACCAGCTCACGGCCGCCGCCCCGGCGGGCACGGTCTCGAAGGTGCGGCGGCGGTCGTCCCGCGCGGTGATCATGCGGGCCTCCGAAGGGAGACGAGGTCGGCCAGCTCACGGTCGGTCAGCTCGGTCAGGGCCGACTCGCCCGAGCCGAGGACGGCGTCGGCTAAGGCGCGCTTCGCCTCCAGCATCTCGGCGATGCGGTCCTCGACGGTGCCTTCGGCGATGATCCGGTGGACCTGGACGGGCTGGGTCTGGCCGATGCGGTAGGCGCGGTCGGTGGCCTGTTCCTCCACCGCCGGATTCCACCAGCGGTCGAAGTGGATGACGTGCCCGGCCCGGGTGAGGTTCAGGCCCGTGCCCGCCGCCTTCAACGACAGCAGGAACACGGGGACCTCGCCCGCCTGGAAGCGGTCGACGAGCTCCTCCCGGCGCGGCACCGGCGTCCCGCCGTGCAGCAGCTGCGAGGCGATCCCGCGGGCCGACAGGTGCCGCTCGATCAGGCGGGCCATCGTCACGTACTGGGTGAAGACGAGGACCGAGCCGCCCTCCGCCAGGATCGTGTCCAGCAGCTCGTCCAGCAGGGCGAGCTTCCCCGAGCGGTGCCCGATCCTGGGCTGCTCCTCCTTGAGGTACTGCGCCGGGTGGTTGCAGATCTGCTTCAGCGAGGCCAGCAGCTTCATGATCATGCCGCGTCGTTCCATGCCCTCGCTCGACTCGATCACGGCCATCGCCTCGTCCACCGCGGCCTGGTAGAGCGAGGCCTGCTCCCGGGTGAGCGAGACGGGGTGGTCGGTCTCCGTCTTCGGCGGCAGCTCGGGGGCGATGCCGGGGTCGGACTTCTTGCGCCGCAGCAGGAAGGGCCGTACGAGCGCGGCCAGCCGGGCGACGGCCGCCTCGTTGCCGCCGTCCTCCTCCGTCTGGTGCTCCACCGGGCGGGCGTGGCGGGCCCGGAAGGCGGTGAGCGGCCCCAGCAGACCCGGCGTGGTCCAGTCGAGCAGCGCCCACAGCTCGGAGAGGTTGTTCTCCACCGGGGTGCCGGTCAGCGCCACCCGGGCCGGCGCCGGCACCGTGCGCAGCGCCTTCGCGGTCGCCGAACGAGGGTTCTTGACGTGCTGGGCCTCGTCGGCGACGACCATGCCCCAGCTCTGTGCGGCCAGCAGGGCGGCGCTGGCCCGCATGGTGCCGTACGTGGTGAGCACGAACCCGCCCTCACAGGACGTCAGGTCCTCGATGCTGCGGCCGCCGCCGTGGAAGCGGCGCACGGGCGTGCCGGGGGCGAACTTCTCGATCTCCCGCTGCCAGTTGCCGAGGAGGGACGCGGGACACACCACGAGCGTCGGCTCGGGCCGGTCCCGGTGCAGGTGCAGCGCGATCAGGGTGACGGTCTTGCCCAGGCCCATGTCGTCGGCGAGGCAGCCGCCGAGACCGAGGGAGGTCATCAGGTCCAGCCAGGCCAGGCCGCGGGCTTGGTAGTCGCGCAGGGTGGCCTTCAGGGCGGCGGGCTGCGGGAGCGGGGCCGGCTCCCCCGTCAGCCGCTCCCGCAGGGCGGCCAGGGCTCCCACCGGCACCGCCTCGACCGGCTCGCCTTCGACCTCGGCCGTCCCCGACAGGGCGACGGCCAGCGCGTCCACCGGGTCCAGCACGCCCAGCTCCCGCTTGCGCGCCTTGCGCACCAGCTCCGGATCGACCCGCACCCACTGGTCCCGCAGCCGCACGACGGGCCGGTGGGCCTGTGCCAGCGCGTCCATCTCGCCCGGGGTGAGCCGGTCCCCGCCCAGGGCCAGCTCCCAGGAGAAGGCGAAGAGGTGTTCGGCGTCGAAGAAGGCGGTGCCGTCGGTCGCGGAACCGGGCGCGGTGGACCGTACGACGGCGGTCGCGGACAGCGTACGGGCCAGCTCGCGCGGCCAGTGGACCAGGACCCCGGCGGCCGCCAGCCGGCTCGCGGCCACCCCCAGCAGGTCCTCCAGCTCCGGGTCCGACAGGGCGAGGGCATCGGGCACGGGCTGGTCCAGCAGCCGCAGCAGGGGCGGCCAGATCCGAGCGGCCCGGCGCAGCGCGAGCACGGCGTCGATCCGGGCGCGGGGTCCGAAGCCGGCGGCCGCCGTGCCCGCCCACAACTGCGCGGCGTCGGTGACCAGGGTGGGGTCGGCGAGGCTGTGCACCTGGACGACGGCGGCCCCGGCGCGCCGGACGTCCTCGCCCTCGGCTTCGTCGAAGAGGCGGAAGGACGACAGGTCGAGCCGCAGCGAGATCCCGACGCCCGCGTCGGCACCGGCCGCGACCTGCGCGGCCCAGTCCTGTATGCCGGGCACCCGCTGCGCCTCCCGCGCGGCGAACGGCCGCCCGGCGGCCACGGCCGCGGCCGGGGTACGGGGCAGGCTGTCGGCGACGGCGTCGAGGAACGCGCGGACCAGCGCCTCCGGTTCGGGCAGCTGGAGCGGACGGCGGCCGGCGAGGGGTGTGGCGTACCCCTCGTGCGGCAGGGCCGCGGCGATCGCGCGCAGGTGGTCGATGTCGGCGGCGTCGAGCGGCCCGGCGCGCCAGGCGTCCATGCCCTCGGGGGTGAGCCCGGGGAGCAGCCGGCCGCGGGCGGCCAGGGTGAGCGCCTGCGTGGCGGCGGTCCCCCAGGCACGGGTGGCGGGGTGCGCGGCGGGGCTGCGGGGCGCCCGTGCGAGCAGGGGCAGGGCGGAGGCGACGGTGAAGGTCACGGCGGGCACGGTCCGGCTGCGGACCCCGTCGCCGTGCGGGCGGACGACGGTGAGCGGCGTCGGTGTACCCGCCTCGGGCAGGGCGTCCCCGTCGGGCGCCCAGAAGGCGACGCGCCCCTCGCGGGGGACGGCGGCGGGCAGGAAGACGGCGGCGTGGCGCAGCAGCGCGGCTGCCCGCGGCTGCGGCCCCGACAGCGACCCCGGCCCCGACTGTGGCTGCGATTCCCACTGCGGTGTCACGTGTTCCCCCTCCCCCGGCTTTCCCGTCGATCTGCTCGCGGATCTGCTGACATCCCCTGCCGACGAGTTTAGGCGCGGCCACTGACAACGCCTCTGAGCTGCGGATCAGCGCGCCCAGCGGCCCTGCTCCGTCGCGTACCCGTACACCGGCCGGCCGGGCGCGGCGCTCGTGCGCAGCGGCCGCCCGCCGTCGTCGATGCGCAGGGTGCCCGAGCCGGACGGCCCGGACCACCGGAGGTCGAGGTACCAGTCACAGTCGCAGCCGGTGGTGACGGCCTCCACCCGCAGGACGACCGGGTCGGCCGCCGAGACGCGCATCGGGAAGGCGGGGGCGGGCAGCGTGCTCCCGGCGTCGTTCCCGGCGAGCGGGCGGGCCAGCGGGCGCGGCGCGTCGAGGTTGACGGCGAAGACGGCCGGGGTGAGCGCCCCGCCGCAGCCCTGCGACATCTGGTAGACGTTCCAGGCCGGCGGGGTGCGGCGGCCTGCCACGCGGACCTCCAGGTCCTCCAGGACCACCGCTCCCGGGCCCGTCCCGTGCAGGGTGACCTCCACGATCTGCGTCCCGGCGTGCACGGCGCGCAGTTGCGACGCCCAGGCGGGCGCGTCCGCCTCCACGGGCGGCGGGGGCACCGACCCGGGACCCCGCTCGGACAGGTAGGCGTGGTCGCAGCCCGCGGTCCAGACGTGCGACCGCACCGAGGCCCTCAAGGGGGCCGCCGGAGGCGGCGACGGGGCCGGGGCCGCCCGTGGCGGGGTGGAGGAAGTGGCGGTCGCCGTCCCCGGGCCCCCGGCCGGCGGCGGTGGTTCCGGTGCGGTCGCGGTCTCGGATGCCGTGGCCGCGGCGGACGCCGTTCCGGAGGCACCGGCGGACGCCGAGGGCGCCGTCGCGCCCGGCCCGGACCCCGTCGCCCCGCCCGTCCACGCCCCGGAGCGCGGCGCACGGGGCTCAGGACCGGCCGCCGCCAGCAGAGCCACGGCCACCGCGCCCGCCGCCACCCCCGCGGCGGCGACCACGGCGGCCCGCCGCCGGTACCAGGGCCCGCCGCCCGCCGGCTGCGCGACGACGGCCGGCTCCCCCAGAACGACGGCGGGCTCCGGCTGCGGTGGCGGCACCGGCTCCGACTCCGGCTCCGGTGGCGCCCCCGCGCGCCGCCGCGCATCGGCCAGCAGCCACGCCCGGTGCAGGTCCACCGCCTCCCCCGGCGACGCCCTGCAGGCCCGTGCGAAGCGGTCCACCACCGCGAACTCCGCGGGCAGCGCATCCCCCTTGCAGTAGCGGTGCAAGGTCGACGTGCTCGTGTGCAGGCGGCGCGCCAGGGCGCCGTAGCTCAGCCCGCCGCGCTCCTTCAGCTCCCGCATCAGCCGTGCGAAATCCTCGGCCTCGCTCACCGTGTTCCCCCGTCCGACGTCCCGTCACCGTGTTCCATGCCCGGGGTGTTCCCCCAGGTGACAGCCCGTACGACCGTTCCAGCGTCCCGACTTCGCCCCAAAGCGTGGCCGGCGGGGCGGCCCGGGGAACAGGCTCGTCAGGCACACCGAACCACTCACGGGGAGACCGTTCATGTTCCGACGCACCGACACCGTCGCCACGCTCGCCGCCGCGCTCGTCGCGGCGGCCGCCGCACTCGTCCTGACCGCCTCGACCTCCGCGACGGCCGCCACCGCGACGCCCGTCCCGCCCGGCTTCCTGGCCGGCACCGACCTGCCGCCGCACCCCGGCTCGGCGTGGTACCCGGGCAAGATCACCAAGGGGCTGCCCGAGTCCGCGCCGTTCTGCCTGGATGGCGTCCTTCCGGCGGCGGGGAGCTGGCACCGCGCCTTCGGCACAGAGTTCGACACCGGAGCCGTGCAGGTCTCGGTACGGTCCGCCTCGCCCTCCGCGGCGGCCGAGCTCGTCGGCAGGCTGGAGCGCGAGGTCGCGGCCTGCGCCGCCGACTGGCTGCGGACGACCCCGGGCGGCACCGCCTCCTGGGACGACTACGGGAAGATCGCCGTCGAGGAGGGCGCGCACGTCTACGGGGTCCACGCCTCGATCCCCGACTCCGAGCCCGGCGTGCACCTCTTCGGGATCGGGCGCGACGGCTCCACCGTGACCGTCGTGAAGTGGAGCGAGATGGGCGACCTGTCCCACGCCCCGGTCGCCGCGTTCAAGAAGACGACCACGACGGCCGTGAACAAGCTCAACCCCTAGGTCGTCTCTTTCGGATCTTGCCGGCGAGGCAAGATCCGGAAGAGACGGCCCAGCCGGGCACCGGGCCGCCCCCGGCGGTCGGAGCCCCGGAGTGGGACCATGGACGGGAGAGGCGATGCTCCATGCGTTCCGGGAATGAGCCGGTGACCGCGCGCAGTCCGCTGCGGCTGCGGTTCTGGCTGGGTGTCTGGGGGCTGATCTGGGCCGCCGCCGGGACGGTCGCCTTCTCGCTGGCGGGCCGTCCCGGATGGGCGGCCGCCTGCGGTGTCCTGGCGGTCGTCGTGACCGTGGACCTGGTCATGATCGTGCGCCACATCCGGCAGGGGCCGCACTACCAGCCCGGCCGCGACGTCCCTCCGTACGAACCGCCCCGCGACCGCTGAAGCGGCGGCCGGCGGGCGCCCGTGGGCGGCCGGATCAGGCCTGGTCGTCGAAACGGGCCGCCGCCAGGTACTCCGGCTGCGGGTCGAGGGCCGCGGCCAGGCGGAAGTGCTTGCGCGCCTGCTCCGGGCGGCCCGCGCGCTGATGGGTACGGGCCAGCGCGAAGTGGGCGAAGGCGTTGTCCGGCTCGCGTTCCAGCACCAGCTCGAACTCCAGCTCCGCCGGGCGCAGTTGGGCGGCCGCGAAGAAGGCCCGGGCCCGCAGCAGGCGGGCCGCCGTGTTCTCCGGGTGGGCGGCTATGACCGAGTCGAGCAGCTTGACCGCGCCACGCGGGTCGCGCGCGGCCAGCAGCTGCTCCGCGGCCCGGAAGTCGATGACGTGGGTTTCCGGGCTGGACGGCGTGGGGCGCGTGGTTTCGGACACGGTCTGGATCCTTCCCTCTACGGCCGCGTTCAACGCCCCCACCACGGCCGGTATTCCATGCACACGTCAGGGCACACGTCCGCGCGGCACACGTCTGGGCACACGTCCGCGCAGCACACGTCAGGGGACGTGTCAGGGCGCCCGGCCGGTCACCCGGTGCACGTCAGGAGGTCCCGGCGGCGGCCCGCGCCGTGAGCTCCTCCCACACCGTGCGCACCTGCGGCTCCAGCGCCGCCAGCGGCCCGTCGTTGTCGATCACGAGGGTCGCCACCGCGAGCCGCTGCTCCCGCGTGGCCTGCGCGGCCATCCGGGCCCGCGCCTCCTCCTCGGCCATCCCGCGCAGGGCGGTCAGCCGCGCCAGCTGCGTCTGCGGCGCGGCGTCCACCACGACCACCAGGTCGTAGAGCGGTGCCAGGCCGTTCTCCGCGAGCAGCGGTACGTCGTGCACCACGATCGCGTCCGCCCCCGCGGCGGCTTCCAGCTCGGCCGACCGGGCCCCGACCAGCGGGTGCACGATCGCGTTGAGCGTCCGGAGCTTCGCCGGGTCCGCGAACACGATGGATCCGAGCTTCGGCCGGTCCAGCGCCCCCTCGGCGGTCAGCACCGACTCGCCGAAGGCCGCCACGACGGCGGCGAGCCCCGGCGTACCGGGCTCCACCACCTCGCGCGCGATCCGGTCGGCGTCGACCACGACCGCCCCGTACCCCGCCAGCAGCCGCGAGACCTCGCTCTTGCCGGCGCCGATTCCGCCCGTCAGTCCTACTTTCAGCATGCCCGCAGCCTAAGGGCTGTGCCCCGGTCCCCGGCGGGCGGTCCGGTAGGCGCCCACGGCGTCAGTTCTCGCCCTCGCGTTCCGCCAGGAAGCGCTCGAACTCGCGCCCGATCTCGTCCGCCGACGGAATCTCCGCGGGCTCGGCGATCATGTTGCCGCGGGTCTCGGCTCCGGCAGCCGCGTCGAACTGGTGCTCCAGCCCCTGCACCAGGCTGACGAGTTCCTCGTCGCCCTCCCGGATCTGCCGGTCGATCTCCGTCTGCGTGCGGTGCGCCTCGGTCCGCAGCGCGTGCGCCACGGCCGGCAGGACCAGCCCGGTCGCCGCCGTGATCGCCTCCAGCACCGTCAGTGCGGCGTCCGGGTACGGGGAGCGGGCGACGTAGTGCGGTACGTGCGCGGCGACCCCCAGCACGTCGTGCCCGGCCTGGGCCAGGCGGAATTCCACCAGGGACTCCGCGCTGCCCGGCACCTGGGCCTCGTCGAAGGGGCTGCGGTGCCCCGGCATGAGGTCGGTCCGGTTGCCGTGCGGGGTGATGCCCACGGGGCGGGTGTGCGGCACGCCCATCGGAATGCCGTGGAAGTTGACCGAGAGCCGGACCCCGAGGCGCTCGACGATCTGCCGGACGGCGACGGCGAAGCGCTCCCACTCCACGTCCGGCTCCGGGCCGGACAGCAGCAGGAAGGGCGCACCCGTGGCGTCCTGGACCAGCCGGACCTCCAGCCGGGGCTCCTCGAACTCCGTCCAGTGGTCGCGCTGGAACGTCAGCAGTGGGCGGCGCGCCCGGTAGTCCACCAGCCGGTCCGCGTCGAAGCGGGCGACCACCTGGTGGGGGAGCGTGTCCAGCAGCCGCTCGACGATCTGCTCGCCGGCCTCACCGGCGTCGATGTACCCCTCGAAGTGGTACAGCATGACCAGCCCGGCCGAGTCCTGGGCGACCGCCAGGTCGGCCACCGCCAGGCCCTTGGCATCCCATTCGTACAAACCCTGTGGATCAAGCACCGTCACCACTCCTCCTCGCCGCGTTCCCTGCCAAGAACGTCCAAGGCGGCGTCACCATTCCCCAGTTGGCCGTATTCACAGGAACGCAACGGGCCGACGAACGGTTCAGCGCCGAATCGACGGCGGATCCACGACGGGTCGGGGCGGATCGAGGCGGGCGGAGGCGAGTCGAGGCGGCCCGACGGGTGAACGCGGTGAGGCCCGCCCCCCGAAGGGGACGGGCCTCACCGTTCAACTCAACTCAGCTCTGCTCACACCGGAGTGTGATGCGCGCTGCGATCAGCTCTGGCCGCCGGCCAGCTTCTCGCGGAGCGCGGCCAGGGCCTCGTCCGACGCCAGGGCGCCGGAGGTCTCGTCCGACTCCGAGGAGTACGAACCACCCGAGATGCCCGCACCGGCGTTGCCACCGGCGGCCGGGGCGGCAGCGCCCTCGGCGGCAGCGGCCTCGTCGGCCTCGCGGCTCTTGATGACCTGGGCCTGGTGCTGCTCGAAGCGCTGCTGCGCCTCGGCGTACTGGGTCTCCCAGGCCTCGCGCTGCTTCTCGTAGCCCTCGAGCCAGTCGTTGGTCTCGGGGTCGAAGCCCTCGGGGTAGATGTAGTTGCCCTGGTCGTCGTAAGACGCGGCCATGCCGTACAGGGTCGGGTCGAACTCGACCGACGCCGGGTCGGCACCGAAGGACTCGTTGGCCTGCTTCAGCGACAGCGAGATCCGGCGACGCTCAAGGTCGATGTCGATGACCTTGACGAAGATCTCGTCGTTGACCTGGACGACCTGCTCCGGGATCTCCACGTGGCGCTCGGCCAGCTCGGAGATGTGGACCAGACCCTCGATGCCCTCGTCCACGCGGACGAACGCACCGAACGGAACCAGCTTGGTGACCTTACCCGGGACGACCTGGCCGATCTGGTGGGTCCGGGCGAACTGCTGCCACGGGTCCTCCTGCGTCGCCTTCAGCGACAGGGAGACACGCTCGCGGTCCATGTCCACGTCGAGGACCTCGACGGTGACTTCCTGGCCGACCTCGACAACCTCGGACGGGTGGTCGATGTGCTTCCAGGACAGCTCGGAGACGTGGACGAGACCGTCGACGCCACCCAGGTCCACGAAGGCACCGAAGTTGACGATCGAGGAAACGACGCCGGAGCGGACCTGACCCTTCTGCAGGGTGGTGAGGAACGTCTGGCGGACCTCGGACTGGGTCTGCTCCAGCCAGGCACGGCGGGACAGGACCACGTTGTTGCGGTTCTTGTCCAGCTCGATGATCTTCGCCTCGAGCTCCTTGCCCACGTAGGGCTGGAGGTCGCGGACGCGGCGCATCTCGACGAGGGAGGCCGGCAGGAAGCCGCGGAGGCCGATGTCGAGGATGAGACCACCCTTGACGACCTCGATGACGGTACCGGTGACGATGCCGTCTTCTTCCTTGATCTTCTCGATCGTGCCCCAGGCGCGCTCGTACTGGGCGCGCTTCTTGGACAGGATCAGACGGCCTTCCTTGTCCTCCTTCTGGAGAACCAGGGCCTCGATCTCGTCGCCGACCTTGACGACCTCGTTCGGGTCGACGTCGTGCTTGATCGAGAGCTCACGGCTCGGGATCACGCCTTCGGTCTTGTAACCGATGTCGAGCAGGACCTCGTCCCGGTCGACCTTCACGATGACGCCGTCGACGATGTCGCCGTCGTTGAAGTACTTGATCGTCTCGTCGATCGCGGCGAGGAAGGCTTCCTCGTTACCGATGTCGTTGACCGCTACCTGCGGGGTGGTAGAGGTGGTCTCGGTGCTGCTCGTCATGTGGGAAAGGGCTCCGGTTACGGACAGAAAGTCGTAGGTACTGCTACGCCGGGAGCCCTTATCGGCATCTGCCGAAGCCGGACAGCCAAGGAGACCCCCGTTCCGCGAGTGCGGCGGGGCCTCGAAAACCGAGGGGACATCAACAGATACAAGCGCAGCCTGCTAGGTCTGAGGAGCACAGGCTCGCAGCGCAACTTGTAGCATACGGGGGCGGCCGGACAGGGTCAATGCGCGAAGGCGCACACCCCGGGCGGATCACCGCATAACCGGCACAATTCGTGGGCGGAAGCGCGTTCCTGACGCTTCCTGCCACTTTCCGAAGACATTCGCAGACTACGACGACGGGCCCCATGAACCAAGAGGACTACGCCTCCGAAGACGCGTACGAGGCCGATCCCGGCTCCGTGGAAGACGCCGAGGCCACACGGCGTGACGCGGGGGAAGCGGAGAGCAGCCGGGCGAGCCGGAGCTGGTGGGACCGCAACGCCGACGACTACCAGAGCGAGCACGGCGCCTTCCTCGGGGACGACCGCTTCGTATGGGGACCCGAGGGGCTGGACGAGGCGGATGCGGCCCTCCTCGGCCCCGCCGCCTCCCTGAAGGACAAGGACGTCCTGGAGATCGGCGCCGGCGCCGCCCAGTGCTCGCGCTGGCTCGCCGCGCAGGGCGCCCGCCCGGTGGCCCTCGACCTCTCCCACCGCCAGCTCCAGCACGCCCTGCGCATCGGTGATGACGTCCCCCTGGTCGAGGCCGACGCCGGGCGGCTGCCCTTCCGCGACGGCTCCTTCGACCTGGCCTGTTCCGCTTACGGGGCCGTCCCCTTCGTCGCCGACCCCGTCAACGTCATGCGCGAGGTGCGCCGCGTCCTGCGCCCAGGGGGCCGCTGGGTCTTCTCCGTCACCCATCCCATCCGCTGGGCCTTCCCCGACGAGCCGGGGCCCGAGGGGTTGTCCGTCGCCGCCTCCTACTTCGACCGGACCCCGTACGTGGAGCAGGACGAGCAGGGGCGCGCGGTGTACGTCGAGCACCACCGCACCCTCGGCGACCGGGTGCGCGACGTGGTGGCGGGCGGCTTCCGCCTGGTCGACCTGGTCGAGCCGGAGTGGCCCGAGTGGAACGGCCAGGAGTGGGGCGGCTGGTCCCCGCTGCGCGGCAACCTGATCCCCGGCACCGCGATCTTCGTGTGCGAGAGGGACTGATCCCTTGATCCGGCAGGCCGCCCTCGACGCGCTTCCCGTCCGGGAGGCCGTGCCCGCGCTCGTCTCCGCGCTGGACGGCCACGGCGCCGCGGTGCTCTGCGCCCCGCCCGGCACCGGCAAGACCACGCTGGTGCCGCTGGTGCTGGCGGGGCTGGTGGGCGGCGGGCCGCGGCGCCGGGTCGTGGTCGCCGAGCCGCGCCGGATCGCCGCCCGTGCGGCGGCGCGGCGGATGGCCTGGCTGCTGGGCGGGGCCGTCGGCGGTCCGGTCGGCTTCACGGTGCGCGGGGAGCGGGTGGCCGGCCCGGACACCGTGGTGGAGGTGGTGACCACCGGCGTCCTGCTCCAGCGGCTCCAGCGCGACCAGGAGCTGACCGGGGTCGACGTGGTGGTCCTGGACGAGTGCCACGAGCGGCACCTCGACGCCGACACGGTCGCCGCGTTCCTCGTGGACGTACGGGCGACCCTGCGCCCGGAGCTGCGGCTCGTGGCGGCCTCGGCGACCACGGACTCCGCCGGCTGGGCGCGGGTGCTGGGCGGCGCGGCGGTGGTGGAGGCCGCGGGCATCTCGTACCCGGTGGAGACGGTCTGGGCGCCGCCGGCCCGGCCGGTGCGGCCGCCGCACGGGATGCGGGTGGATCCGGCGCAGCTGACGCACGTGGCCTCGGTGGTGCGGCGGGCGCTGGCGGAGCGCGACGGTGACGTCCTGTGCTTCCTGCCGGGCGTGGGGGAGATCGCCCGGGTCGCCGGGCAGCTGGGCGGGGTGGACGCGCAGGTGCTCCAGGTCCACGGCCGGGCCCCGGCGGCCGTGCAGGACGCGGCGCTGACCGCCTCGGACCACCGCCGGGTGATCCTTTCCACCGCGGTGGCGGAGTCGAGCCTGACCGTTCCCGGGGTCCGGGTGGTGGTGGATTCGGGGCTGGCCCGCGAGCCGCGCGTGGATCATGCCCGGGGGCTGGGCGCGCTGGCGACCGTACGGGCGTCCCGCGCGGCCGGGCGCCAGCGGGCGGGCCGGGCCGGACGTGAGGCGCCGGGCGCGGTGTACCGCTGCTGGGCCGAGGCGGAGGACGGCCGGCTGCCCGCGTTCCCGTCACCGGAGATACGCGTCGCCGACCTGGCGCAGTTCGCCCTGCAGGCGGCCTGCTGGGGCGATCCGGACGCGGCCGGGCTGGCGCTGCCGGACCCGCCGCCGGCCGGCGCGATGGCCGCGGCGCGGGAGGTGCTGCTCGCGGTGGGCGCGGTGTCCCCGACGGGGCGGCCGACCGCGCGGGGGCTGCGGATGGCCCGGCTGGGGCTGCACCCGCGGCTGGCCCGCGCCCTGCTGGACGGCTCGGCCGCGGTCGGTGCCCGTCGGGCGGCGGAGCTGGTGGCGCTGCTGAGCGAGGAGCCGCCGCGCGAGTACGGGGACGACCTGGCCGCGGCCTGGCGGCAGGCCCGGCGGGGCGCCGACGCCTACGCGGCGCGCTGGCGCACGGAGGTCACCCGCCTGGAGCGCGCCGCCGCGGAACGCAGCCCTGCAGGGCCCTCCCCCACCCCGCCGGACGACGGCGCCGCCGGGCTCGTCGCCGCGCTGGCGTTCCCCGAGCGGGTCGCCCGGGCCAAGGGGCAGGGGGCCTTCCTCATGGCCTCCGGGACCGGGGCCGAGCTCGGTGACGGCTCGGGGCTGCGCAGCGCGCCCTGGTTGGCCGTCGCCGTCGCCGACCGGCCCCCGCACTCCGCTTCCGCCCGGATCCGGCTGGCCGCCGTCATCGACGAGGACACCGCCCGGGCCGCCGCCGCCCATCTGTGGACCGAGGGCGAGGAGGTGCGCTGGGAGGACGGGGACCTGATCGCCCGCGCCGCGGAACGGCTCGGGGCGATCGAGCTCGCCGTACGCCCCCTGCGCACCCCGGACCCGGCACTCGTACGGGCCGCCCTCCTCGACGGGCTCCGCACCGAGGGCCTCGGCCTGCTGCGCTGGTCCCCGGACGCGCAGGCGCTCCGGGCCCGGCTGGGCTTCCTGCACCGCACGCTCGGCGCACCCTGGCCCGACGTGGCCGACGACCAGGAGCTCCTGGCCCGCGCCGACGACTGGCTGGAGCCCGAGCTGTCGCGGGCCCGGCGCCGCTCGGACCTGGGGCGGATCGACGCCGGGCAGGCCCTGAACCGGCTGCTGCCGTGGGCCACCGGCGAGGCCGCCCGGCTGGACGAGCTGGCTCCGGAGCGCCTGGAGGTGCCCAGCGGATCCCGGATCCGGCTGGACTACTCCGCCGAGCACGGACAGCCGGTGCTCGCGGTGAAGCTCCAGGAGCTGTTCGGACTGGCCGAGACCCCGAAGGTGGCCGGTGTGCCGGTCCTGGTGCACCTGCTGTCGCCCGCGGGGCGGCCCGCGGCCGTCACGGCCGACCTCGCCTCCTTCTGGCAGGGCGGTTACCGCGCCGTCCGCGCCGAGCTGCGCGGCCGCTACCCCAAGCACCCCTGGCCGGAGGACCCGGCCACCGCCGAGCCCACCCGCCACACCAACGCCCGCCTCAGGCGCTGACCCCTTCTCCCACTCGTTCCTCTTGCTCTTCCTCTTCCTCCCGCACCCGGCGGCCGCGGGCCTCCAGCCACAGCGCCAGCCCGAGGAGCGCGAGCCCGCCGGCCGTCAGGCCGATCGGCGCGTAGGTGTGCAGCGCGAGGATCTTCGTACGGTTGGACTTGACGAGGTCGACCGTGTGGTCGGAGTAGTCCTCGCGCATCGTCACGTGCCCGGCGAAGGCGGTGAGCTTGCCGTCGGGGCCGCCCGCCGCGATGCCGCCGCGCATCTCCTGCTGGATGTCCTGCTCGGCGTTGACCGGGGCTCCGGTCACCGGGTCGACCCAGAACCTCACCTTGGCGGTGTACCAGAGGGTGGTTCCGGTGGCCGCCTCGATCGTCGTGGGGTCGATGCCCTCGATCGGCATCTTCTTCGGCATGGGGACCTTGGTCCAGGGGATCGTCTGCTCGAAGTAGTAGACGTCCATGCCCTTGAACGTGCGCGGTCCGACGTAGTGGATCGGCGAGGAGCTGCGGGTCTGGGCGTCGAAGTACAGGTAGTCGCGCGGCTCGGTGAAGAAGGGCCACTTGAACTCGATGCCCTCGCGCTTGACGGCGTCCCCGTCGACCATCTCCCCGGTGGCGTGCACCGGATCCTGGGTGTGGGCGTCGAAGATGTAGCGCTCGGGGATCTGGGAGACCATCTTGCCGTCGGGCCCGATGATGTAGGACAGCGTGTCCCAGACGACGACGTCCTTGCCGGCGCTCGACTCGATCTCCCGCGACGCCTCCACGTTGCCCTTGAGGGTCTGGACGATCGTGACCTTGTCGACCTTCTTGGGCTGCATGCCGCCGGCGTAGTCGAGGAGGGTCGCGTCCTTCGCCTCCAGGACCATCTCCTGGTACTGGCTCGGCGGGATCTTGGCGAGGCGGGGGTACGCGTACCAGCGCAGCAGCGGCGCGAAGGCTGCGCAGAACACGGCTAGGGCCAGCAGGACGAGGCTCGCTCTGCGTCGCAAGGCCGGGCCCTCCTCTACTTTCCGGGCGCGGGGGGCGCGGTGGTGAGCAGGGGCCTGGGTGAGGTCTTGCCCTCGGGCGCCCCGAACGCCGTGACGGCGAGGACGAGGAGCACCGCGAGGACGAGCCCGCTGGCGGCGGCGACGAATGCGCGCATGCCGGGCCTCCGGAATCTGATAGGGCGTCAGGGCGGGGGCACCGTAGCAACGTGGAGGCGAGATGAGAACCGTCTGCGCGGCCGATCACGCGAAGCGCCCCCTGACCTGCGAGCGAGCCGCATGCCGGAGGGCGTTTCCCCATGCTTGGTCCGGTTCGTCCCGGACCGGCTCACGGCCCGGCGGGGTCCGGGTCCCTGTGCTGCCCGGCGGCGGCCAGCTTGTCCCGTCGATCGCGGTCGCCGTCGCCCTTGGTGCTGAGGATCGTGTCGCAGATCTCGCGCAGCTTGTCCGTCGCCTGCTTCGAGAACAGGCCGCAGAGTCCGGCGATGCCGGAGAAGCCGTACGGGTTCGTCGCCCCAGCGCCGGAGCTCCCCGCGAACAGGCCTCCTCGCAGGAGCAGGTACACGAGCAACGCCAGCGCGACGCCGATGCCCGCCCTCAGCAGGTACCACCACAGCCAGCTCGCGTACAGCCGCCGGTTGCCCACGTACGTCGCGAAGGAGGTGGCCGCGTGGACGAAGCTGCCGAGGGCGCTGCAGACGATCACCGCGAGGAGCATGGCGACATCGGCGGTGAGGGCCCATTCCCCCAGGCCCAGGGGCGACCAGCGCGCCGTGGCCGTCGCGTCCGTCCCGGGCGCGACCAGGGCGAGGAGGATCGGCCACAGGCTCAGCAACCCGGCGCACAGCAGGACCACTTCCGCCAGCAGCAGGACGCCGAGGGCCGCGGTGGCCGCCGCCGGCAGGGCGCGCGGTCGAGCGGCGGCGGCGCCGTCCCCGCCCGTCTGCTCAGCCGCCTCGTCGGCCTGCCGAGGTACTGTCCCGCTCAACCGTCCGCCCCCGTCGATCGCCTGCCCGGGCGCCACCGGCCACCACCCGTCCGATCCCTCACTATGTCGCTCAAGTACTCGGCGTCACAACTCCGTTGGGAACAGTGGGACCGCGTGGAGGGAGGACGGCGACGCGGACGCGGAGGCTGAGGCTGAGGCTGAGGCGGACGGTGTGGGCTTCGGCGTCGGGGTGGCCTTCGGGGGCGTGGTGGCCGTGGACGAGGGCGACGGGGTCGGTATGGGCGACGGGGTCGGCGTCGGCGTGGGGCTGGGGGTCGGAGTCGGCGTCGGAGTCGGGGTGGGAGTCGGCGTCGGCGTGGGCGTGGGCGTGGGCGTGGGGGTCGGCGTGGGGGTGGGCTTGGGGTCCGGAGACGGCGTCGGGGTGGGGGTCGGCTTCGGCGTGGGCGTCGGGCTGGGCTTCGGTGCCGGTGCCGTGGGGGTGCCCGCCGCCGTGCCGGGGCGGTCCGGGACCTCGTACGTGCCCTTGAGGTAGTACGTGAACCAGGACCGGACCGTCCGCAGGTACTCCGTGGAGTGGTTGTAGGAGAGCACCGCCCGGTCCAGGTCCGCGTCCGTCCGCAGGTCCCGGGTGCCCGCGCACAGGTACCGCCCCGCCGCGAGGGCCGCGTCGTGCACGTTGTTCGGGTTGCGGCGCCCGTCGCCGTCCGCGTCCTGGCCCCACGCCGCCCACGTGGAGGGGATGAACTGCATCGGCCCGACCGCCCGGTCGTACCGTGCGTCCCCGTCATAGGCCCCGCCGTCCGTGTCGGAGATGTTCGCGAAGCCGTTGCCGTCGAGCACGGGCCCCAGGATCGGCCGCAGGGTGGTCCCGGCCGCGTCCACCTGACCGCCGCGCGCCTGACCGGACTCCACCTTGCCGATCGCCGCGAGGAGTTGCCAGCGCAGTCCGCATCCGGGGTCGCTCTGCCCCACGGCCTTCTCCGCGCGCAGGTAGGCCGCCAGTACGCTCGCCGGTATCCCCTGCGCCCCCTCGGCCGGTCCGGTCCCGGCGAGCACCGGCGCCATCGCCGTCTCCGGGGTCTGCGGCCGCGACGGCTGCGCGTCGTCGGCCGGCGCCACGGCCGGCGGCTCCGGGCCCACCAGGGGCGGGAGTTCGGTGATGTAGTCGGAGTCGCCGCCGCTCGCGTCCGCCGGGGGGACCGGTTCGTCCTCACCGACGGCGACCGTGTGGTCCTCGCCCGCGCCCGCCGGCCCCTGCGAGGCGGTGAGCGCGGCGGCCACCAGCGCGGAGACCAGGGCGGCTGCCGCCCCCTTGCGCAGCCTGCGTCCGATTATTCGAGCCGACATGATCCGGACCCCTCCCCCTCGACGTCCGCGTGACCATACGTCAACTCCCTGTAAAGGGCACGGAAAGGGGGCCGGAATTCACCACATCACCACGTCCGTGCGCAGGTCACGCATACGGCCGGGCCCCGTCGGAGGCATTGGCCCGAAGTAGGTCGCTTTGTCCACGGGAGTCAGGAGAGTGGACAGCGACGGCCTTTGACCCCTGGGTCGCCGGGGTTCGACTGCCGGTAGCGTCACCGGGACACCCGAGTCGAAGGAGAGCGGCCACACGTGGAGCTGGGCATCATCGGGCAGGCGGCCGGGCTGTTCGCCGTGACCAACATCGACGACGTCCTGATCCTGGCGCTGTTCTTCGCCCAGGGCGCCGGGCACCCCGGAGCCACCCGCCGGATCGTGCTGGGCCAGTACCTGGGCTTCGCCGCGATCCTCGTCGTGGCGGTGGCCGCCGCGTTCGGCGCCACCTTCCTGCCCGAGTCCGCCCTCCCCTACCTCGGTCTGCTGCCGCTGGCCTTGGGCCTCAAGGCCGCCTGGCAGGCCTGGCAGGACCACCGGGACGGCGGCGAGGACGAGGAGGAAGGGGCGGAGGAGACCGGGCGGGGCGGGCCGGGCCCGCTGGAGGTCGCGGCCGTCACCTTCGCCAACGGCGGCGACAACATCGGTGTCTACGTGCCCGTGTTCGCGACCGCCGGCGCCGGCGGGATGACCGTGTACGCCGCGGTGTTCCTCGTACTGGTGGCCGTGTGGTGCTCTGCGGGCAGGTTCTTCGCGACCCGGCCCGTCATCGCCGAGGGCCTCGCACGCTGGGGTCACATCCTGCTGCCGCTGGTCCTGGTCGGCATCGGCCTGCTTATCCTCGTCGAGGGCGGCGCCTTCGGCTGGTGACCCCGGCGGCCTGCACCGGACCGGTTCGCATCCTCCGCGCCGCTCGGCGCCGAGGGGGGCCCGTCCACGAGAACATCCATGAGAACGTCCAGAAGAGGTGCCATGCCGTTCACTCTCAGCCACGCGGCCGCCGTCCTTCCGGCCGTCCGCCGGACAGGGCGTGCGCGGGGCCCCCTCGTCGCCTCGGCCTTGGTCCTCGGGTCGTTCGCACCGGACACCTTCTACTTCACGGACGCGGTCGTCGAGGGCGTCATGGCCTACGGGGCCTTCACGCACTCGCTTGCCGGGGTGTTCACCCTGGACGCCGTGCTCACCGCGGCCCTGGTGGGGTGCTGGCTGCTGCTGCGCGAGCCGCTGATCGCCCTCCTGCCGCGCGGCTGGCGGGGCAGGGTGCACGCCTTCGTGCGCGGCGAGGAGTGGCGTGCCCGCCGCCGACTGCCCGCGCTCGCCGCGTGGTTCTACGTGTCGGCCGTCGTCGGCTCCCTCACCCACGTGGTGTGGGACAGCTTCACGCACGGCGACCGCTGGGGGACGAACGCCCTGCCGGAGCTGGAGGAGCCGTTCGCCTTCGGCCTGCCCCTCTACTCGTACCTGCAGTACGGCACTTCGGCGGTCGCGGCCTGCGCGCTGCTCTGGTTCACCGTGACGGCCCTGCGGCGGCTGCCCGCCTCCCCCGCCCCCGCGTCGGTGCCGGTGCTCGGCCGGGCGGAGGTCTGGGGCGCGCTCGCCCTGGTGGTGGGGTGCGTGGCGGCCGGGGTCACGCTGCGCGTGATCCGCTTCTTCACCTTCTTCGACCGGATCCGTACGCCGCTCGACATCATTCCGACCGTCTGCTTCGGCGCGGGCGGCGGCCTCGCCGTGGCCCTGCTCCTGTACGGGGTGCTCGTACGGCTGCGGCACCGCGACGACCGCGGCGCCCGCACGGACGAGGAAACGCGGACGCCCGTCCCCACCGGCTGAGCGGGGACGGGCGCTGCCCTGGCCGTACGGGCCTCAGTGCGCGGCGGACTCCCAGTCCGCGCCGACGCCGACGGACACGTCCAGTGCGGCCCGGAGCTCGACGGCGGCGCCCATCTCGCGCCGCACCAGCTCCTCGACCTGCTCGCGCTCGCCCGGGGCGATCTCCAGGACGATTTCGTCGTGGACCTGGAGCAGCATCCGCGAGCGCAGCCCGGCCCCGGTGATCGCCTTGTCCACGCGCAGCATCGCGACCTTGACGATGTCGGCGGCCGTGCCCTGGATGGGGGCGTTGAGCGCCATCCGCTCGGCGGCCTCGCGGCGCTGGCGGTTGTCGCTGTTGAGGTCGGGCAGGTACCGGCGGCGGCCGAAGACGGTCGCCGTGTAGCCCGTGGCCCGGGCCTCGTCGACGACGCGCCGCAGGTAGTCCCGCACGCCGCCGAACCGCTCGAAGTACGTCTCCATCAGGCCGCGCGCCTCGGCGGGCTCGATGTTCAGCTGCTGGGCGAGACCGAACGCGGAGAGCCCGTACGCCAGGCCGTACGACATGGCCTTGATCTTGCGGCGCATCTCGGCGTCGACCTGGGACCGCTCCACGGCGAAGACCTGGGAGGCGACCGTGGTGTGCAGGTCCTCGCCGGTCGCGAAGGCCTCGATCAGGCCCTCGTCCTCGGAGAGGTGGGCCATCACGCGCAGCTCGATCTGGCTGTAGTCGGCCGTCATGAGGGACTCGAAGCCCTCGCCGACGACGAAGCCGCGGCGGATGGCCCGGCCCTCGTCGGTGCGCACCGGCACGTTCTGCAGGTTGGGGTCGGTGGAGGACAGCCGGCCTGTCGCGGCGACGGTCTGGCTGAAGCTGGTGTGCACCCGGCCGTCGGCGGCGATGGTCTTGACCAGGCCCTCGACGGTGACGCGCAGCTTGGCCTGCTCCCGGTGGCGGAGCATGATCACGGGCAGGTCGTGGTCGGTCTGCGTGGCCAGCCAGGCCAGCGCGTCCGCGTCCGTGGTGTACCCGGTCTTGGTCTTCTTGGTCTTGGGCAGGTCCAGCTCCCCGAAGAAGACCTCCTGGAGCTGCTTGGGCGAGCCGAGGTTGAACTCGTGGCCGACGGCCGCGTGCGCCTCCTTCACCGCCTGCTGCACGGCTCCGGCGAACTGCTGCTCCATGGCCTCCAGGTGGTCGCGGTCGGCGGCGATGCCGTACCGCTCCATACGGGCGAGGAGCTCGGAGGTCGGCAGCTCCATGTCGTGCAGCAGCTCGACGGCGCCCACCTCGGCGAGCTTGTCGGTGAAGGCTTCGCCCAGGTCGAGGACCGCGCGGGCCTGCGCCATCAGCGCCTCGGCCTCGGCCGTGTCGTCGGCGCCGAAGGCCAGCTGGCCGTCGGCGGCGGCGGGCTGGAGCTCCCGGTGCAGGTACTCGTTGGACAGCGCGTCGAGCGCGAACGAGCGGCGGCCCGGCTTCACCAGGTAGGCGGCGAGCGCGGTGTCCATGGTGACGCCCGCGAGGCTCCAGCCGTGCTCGGGGAAGACCCGCATCAGGCCCTTGGCGTTGTGCACGATCTTCGGCTTCGTCGCATCGGCCGCCCAGGCCGCGAAGGCCCGCTCGTCGGCCTCGTCCAGCTCGGACGGCTCGAACCAGGCGGCCGCGCCCGTGGCCGAGGCCAGCGCGATCTCGCTGACGTTGCCCTGTCCCAGCGCCCAGCTGTCGACGGTGGACACGCCCAGCGGTGCGCCCGCGTGCGCTTCGAGCCACGGCGCGAGCTCGCCCGAGCCCAGCACGGAGCCGTCCAGCTCCACACCCCCCGCGACCGGAGCCGGGGGCTCCTCCTCGGCCGTGCCGGGGTCCACGGCGAGCAGCCGCTCGCGCAGCGAGGCGTTGCGGATCTCCAGGACGTCCAGCACGCCGAGCACGGCGGTGCGGTCGTACGGCAGGCGGACCAGGTCGGCGGGGGCCTTGGGCAGCTCCACGTCCTTGACCATCTCGGTCAGGACCCGGTTGAGCTTGACGGCCTCCAGGTGGTCCCGGAAGTTCTGCCCGGCCTTGCCCTTGACCTCCTCGGCGCGCTCCACGAGCTCCGCGAACGACCCGAACTGGGTGATCCACTTGGCGGCGGTCTTCTCGCCGACGCCGGGGATGCCCGGCAGGTTGTCGGACGGGTCGCCGCGCAGCGCCGCGAAGTCCGGGTACTGCTGCGGGGTGAGCCCGTACTTCTCCTCGACCTTCTCGGGCGTGAACCGGGTGAGCTCGGAGACGCCCTTGGTGGGGTAGAGCACGGTGGTGTGCTCGGACACCAGCTGGAAGGAGTCCCGGTCGCCGGTGACGATCAGCACGTCGAAGCCGAGGGCCTCCGCCTGCGTCGCCAGCGTCGCGATCACGTCGTCGGCCTCGAAGCCGTCGATCGCGAACCGCGGCACGTGCATCGCGTCGAGCAGCTCGCCGATCAGCTCGACCTGCCCCTTGAACTCGTCGGGGGTCTTGGAGCGGTTCGCCTTGTACTCGGGGAACTCCGTCGAGCGCCACGTCTTGCGCGAGACGTCGAACGCCACCGCGAAGTGCGTGGGCGCCTCGTCGCGCAGCGTGTTCGCCAGCATCGACGCGAAGCCGTAGATGGCGTTGGTCGGCTGGCCGGTCGCGGTCGTGAAGTTCTCCGCGGGCAGCGCGAAGAACGCCCGGTACGCCAGGGAGTGCCCGTCCATGAGCATCAGGCGGGGGCGGTCCGCTGCGGTCGTCTGGTCCGTCTTCTTCGATGCTGTCTCTGCCACGCCCCCGATCCTAGGCGCCCCCACCGACAAATCCGGACGGCCTGTGCGGAGGGGCAAATCCGCCGTCGGCGATGTCGGCGGGGCGTGACAGGATCGGTGTATACGACAGGACTGTTCAAAGGGGAGCGTCATGGCCACCAAGCCGCCCGCAGGTGATCCGGTACAGGATGCTCCGCAGGTCGCGCCCCCGAAACACGCGGCCGCGGGGCTGCCCGCGATCGGGCACACCCTGCGGATCGCCCAGCAGCAGATGGGCGTGGCCCGCACCGCCCGCACCCTGCTCAAGGTCAACCAGAAGGACGGCTTCGACTGCCCGGGCTGCGCCTGGCCCGAGGGCGACAAGCGGCACACCGCCGAGTTCTGCGAGAACGGCGCCAAGGCCGTCGCGGAGGAGGCCACCCTGCGCCGGGTCACCCCGGACTTCTTCGCCGAGCACTCCCTGGCCGACCTCGCCCGCCGCACCGGGTACTGGCTGGGCCAGCAGGGCCGGATCACCGAGCCCATGTACCTCCCCGAAGGCGCCGACCACTACGAGGCGGTCCCCTGGGAGCGGGCCTTCGAGATCATCGCCGAGGAGCTGACCGCCCTCGCCTCCCCCGACGAGGCCCTCTTCTACACCTCGGGCCGCACCAGCAACGAGGCCGCGTTCCTCTTCCAGCTCTTCGCCCGCGAGTTCGGCACGAACAACCTGCCCGACTGCTCCAACATGTGCCACGAGTCCTCGGGCTCCGCGCTGAACGAGACCATCGGCATCGGCAAGGGCAGCGTCTCCCTGGAGGACCTCCACCGGGCCGACCTGATCATCGTCGCCGGACAGAACCCCGGTACGAACCACCCGCGCATGCTCTCCGCCCTCGAACAGGCCAAGTCCGCCGGCGCGAAGATCATCTCGGTGAATCCGCTGCCCGAGGCCGGCATGGAGCGGTTCAAGAACCCGCAGACCCCCCTCGGCATGCTCAAGGGCACCGCCCTCAACGACCTCTTCCTGCAGATCCGCATCGGCGGCGACCAGGCCCTCTTCCGCCTCCTCAACAAGCTCGTCATCGAGACGGAAGGCGCCACCGACGAGGCCTTCATCCGCGAGCACACCCACGGCTACGAGGAGTTCGCGGCCACCGCCAAGGAGGCCGACTGGGCGCAGACCCTCACCGCCACCGGCCTGACCCGGCCGGAGATCGAGCAGGCGCTCGCCATGGTCCTGGCCTCGGAGCGCACCATCGTCTGCTGGGCCATGGGCCTCACCCAGCACAAGCACGCCGTCGCCACCATCCGCGAGGTCGTCAACCTCCTCCTGCTGCGCGGCAACATCGGGCGGCCCGGCGCCGGCGTCTGCCCGGTCCGCGGCCACTCCAACGTGCAGGGCGACCGCACCATGGGGATCTTCGAGCGGCCCGCGCCCGCCTTCCTCGACGCCCTCGACAAGGAATTCGGCATCACCTCGCCGCGCGGGCACGGCTTCGACGTGGTCCGCTCCATCGAGGCCCTGCGCGACGGCAAGGCCAAGGTCCTCTTCGCCATGGGCGGCAACTTCGTCGGGGCCACCCCCGACACCGACGTCACCGAGGCCGCGATCCGCCGCGCCTCCCTGACCGTGCACGTCTCCACCAAGCTGAACCGCTCCCACGCGGTCACGGGCCGGCGCGCCCTGATCCTGCCCACCCTCGGCCGCACCGACAAGGACGTCCAGGCCTCCGGCAAGCAGTTCGTCACGGTCGAGGACTCCATGGGCATGGTCCACTCCTCCCGCGGCAACCTCGCCCCCGCGAGCCCGCACCTGCTCTCCGAACCCGCGATCGTGGCCCGGATGGCCCGCGCCGTCCTCGGCGCCGCCTCCGCCACCCCGTGGGAGGAGTTCGAGCGGGACTACGCCTCGATCCGCGACCGGATCGCCCGCGTGATCCCCGGCTTCGAGGACTTCAACGCCAAGGTGGCCCGCCCCGGCGGCTTCCGGCTGCCGCACGCCCCGCGCGACGAGCGCCGCTTCCCCACCGCCACCGGCAAGGCGAACTTCACCGCCGCGCCCGTCGAGTTCCCGAAGGTCCCCGAGGGCCGGCTGCTCCTGCAGACCCTGCGCAGCCACGACCAGTACAACACCACGATCTACGGCCTCGACGACCGCTACCGCGGCATCACCGGCGGTCGCCGGGTCGTGATGGTCAACCCGCAGGACGCGGCCGAGCTGGGCCTGGTCGACGGCTCGTACACCGACCTGGTGAGCGAGTGGAAGGACGGCGTGGAGCGGCGCGCGCCCGGCTTCCGCGTCGTGCACTACCCGACGGCCCGCGGCTGCGCCGCCGCGTACTACCCCGAGACGAACGTGCTGGTCCCGCTGGACTCCACCGCGGACACCAGCAATACCCCGGCGAGCAAGTCCGTCGTCGTGCGTTTCGAACCGGCCTGATAGAACGACCTCAGGACAAGAAGGTTAACGAGCGTTGACGAACGGAGCCTGAGCATGGGCGAGCAGCACGCAGTGAAGTTCCCGCAGGAGGTCCTCGACGAGTACGCGGCCCTGGGGATCGACCTCCCCGCGCTGTTCTCGGCGGGAGACCTCGGCGAGCGGATGGACATCCGCATCCTGGAGGCCTCGGCCGACCGCGTCGTCGGCACGATGCCCGTCAAGGGCAACACCCAGCCGTACGGGCTGCTGCACGGCGGGGCCTCCGCCGTCCTGGCCGAAACCCTCGGCTCGATCGGCGCGATGATGCACGGCGGCATCACCAAGATCGCCGTCGGCGTGGACCTGAACTGCACGCACCACCGGGGCGCCCGCAGCGGCGTCGTCACCGGCGTCGCCACCCCCGTGCACCGCGGCCGCTCGACGACCACCTTCGAGATCGTCATCACCGACGAGCAGGACAAGCGGATCTGCACCGCCCGGCTGACCTGCCTGCTGCGCGAGGTCGACCAGTCCGCCGGCGCCGCCGCCGAGGCCCCCGCGGGCGCCTGAACCGACTGCACGGCCCCGACTGCACAGGCCCGGTTCCACCGCCCCGGAGGCGGGGGAACCGGGCCTGCGCACGTTCCCGGACCGGGCCCCACCCGCAACCGCCCGGAATCCGCCAGTCCGCACGCTTCGCGGTGACATCTGTTGTGTCACCGATGGTGACCGCCTACCTTCCCCTCATGGGGACCACGCCACGTTCGGCCCGGTACGCCGCCCACACCCTCCTCGCGGCGCTCGCCCTGACCGGATGCTCTTCCTCCGCACCACCCCCCGCGGCGGCCTCGCAGAGCCCTTCCGCCAGCCCTTCCTCCCCCGCCCAGGTCTGCACGAGCCTGGTCTCGTACTGGGCGAAGGAGATTCCCAATGATGCTGTCAAGCCGCAGTGACGGGCTCTTGAGAGCCGTCTCATGCCGCTGTGGCGGCGGGGATCGGAGCGGTCGCTT